>JAHEER010000230.1 GCA_024640625.1 Desulfobulbaceae bacterium
TCTACATGGTCGAGCGCGAGCGAATCCAAAAGGCGGCCCTTCGCCTCTACGGCCGCCCGTTACCGATTCCGGAGACCGGCTCGGAGGTCATTCAACCCGAACGCATCGAAGGGCTACGGATCGCTGCCACCATTCAGGCATTCTTCGCACTCGGCACGTACCCTGGCCCCCCGCAGACGCTCAACGCGCTGTGCAAGGCGACGGAGGAAAAACTCCAATATGATCTCGCCTGCGCCCTACACAACGGGCGGAGACGAAACAGTCCCTGGGAAACCAAACGCGTCGCTCAGCGACGTTCGTTGATGGTGCGCGCCGAGGAATATCGTAACTATTCAGCTCATTCAGGCCACGATCCGCCGCATCATTCACCCTGCGACCCCATAAAATCCGGGTGCTTGCCCTGGAACAACAAAGCCAACGCCTCGGTGGCTGTCATGCCTTGTTTACGGCACGTTGATAGATAGCTGCGAACCCGACAGAAGATCTTCGCACCCTCCATGGATCGGAAGCAGCCCGATATTTTTTGCTGCACTTTGGTCATGCGCAGATCGTTCTCTCCCTGGTTGTTAGTGAAGGGCACGTTTTTCACCACCATGAAGCGCAGGGCGTCTTGCTCAAAGTCGCGTAATCGCTCCAGCAGATTTCTCGCTTTCGATCGTTTCGGCCTGCCCCTTTTTCCCTTGCGTTGGCTCTCATCCGGAGGCGGGCATTCGGCATCCGCATCTTTAATGAGTTTTCGATAGCGTTGGCGCCACGGCTCAGCCATCTTTGGAGATAACCGGCCTCCAGCATCTTCCACCGCGTTGGCGATATCTATCAGCAACGCCTGCATCTGCTTGGCCCACTGCTGCCGGTCTTGTTCCCATGCCCGCTCCAATTCCCTGAGATGGTGCGCATTGCACAAAGCATGGGTACAGTCATAACGATAATACGGTTTCCAGTGATCATGGCATAACACGCCCTTAAACAAGGGCAGGATGCCTTCTTCATTCATCGCCTCAGTGCCACGCTTTGTGTGGGGGTAAAACCACGTGAGTGACGCGTTGGAGGCGCAGTGTAACCAATGGCGTTTCGCGCCGATATTGATGCCGGTCTCATCGGCATGCATCAGATCAGTGCTGGCAAGCTGGCCCTTCAACCACTGCTCAAAGGACGCCAGTCCCTCATAAGCCTCTTTGTTGAAGTTAAATACAGAGCCCGCACTGACCGGCGTATGCATCTGATCCTGAAAGTAATCCCGGATTCGATCATAGGGAATCAATTGATACTGCGACATATAGACGGCATTGGCCTTCAGGCCGGGGCCATACTGAACGCGCCGCTTCACGCCTTCCGGGAAACTGGCCACAAAGCGATTACCTTGGTCGTCTTCCAGGATCTGAGCCTGATATTCCACGACGAACCGACAGAGGTCGATATCAATGACCTGACGTCTCTCATGGCCCACCTCGTGATACGCCACCCCCTTGGGCAGGGTGCGCCGATCAATCTTCAGCTCGGTTACCACATCGGGATCATCCACCGGTTCCAGCGTGGTTCCGCCATGTCCTTTCTGTCCACCGGGCTTTCTCTTGCTGTGGCCCTTCTTGTTTGACTTCTTCCGGTTCGGATCGGCCGATGGTGGCCTGCTGCTGTTCTTGCTGTTGAGGGTTATCCGGTTGAGGAGTACCGAGACCAGAAGGAGCAACACCTCCATCGCCGACTTAAGCGCAGGCGATAGACCCTGTTCTTTCTTCAGAAGTCCTTTGACTGAGTTGATGGCGGCATCAACATCAATGTCGTCTATCGTCACTACCGTGTACCCACCTGATCTCCAATGAGGTTATTGTCTCATTGGTTTTCAGAATGGATTTTTCGCCTCTGTCGCCAAACCTATGGCGAAGAAAAAAATGATGCGGCCCCAGGGTCATCCTGTTTGTGGAAAACCCATAGCGAGCTTCGGGTGCCCCGTATGCATGCCTACGAAGCCGAGTTCATCGCTACAGGTGAAAACAGAAAAAATGCAGCAGAACCCTGTCAAGCATTTTCTTCATGCTTATGAGCTGAATAGTTACACACTGTTTCGGGTTTCAATGCACCCTCCGTGTTTCCCATAAACGGGTCTACTGATGTGACACCCCGCTTTCCTCGACTGGGTCCCCGTGAGCCGGGTTCCCCAGC
>JAHEER010000009.1 GCA_024640625.1 Desulfobulbaceae bacterium
ATGACCACCACCCGGCCGTCAGCCGTTTCCTGAACGTCAATTTCAACCCAGTCGGTCTTGTCTTCGATGGCCGCTTCTACCGAAGCCATGGTATTTTCCGGCGCTCTTCCTGCTGCACCGCGATGGGCAACAATGGTGACATCATCGATTGGCTGAATGGAGCTGACCAGCCACACACCGATCAGTAGTGAAACAAGAGCGCCGCCACCACAGGCGAGAGCCAGGCGGGACTTGGTCAATCGCAGTTGCCAGGATTTTCTTGCTCCACCCATGCCCTCGACCGATGCGGGCATGCCAAAGTGGCGAGACAGTTCGACCAGCAGTCCGGCCAAACTGCCCGAAGCCAGCGCAGTGATGAGAAAATTTGCCAATACCAGGAGGGCAATCAGAAAACCAAGGACCACAAGCAGTAAGGCCATTCTGTTGTAGAAGAGCGGAATAATGTTGCTGGTGAGTACCTGTACCAGCCCGAACACCAGCAGGGACAGAATGAGAATGCTTACTCCCCAGCTTATGAGGGTGAGGGCGACGAGCTTTTTATTGGAGCTGACCAGCCTGGCGCTCTGTGCAAACGATTCTCCCGGGGAGGTCTTGCCCCAGAGAATCAGCGGCAAGGTGAGGGACCAGGACAGAAGTTTTCTGATCACCACAAAGGCCATAATCAGAAGAAGTGCTCCGATCAGTACTACAGCAAGGTAAAAAACAGGCGGCTTGTTGGCCAGATAGTAATTGATGTCGTACTTGGTCAGAGCAAGCCAACCAATAAGCCCGCCAGCGGCAAGAAACGGGAGGATGATGACCAGCAGGCGGAGGACGAGCAGCACGGAAAACTGGAAAATTATCATCGCCCGTGCGGCTGTATAGCGAAGTATACCGGTGAGATCTTCGTCACTTTCTTCGGTTGCGGCGATATAGGTGAGCATCATTGCCGCCTGCTCGAAGATCACGATGGTGATCAGCATCGCGCCGAACACCACCAGTGCTGCCATTCCAAAGGGGGAGAGCAGGAAATAGATGATGTCGGTGTCGGCCAGGACCTCGGTGGAAGAGAGGGCCAGCAGCAGACGACCCAGCGCACCGAGCAACGGGGTGAAAAGGATAAAGCCGAGTGCCGTGAAGACAAGGTGGACAAGCAGTATTGACCACATATTGGCGCGTATTTCGGACCTGACCCGTTTAGCCAGGTCAAAGACGATACTCTTCATGGTTTTTTCCTATCCCGAGTAATGCTTGCTCAATTTCCTGTCTTGACAACGGTTTCGTAACATTTAACTGCAGCAGCCAGGTCCTCGATCGCGCTACCCACCGATTTAAACAGGGTAATCTCATCGGGATCGATTCTTCCGGGATGGCTCGCCGAAGCCAACTCTTGCAGTTCTGCGGCGATATCATTACGGTCGATCAGACCCTTGGCCATGGGTATCAGCAGGTCTCCGGCTTCTGCCAGGGCTCCGACCCGGGTGTCAACGAAGAGAGTGGACCTGACAACTGCCTGGTCGTCTACTTCCCTCATCTCAGGTTTGAATGCTCCGACCAGGTCAAGATGCGTCCCCGGCTTCAGCCAGCTGCCGAAAATCAGCGGCTCTGGCGACATGGTCGCGCAGCTGATGATATCGGCAGCGCCACAGGCTGCCTCAAGATCATCGATGACAGCGCAATCGAAGCCGGCCGCGCGGTAGATTTGGGCCACCTCGGATGCCTTGTCCCGGGCTCTGCCCCAGATGGAGATCCCTGTCAAGGGGCGCACCGCGTTATGAGCGAAGCCAAGATAGCGCGCCAATCTGCCGGTGCCGACGATGAGCAGGTGGCTGGCGTCGGCTCTGCTCAGGTATTTCGAGGCCAGAGCCGAGGCGCAGGCGGTCCTGCGGGCGGTGAGCTCGGCTCCTTCCAACTGAGCGAGCAATTCGCCGGTGGCGCCGTCCATCAACAGGTAGACTCCCAGGATTGTCGGCAGGTCCTTGGCAGAGTTGTCGGGGTAGACGTTGACCATTTTGACCCCGCTGAATTTTCCATCAATCCAGGCGGGCATCAGCAGCAGCGTCGCCTGCTGCTGACCTTCCGGAGCAAGCGTGTAATGGAGACGCTCGGGAATAGTACAGGGCTGAGTGAACATTTGCTCGAGTGCAGCAATGGTTCCCGGCCAGTCGAGAAGCCCCTTGATTTGGTCAGCGTCGAGGATGAGCATCAGCGTCGGACCGGTGAATTTGTAGTTAACGGTTAAACATGGGCCAGGTGTCGGCAACCCTGTAGCCTTCGGGCCATGGATCTGTTGGCTCGAGAAAATACTGGTAGGTTCCGGTGATCCACGCCCGGCCCGATAGGCGTGGGTAAATCGCCGGTTTTCCTCCCACTGTCGTCTGCTTGTCTATGGTGCACTCAAAGCGGGAGCCGATTATCGACTCGCCGATGTAACGGTCGCCGATGGCCAGTTTACCCTGCTCGTGCAATAGTGCCATACGCGCACAACAGCCGGTCCCGGTGGGACAGCGATCCAGTTTTCCGGGCTGAATGGCTACCGTATTGCGGCCAATCAGGCTGTTGCCCTCCCTCTGCAGGGGAGCGGTGATTTGACAGAAAGAGAGGTGGTTCCATTCGGGGTTATCCGGATGACAGAAGCCCAGCTGCTCGTTGGCTGCGTTGGTGATGCGTATGCCGCTCTCGGCCAGTTCCCTGGCTTCATCGGGACTCAGGGCGAAACCGAGTTGCGAGGCTTCGACAATCACGAAACTGTCTCCCCCGTAGGCGGTGTCAACCTGCAGCGTCCCCAAGCCGGCTACCTCGAGCATCTGGTCACGCTTGTCCACAAAGGAGGCGACGTTTCTCACCGAAACACTGGTGACTTTGCCGTCACTGCAGTGCGCGCTAACCTCGATCAATCCACCGGGCGGTTCGAGGATGATCGAGGTGACGGGCTCAACCATCGGCAGTATCCCGGTTTCCAGAAGCACCGTGGCAACGCAGATCGAGTTTGAGCCGGACATCGGCGGGGTGTCTTCGGGCTCCATGATGATCCAGCCCATCTGAGCCCGGGGCTGAACAGGAGGAACCAGTAGATTGAAATGACGGAACACACCGCCCCGTGGTTCATTCAGAAGAAAATTACGCAACCCCTGATCCCGGGCGATCCAGCGGGACTGCTCCCAGATGGTTTCACCCGGAGGCGGCGCCACACCGCCTACTATGACGTCGCCCACTTCACCTTCAGCGTGGCAGCCGACCACGTGGATGATTCTTCCTGTCCGCATTTCTCCGCTTGTTTTCTCCCCAGCTTGAATTCATTTCATACTACACCCAATTTTCAGGAAGAGAAACCGTTGGTTTACCGGCCGCGGGCGTTCCCTCGGCAATGCGGTACGGTTCACCAGGGGGAAACGGGGTGCGAAAGTCGGTATTGGTTGTCTATGGTAAGTTTGTTTCTTCAATAAGTGTTATATTGACAAATTAGGCCGTAGATAGCAGAACGTACCCTGCAAATCAACCAGTGCTGGTAAGGTGCCATGTCATCCTCGAAGAAATATCTAAATACCAAGGAAGTTGCCCAGTTACTCCAGGTCAATGAAAAAGGTGTCTACACCCTGGTCAGTGAAAAGGGGCTTCCAGCCACCAAAGTCACCGGGAAGTGGCTGTTTCCGCGGCATTTTGTCGAAGAATGGCTGGATTTATCCATCGTCAATCTGCCCGCTGCCGCCAATCCTGCGCTGGACAGCGGCAGGTTGTTTGTTGCCGGCAGTGATGACCTGCTGTTTCAGAGGGCCATAGGCCTTTACAACAGCCAGAATCAGGACAGTATGATTTTTTTCGCCAATATCGGCAGTATGGGGGGACTGCGCGCACTGCGGCAGGGCAGCTGCCATATTGGGGTCTGCCATCTGCTGCAGGATGACAACGAGGAGTATAATTTCCGTTTTGCCGAGCAGGAGATGACCCGGGCGCCGGTGTTCATCAACTTCAGCAAGCGCGAGCAGGGACTCGTCATCACCACCGGCAACCCCAAACAGATTCATTCGGTCTCGGATCTGGCCGGGGAGGGGGTGAGGATCGTCAATCGGCCGCTTAATACGGGAACCCGACTGCTCCTCGATTATGAGATAAGCCGCTCCGAAATAAGCACCGACGATATCGTTGGCTATGGGGTAGAGGTGAACAGACATCTCGAGGCCGGGCTCGCTGTTCTGGGGGGCAAGGCGGATGCGGCACCGGCGATCAGGCCGGTGGCGGAACTGCTGGGTCTGGATTTTATTCCTCTGCGGTGGGAGCGTTTCGATCTGTTGATCAACCGCGACCGCTTTTTCGATCCGCCGGTACAGCGTTTTCTCAACCTACTGCACGATCCATTATTCAAGGAAATTGCCCGAGAATACGCAGGGTATGATCTCTCAGTCTGCGGCAAAATGATCTACCCCGACAACCTTAAATTGTAATGTATGATTCAGGAGAAGAAGATGAATATAAAAACCTTGGTGTTCTCGGCAGCTCTGCTGGCTGCCTTATCCGGCGTTGCTGCCGCCGCCGAGAACGTATTGACCATGTCCACCACCACGTCAACCCAGGCCTCGGGTCTCCTGGATGTGCTGCTGCCGGCGTTCAAGGACGATACCGGTATCGCGGTAAAGGTGATTGCCAAAGGGACAGGAGCGGCACTGCGCGATGGTATGGACGGCAACGTCGACATCATCTTTGTTCATGCCAAGGCGAGAGAGGACAAATTCGTCGCCGAAGGGTATGGGACCGCGCGTTATGCGGTGATGCACAACGATTTTGTCGTTATCGGTCCGAGAAACGATCCGGCCGGGGTAGCTGAAGCCGCGGATGTCTATGCTGGGCTGCAAAGTATCGCCAGCGCCAAGGCCGAGTTCATCTCCCGCGGCGATGATTCCGGAACCCACACCAAGGAGCAGTTTCTCTGGGAAAAATCTGGGGTGCAAGTGGTCGCCAATAAAAAAGAAATAATTAAGAAAGGAGAGAAGGTCGCCGTTCAGTTCATCGAACCCGCCAATTCGGCCGACTGGTATCGTTCCATCGGCCAGGGAATGGGGAAGACGCTTACCTACGCCGATGAAAAAGGCGCCTACACGATGACCGATCGCGGCACCTACATCAAATATAAATACGGCAAGACGCCGCCGATTGAGCTGGAAATTGTCAGCGAAGGTTCCGCTGCGCTGGCCAATCCGTACGGGATCATCCCGGTTAATCCGAAGAAATTCGACCATGTAAAGTACGATCTGGCCGAATCATTCGCCCAATGGCTCACCTCCGAGAGAGGACAGAAGCTCATTGATAGCTACCGTTTACTCGACCACCAGCTTTTTTACCCGGATGCACTTCCGCAGTAGATAGACTATGCGGCAGCCGCCTCTAAATGGGCCGCCGGAATAAGGGGTTGTTCCGGCGTCTGAGTGTTTTCTATAACCCTGGTCTGGTATTGAATTGGATCTACTCGTCGACAGTCTCAAGTCAGCGCTGCTGCTTCTGCTTTCCTTTGATCCTGAACTCTTCGAAATTGTGGGGGTTTCGCTCAACGTCAGTTTTTTCTCGACGCTTTTTGCCGCGCTTTTTGGCCTGCCGGCGGGCTTTTTCATCGCCTTCAACACCTTCCGCGGCAAACGGCTCATCATGACCTGCCTGAATACACTGCTCGCGCTGCCGACCGTGGTCATCGGCCTGGTGGTCTATTCGCTGATCTCCAGGCGCGGCATTTTCGGACCGCTCGAACTTCTCTATACCCAGAAAGCCATCATCATCGGTCAGATCATACTGATCGTGCCGGTCGTCACCACCCTGACCATAGCCGCCATCAGCAGAATAGATCAGCGCTACCGAAACACGGCGCTGACCCTTGGTGCCACTTATTATCAGATGGGCTGGGTGATATTTCTGGAAGCCCGGTTCGGCATCATGGCGGCCCTGATCGCCGCTTTCGGGCGGGTGATTGCCGAAGTCGGCATCTCGATGATGCTGGGCGGCAATGCCAAGGGGTTCACCCGGACCATGACCACGGCAATGGCCCTGGAGTACGACAAGGGGGAATTCGTTCTGGCCGTGGCCCTGGGGCTGGTACTGATGACCTTTGCCTTCCTCGTCAACCTGGTCTTTCACTTTCTGCAGGGGCGCCTCAAATCAGATGCTCTATGAACTTACCAACGTGACCCGAACCTTCGGCTCCCGAACGGTTCTGGAGATCGATTCGCTGTCCTTCGAAGCCCGCAGAATTTATGCGCTCATCGGTCCCAATGGGGCCGGCAAGACGACCCTGCTCAACCAACTCGCCTTTCTTGACCAGCCCAGCAGCGGACAACTGTGCTTTCAATCGTCAGCGGTCAGTTATGATCACGCGACCCTGACCAGGCTGCGTCGTCAGGTGGTAATGGTCGATCAGAACCCGATACTTTTTTCCGGCAGTGTCTGGAGAAACATTGAATTTGGGCTGAAGGTGCGAAAGATTCCCCTGCAAGAACGCAGGCGCAGAATCGAGTATGCCCTGGAGCGCGTGACCATGGCTGATTTTGCCCATCGGGATGTGCATGGCCTTTCCGGCGGCGAGGTCAAGCGGGTGGCTCTGGCCCGGGCTCTGGCACTGGAGCCCAAGGTGCTACTCTGCGATGAGCCGACCGCCAACGTTGATCGTGAGCACCAGGAGATTATCCTGAAAATTCTTTCCCATGCCAACAGTGTCAGGCATACAACCATAATCTTTTCAACTCATTACCTGTCCCAGAGCAGGCAGCTTGCTCACCGGACGCTGCTCTTGCAGAATGGGCGTCTGTCAAAAAATCTGGAAGAAAATATCTTTGGGGTCAGGCTGGTGCGACGCGGCGATGAGTTGCAATGTTGTTTAGGTGATCACCTGCTCCCCTTTACCGATCCCGACGGACTGGCCGGGGAAAATCGGCAGATGCGGGCCCATATAGATCCCGCGCAGGTGAGACTCAGTCCTGTGGAGCAGAAGAACAGCACGGGCAGCGGGATAGCCGGAAGAGTCATAGCGCTGACCTGGGAAAACTCCAAAATCAGAATAACGGTCGATATTGGTCCGAAGCTTCAGGTGCTGCTCGGCGAGCAGGAGTTCACTGCCCGTCCCTACCAGGTTTTGCAGGAAGTGGCCGTGGGGATCGACGCACGGGGAGTGACACTCCTCAACTAGATATCCTCCTGGATTGAGGACGCAGAATAGACCTAAACGAGCCTAGAATCCGGGGTCTTTCTTGTGGCTGGTCTTGAACAGCGGCCGCCGCTTCTTGGCTTCGACCAGCCGCCGTAACTGATTGCATTCGGCGGCGGCGCTGCGCAATTCCCGCCTGAGCCCTTCCTTCTTTGCAAGCGGTGCTTTTTCAAGCTGATCCTGCAGTTTGTGCACTTTCTGCTGGGCGCGATATAGTTCGGCGGCCAAAGACCTTATCATTGTCGGTTTCTCCTCAGCTCTATCTCATTTCTTTCTGGCCAGAAGAGAGGCATAGGCGCCGTTGAGCTGAATGAACTCCTCGTGGTTGCCACCGCTGTCAGGATGGAGTTCCTTGGCTCGTTGTCGATAAAGGCGGATCAGTTCCCGGCGGCTCATTTTCTGCAGTTTCTGCCATTTCATCTGAAAAATTTTCTCAGCCTGGCCGGTGCTTACCGCCGGTTTTTTATCTGGCCAGGAAAAGGCCCGGTGGCGCCCCATGAATTCCCGGACGAAGTCGTCGAACAACGATCGCCGGCCATAGCCGTGATCAAAGAACATTATCAGATAGCGGATCAGGTGATCATGCAGGTTCGTACCCCCGTCACCTGTGCGCCAGAAATTTCTGTCACTGTTCAGTGAACAGATTTCCTCGATGAAAAAATCGGCTATATCCACCTGGTCCAGCGCCTCAGGCATGGTTGCCGAAAACGACTCGGTAAAATGGCGCTGGAGATCGAAAATGGCAAAGACATAGGTTTTGAGTTCATTGTGCTGCAGCACTTTTTCTAAGTCCCTGAGGTAGAATTCGCGCTCGTCGCGACACTTGTTGAGCAGTGGGCGGTAGAGTTTGGGGTTGAGTCTGAAGATGCGGCTCTGCTCTACCGCGCCGTAGCGCAGGTAATAGAGGCGTCGACGATCAAACAGATGAATATCTCTGTCTATCGCTGTTCGCTCCTCTGCCGACAGGGGTGATACCCGCGCTTTCCCTCGATGACGGAATATTTCCAGGCGGATACGCTCTTCGGCGGGCAAAAAATCCCAGAGCAGCTCTTCGAGGATAAGAGACGCGTCCTCAGAGGTCTCCCGCTGCAGCCCTTCTGCCAATTCCTCGGAAAAATAGCAGATATCGTCGGTAAGATTCTCGATGTAGCGTCCGGGATCGTCGCCCAGGTCAAACACTACCTTAAAGTCCCGATAGCGATGGTCAGCCCCGGGTATCGAGCGGCGAATTTCGTAACGTTTTTTCTGACCTCTGGTCAGGGTGGCAAGGTACATGAATTAATAACCACACAGAGTTAAACCGATTGCCGGGTTGCAGCAGACAGGTTTGTAGATATATGGTATGGATCCATTTGTCCAGTATAGACAGCGGCGTACGTCCAAGCCGTCCCCGCAGGCTGGGTCACTTGCTGCGGCAGGTGCTCACCGCCCCTGCCGGTTCCTCGCCAGCCTTGCCTGGTAGGGCGCCTTGAATGTATGTCGCAATAAATAGTAAAACTTTAATGCCCCATAGATGACAAGTATAATCATCGGCTCGCGTAATGGAGGAACATTATGGTGGCGAAAATTCCCGTTTCCTGGGGTGAGCTGTTTGACAAATTGACTATTTTGGAGATCAAGCAGGCCCGTATCGACGCCCCCCAAAAGCTGGAAAATATCAGTAAGGAACTCGAGGCCCTGCGCCAAGTGTGTCGCGCTGCCCAGCTGCCGGGCGCACCCTTGCAGGTGTTGATTGATGAGTTGCGGCGGACAAATGAGTCGCTCTGGGACATAGAAGACCATATCCGTGCATGCGAGCGCGACAAAGACTTCTCCGAAACGTTTATTGCACTTGCCCGCTCGGTCTACAAAACCAACGACAGACGGGCGGAAATCAAGCTCAGGATCAACCGTCTGCTCGGCTCCGATTTGATCGAGGAGAAATCATACGAAGCGTATTGATGGCTGACATTCTGATCATCAAGCTCAGCGCCCTGGGTGATCTGGTCCAGGCCGACGGGGCTATCCGGGATATTAGAAATTTTCATCCCAACGACCGTCTCTCCGTGATGACCACGCCATCCTACCGCATCTACATGGAGCGCTGTCCCTGGGTGGATGAGGTCTTCATAGATCCGAGAGCGCCGCGATATCACCTTGCGCAGATACTGGCACTTCGAAAGAGACTGCACCGGAGATCATTTGGCCGGGTGTATGATCTGCAGCAGGTGGGCAGAACACGGTTTTACCAGCGCTACCTTTTTCCCCCCACCTGGTGGCTCGGCGATGTGGAGGGCTGTGAGGTGTTTCTGAAACGACCAGATGATCGTTGCGCGGCGGACCACTTTCATGCTCATCTGCGCCTGGCAGGGATTCCCGCCACTCACACCCGGCGTTGCGATCTTTCCTGGATGGTCGATAAGGCTGATGAGCTGCTTGATCAACATGGAGTGGAACCGGGTTTTGTGCTGCTGATTCCGGGAGCTTCTGCAGCCCATAGTGTCAAACGCTGGCCATGGTTCGCGCAGTTGGCCCAGCGGCTGATCGAGCACGACCTGCAGCCGGTCACCGTCCCGGGGCCGGCAGAAATGGATCAGTACCGTGCCATACCCGGTAAAACACTGGTCTCGAAAGATGGCTATCTCGACTATTTCGCCTTGGCGGGTGTGGCTCAGCAGGCTGCGTTTGTGATCGGC
Source organism: Desulfobulbaceae bacterium (assembly GCA_024640625.1). Classification (GTDB taxonomy): domain Bacteria; phylum Desulfobacterota; class Desulfobulbia; order Desulfobulbales; family Desulfocapsaceae; genus JABDQA01. The sequence continues at coordinate 9,838 of JAHEER010000009.1, forward strand.
AACGACACCGGTCCGACCCATATCGCCGCCCATCTGGGCTGCCGGGGACTTGCATTGTACGGCGGCCACACACCAGCGCAGACCACCGGCATCCAGCACACCCGCTTCACTTGGCTGGAAAGTGAGGATCTGTCTGATCTGACCCTGGAAGTGGTCTGGCAGAAATTCCTGGAACAGGCGGGTACCTAGGACGGGCGATGTGGCGGCCGGGCAGCGCCAGGCAACCCGCTGCTAGGCGGCTTCTTTCTGGCCGGGATTCTTACCGAGAATTATCATTCCCAGTACCTCGTCCTTGGTGACCTGGCTGGTCAACTGGGTACCGACAAGTTTGCCGTTTTTAATAACCGATACCCGGTCTGCCAGGTCGAAGACATCATGCAGGTCGTGGCTGATGAGAAAAATACCGATCCCCTCGCTTTTCAGCTGTTTGATCAGTTCGGCGACCATGGCCGTCTCATGGGGACCGAGGGCGGCGGTTGGTTCATCCATGATCAGTATCTTGGCATTGAAATAGATGGCTCGGGCAATGGCCACCGACTGCCGTTGTCCGCCCGACATGTTGCGAACGGGGTCTTTGATGTTGGTGAAATTGGGGTTGAGGCGCTGGATCACCTTGCGGGCCTCGTTTTCCATGGCGCCGTCATCCAGTGTCCCGTAAGAAGTCATGATTTCGCGGCCGAGAAACAGGTTGGCCGGGGCATCGAGATTGTCTGACAGGGCCAGGGTCTGGTAGATGGTTTCAATACCTTGGTGACGGGCGTCACGGGGGCGCCTGATATCGACTTTCTGGCCATTGATCAGTATATCGCCTTCATCACAGGGTATTGCCCCGGACAGGGACTTCATCAGCACTGTTTTGCCGGCGCCGTTGTGACCGAGCACACCGACGACTTCTCCGGGCATCAGGTCTATGGAAACGCCCTGCACCGCATGAACCCCACCAAACCGTTTGTGGATGTTGCGCATCTCAACGAGCGGAACTTGAGTATTCACAGCTGCCCCTACCGTTTATTTTTATTGTACATAACGTCGAACCAGACGGCGAGGACCAGCACCAGTCCAATGACAACCTGGCGCATGGCGCTGGTAACTCCCATAAGCACCATACCCGATTCAAGCGACTGCATAATCACCGCTCCGAGGATGGCGCCGGCGATGGTGCCGACTCCTCCGGCCAGGGAGGTGCCGCCGATGACCGCAGCGGCAATGACGTTCAATTCTGCCATCGTGCCCATCGAGTTGGCGCCGGCGTTGAGCCGGGCGGTGGTGATCACCGCGGCAATTCCACAGAGAATACCCATAACCATGAAGATGTACATGGTGACCCGGGCCACGTTGATCCCTGAGAGTTCAGCGGCCTCAGGGTTGCCCCCGATGGCGAAGACGTAGCGTCCGAATTTGGTGACTTTGGCGAGCAGCGTCATGATCACCACCACTCCGATGAGGATAAGCACCGGAATGGGAATACCCCGTGGAATTTCGGTGCGGGGCTTGTAATAAGAGTTCATTACCATGACGAACCCGCATACCAGGCCGATGCCGATCAGGAGCATGACCAGTTCGGCCCAGCGGGCTTTGGGTTGAAAGCCATATTTCTTTCTGCGGGCCCTGTTCCTGAAGGTGCCGATTATCATCAGCAGAATACAGACGCCGCCAAATATCCAGCTCCAGGTGGCGCCAATCGAACCGTTGATGCCCCCGCCGAGAAGCTGGTAGGTCTTATCCATGGGAGCCACCGTCCTGCCGTCGGTCACCAGGTAGGCGCCGCCGCGGAAAATGAGCAGGCCGCCCAGGGTTACCACGAAGGCCGGTACCCCCCGATAGGCCACCCACCAGCCCTGCCAGAGGCCGACCAACGCACCCAGGGCCAGTCCGCAGACAACGGTCAAAGGCCAGTTCCAGGCGGCACCCAGAGTAAAGACATGAACCTGCAGATAGGCGATGACCATCCCGGTGAAGCCCATCAGGGAGCCGACCGATAAGTCTATGTGCCGGGCCACGATTACCAGCACCATCCCGGTGGCCATGATACCCACGACACTGGTCTGGACAGCAAGATTATAGAGGTTTCTGGCGGTGAAGAATATGCCGTCGGTGAGCACGGTCAAGACGACCCAGATAATGATCAGCGCACCGATCATGGCCAGCATGCGGGTGTCAATCTCGAGTTCCGAGCTGAGCCGGCGGAAAACCGAGGTCTTGGGAACCTTTTCGGGCTGGGGGTCCATAACGATGCCGGGTGCGAGGTTGTCTAGAAGATTTCAGCTAGTCTCAATGTTTTTATCTACAACAGGTATAGTCGAATTGCTTCAAGAAATTTGGGGGCACCAGGAAAAGTGCCCCCGACTCGATCTTGTTGGAGCGGCGTCTACGGGCAGTTACCCTCAACACCCTGGCAGAGGACGTCTTTCTCAATCCAGCCAGCCTCCACTACCACATTGAGCTTGTCTTTGGTGATCGGCACCGGTGCCAGGAGAATGGCATCCATCTCGATACCCTTGGCGCCGCCGGACCATTTGATGGTGCCCGACGGAGTTTTTCCGTTGGCCAGGTCAACCGCGATTTTGGCGGCAGCTTTGCCCAGTTCCCGCGCATCTTTCCACACCGAAACGGTCTGCAATCCGCGCGCAACTCTGTTCAGGGCTGCATGGTCACCGTCCTGTCCAGAAACCGGGGTGATGCCTTCCATTCCCTGGGCAGTCAGGGCGGCCACCACGCCGCCGGCGGTGCCGTCATTTGAAGCGACGACTGCATCGACCATGTTATTCTGGGCGGTAAGGATCTGCTCCATGTTGCGCTGGGCAACTTCCGGCTTCCATCCGTCGGTCCCCTGGGCTGCAACATTTTTAATTTTGCCGGCCTTGATTGCCTCGTCCAGGACCTCGAGCTGTCCCTCATAGAGGAATTCCGCGTTGGGGTCGGTCGGCGCGCCCTTGATGAATACATAGTTGCCTTCCGGTTTCACTGCATAGACGGCGCGGGCCTGCATCCGGCCAACTTCCTTGTTGTCGAAAGTGAGATAGAACACACCTTCTTTTTCGATCAACCGGTCATAGCCGACCACCGAAATACCTTCGGCTTCGGCTTTGGCAATGGCCGGCAGCACGGCATCAGCGTCCCAGGCCAGGACGATCAGGGCATTGGCGCCGCGGGCGATCAGGTTTTCGATATCGGAAATCTGTTTTTCGGCACTGGCCTGGGCATCGGCCATGATATACTTGGCGCCATGGCTTTCCAACTCCGCCTTCATGGCGGCCTCATCTGTTTTCCAACGTTCTTCCTGAAAGTTGGACCAGGAAACACCCACCACCAGTTCTTTGGCCACCGCCGCAGAGAAAAAGAGTGCAACGGCGAGCACAGCCATAACGGGAATAACGGTTTTCTTCAGCATGAGAAATTCCTCCAAGAATAAAAATAGAGTTAATTTTTTAGACAGGCAGCGATGCCGGGCGCTGATCAGACGGCCGTGCTGCTGTCGACTCCCACCTGCATGGTCGAGATGTGCACCGATGCAGCCTCCTGATAGGCCAATCGGCAGCGTTCCAGGTCGCAGATTGCCAAATTTTATAATGTAAGGCAAGAATTAATTCATTCGGTAAACAAAAAATAATATGTCATTTGTAGTATATAAATCTGTTGTATATTGTCATTAAGTATACGTAACTAATAGGTATATTTCCCCAAAAAACAATAGAGTATGCATTATCGATAATAAATAATATCGTAGCGGCAATGTTCTTTCCTTGATTTCACCATTTTTCCTTGTTACTAAAAAACAATCAGGACTGTTGCGCTGGTCGGCATTGATACCTTTGATGCTCATAACAATATGAAATTATATTAATAAATTTTCCCCCCAGGGGATCCTTTTTTCTCGGAATGGGTTTCCTTGATGTTTTTATGTTTTTTGAGTGAACCAAAAAGCCGGATCCATGAAAGCTGCCAATCGTGATTTCACCCGTGAACTGAACCTCTTCAATATCCTGAACAGTATTCGGGAAGCGGGGATGATCTCACGGGTTGAGATAGCCGAGAAAACTGGCCAGAGCCGGGCTTCGGTGACCAATATTACTGCCCTGCTGATAGAGCGGGGACTGATTCGCGAGGATAGGGTCGCTTCATCTTCCAGCCGTGGAAGGCGCCGTATCATGCTCATGCTGAACCCTGAGGCGGCCTATGCGGTGGGGATTAAAATAGCGGCATTTCGGTTGAGTTTTGCCGTGGTGGATTTTGTCGGTCAGGTCAAATCCACCCTCTCGGTGCCGCTCAGGGTAGGTGAACGGTCCGTGGCCATGTTGGCGGATGTTGCCGAGGATGGAATCCTGCACTGCCTGGAGAAGGCGAAGCTGAAGCTCAAAGATCTCTGCGGCTGCGGCCTGGCATTGCCCGGTTTTGTCGATTCCGCCAGCGGCACCTGCTTTTGGACACCAATCCAGAATGGTTCCTCAGACATACGTACCTTACTCGCTCAGCGACTGGGCATGGATGTGTACCTGGAAAACGATGCCAATGCCTTCACCGTGGCGTCGCAATGGTTCGGGCTCGGTAAAGGAGTGCGTAATTTCCTGGTTGTGACCATCGAGGAAGGGATTGGCATGGGCATCGTGGTTGACGGTAAACTTTATCAGGGAGCAACGGGAATAGCGGCTGAATTTGGTCACATGGTCATTGTCCCCGATGGCGAACCCTGCAGGTGTGGGAAATTCGGTTGTTTTGAAGCTTACTCTGCCGATTCCGGGATTCTGCAACAGTCCAGGAAAGCGCTGCAAGGGAGAAAGAATGGTCCGGATCTGGATATGCTGACCATTGAGGAAGTAACCCGCCTGGCACGAGATGGAGACCGGAAACTGCGCAAAATATTCCAGCAGAGTGGTGAATTTCTTGCCCGCGGTGTGGCGGGACTGATTCAGATCTTTAACCCTGAGCGGGTGATCATTACCGGTGAGGGGGTGCGGGCAGGAGACCTGGTATTTACTCCGATGTACCGGCTGCTGGGTAAATATCTTAATCACGAACAGGCGATGGCCACCCAGGTATTGGTCCAGGATTGGAATGACCATGATTGGGCCCAGGGAGCGGCAGGATTTGTCCTTAATGAGATCTACAAATCGCCCCTGGACAAGATTCAGAGAAACGGGTGACCACCTTCTCGTTTTTTAGTTAAGGAGGATTCGACGTGACCACATATTTTCCAGAAGTTGAGCAGATAACTTTCGAGGGTCGGGATTCCGACAATCCCTTATCGTTTAAGTGGTATGAAAAAGACCGGCTGGTGGCCGGTACATCGATGGCGGATCATCTCCGCTTTGCGGTCGCCTATTGGCACACCATGAAAAATCAGGGGGCCGACCCCTTTGGCGAGGCAACCATGGATCGCCTCTGGAGTGACTTCAGCGAGCCGCTGGACCGCGCCAGGGCCACCTGCGATGCGGCCTTTGAATTCGTTTCGAAGCTGGGGGTCCACTATTATTGTTTCCACGATCGCGACCTTGCCCCGGAAGGGGACAGTTTTGCTGAGTCGTGCAAGAACCTGGAGATTATGGTGGACCATGCGAAAATGTTGCAGGAGTCCACCGGCATCAAGTTGCTCTGGGGTACTGCAAATCTGTTCTCCCATCCCCGCTATGTGCACGGGGCCGGGACCAATCCCGACTATCATGTGTTTGCCTACGCGGCGGCCCAGGTCAAGCAGGCGCTTGACGCCACCAAGGAGTTGGGGGGAGAGAACTATGTGTTCTGGGGTGGTCGGGAAGGATATGAGACCCTTCTGAATACCAGGCTGAAACAGGAGCAGGAACAAATGGCCGCCTTTTTCAGAATGTGCGTGGAGTATGCCGAGCGGATTGGCTTCACCGGTCAGTTCCTGATAGAACCGAAACCAAAGGAGCCAACCAAGCATCAGTATGATTTCGACAGCGCGACTATACTGAATTTCCTGCGCAGCCACGGGCTGATCGACCACTTCAAGCTTAATATCGAGGCCAACCACGCCACCCTTGCCGGCCATACCTTCGAACACGAACTGGCAGTCGCCGCTGCCGCCGGTAAACTTGGCAGCATGGACGTCAATCGGGGAGATCTGCTGCTGGGCTGGGATACCGATCAATTTCCCACCGACCTCTATGCGACGGTGTACGCCATGCTCGAGGTGCTTGCCGCGGGCGGGCTCGGATCAGGGGGGATGAATTTCGATGCCAAGGTGCGGCGGGGATCCTTTGAGCCGGTCGATCTTTTTCACGCTCACATCGGTGGAATGGACGCCTTTGCCCGCGGCCTGATAGTGGCCTCGGCGATTATCGAGGACGGCTTTCTGGAAGACTTCAAAAAACTGCGCTACAGCTCCTGGGACGGGGCGGGGGCAGCGGCCCTGGCCGGTAATTCCAGTCTCGATGAATGCGAACGGTTTATCAGGGCACATGGTGAACCCGAGGTGGTAAGCGGCAGGCAGGAATATCTCGAAAACCTGATCAATAACTTTATCTGATCGAACCACCAGATCACACGGTGAACGAAGATGGCAGACCATTTGTATATCGGTATCGACAGCGGCACCCAGGGCACCAAAGGGGTGATCCTGAGTGGTCGATCGGGCAGGTTGCTGGCAGAGAGTTACCACAGCTACGGACTGATTGAAAATGAACGGGGAGGCCGGGAACAGCACCCGGACACCTGGATTGCAGCTTGTGAAAAGGTACTCTCGGATCTGCTCGCATCTCCTTTGGTCCGAGCTTCGGAGGTTCGGGCCGTCGGCGTCTCCGGGCAGCAGCACGGCATGGTTGCGCTTGATGGCCAGGGGGAAGTGATCAGGCCGGCTAAACTCTGGTGCGATACGGAAACCACCCGGCAATGTGGTGTCATCACCGCCAGGGCGGGTGGAGAACAGGCCGTTCTTGAGGCCATCGGCAACCAGGTGGCTGCCGGCTTCACCGCTTCCAAGGTCCTCTGGCTCAGAGATACAGAGCCCGAAGGATATGATCGTCTGGCGACGGTCCTGCTTCCGCATGACTATCTCAACTACTGGCTGACCGGGGCTCGGGTATCCGAGTTCGGCGACGCGTCAGGAACCGCCTACTTCGATGTGGTTAATCGCTGCTGGTCGCAGAGTTTGCTCAGCGCCATTGATCCCTCTGGAAAATTGCGCGACTGCCTTCCCGGGCTGCTGGCCGCCGATGAACCGGCAGGCCTTCTGCGGCCGGAGATTGCAGAGCAATTCGGCTTGTCGGACGAGGTGCTTGTATCTTCCGGTGGAGGCGACAATATGATGGCCGCCATCGGCACCGGCAATGTGGTCCCCGGGGTGGTTACCGCCAGCCTCGGTACCTCGGGGACGATCTACGCCTACGCCGATCGACCGGTGGTGGATGACAGCGGCGAACTTGCCTCTTTCTGCTCCTCCAGCGGCGGCTGGCTGCCGCTGGTGTGCACCATGAATGTGACGGTGGCAACCGAGCTCATGCGCGCCCTCTTGGGGCTCGACCTGGAGACCATGAACCAAATGGCGGCAGCGGCCCCGCCGGGTGCCGAAGGGCTGATTCTGCTTCCTTATTTCAACGGCGAACGAACTCCGTCGCTCCCCGAAGCCACGGCTCACCTGGGGGGAATGACCACTCTGAATATGAACCCGCAGAATTTCTGCCGAGCGGCAATGGAGGGGGCGACCTTCGGACTCAGATACGGGCTTGAGGTACTCCGCAGGAATGGTATCGAACCACGGGAAATCAGGTTGACGGGGGGCGGCGCTAAGAGCCTGCTCTGGCGGCAGCTGGTGGCGGATAGTTTTAATTGCGAGGTAGTCTGTGTCCAGCAGCAGGAAGCCGGGGCGGTTGGTGCCGCACTGCAGGCGTTGTGGTGTGCTGAACAGGCGGCGGGCATGCAGACCTCCCTGGAGGAAATCACTTCCCGATTTGTCTCCCTCGACGAGCGGACCAGGTGCGCTCCCGACCGGGATTCCGTCGCCCGGTATGACGACCTGTATGCGACCTACCTGAGCTACGACCACGCACTCAGAGTACTGAATGGTGCTTGAGCTGGGGGTAAGTCTGAGGTCGTCTGGCCCTGCTCTCACAGCGACTTGACAATGTCTTCTGCTATTTCCCGCACCTGGGGATCACTATCGTCGAGCATTGTCACCGCCTGGGCACCCAGACTCGGATCATTGATAATCGCCAGCACACTCAGCGCTTCGCCGCGTACAAGCGGGTTGTCCGAAGACAAAAGAGCAGCCAGCGAGGGCACGGCGAGATGCATCGAACTGTTGCCCCGGGCCAGCAATTCCTCGAACAGCACCAACACTCCCAGACGTACCGCAAATCGATCGTCATCTAAAATAGCGCCTGTCCACTGAAAGTAGCGGCAATCCCGGTCAAACATGGCGACGATGTTATCCACATGGCCCATCTCCAAAAAGTCCTTGATTACTTTGCAAAGCTCACCATCGCTTACTTCCTTCATACGGTTGTTCTCTCACCTCTTTTTGAGCACCACTAAGCAATGGTGCTGCGCGGGACAGCGGTTCTGGCAGAGCTGAATATTTCCAGGGCAAGGTCTCGCTAGATTACCATCCCAATCAGCGGATGTGAAGTATGGAACTCTGCAACGGCGTCCCAGATCTATTAGTGTGGGAGGGCGCCCAGGACGCTGCAGGTATACCTGCGCACTGTGACGGCATGGCAATGCCGCAATCGTTTAAATAATCCACATGAATTGATGATATCGATATTAAAAATATATAAATTTGACAGAATAAGCATAGAATAGTAAAATTATGAAAAATACCCAGAGAGGCTGCCATGGACACCACAGATATTGCCATTATCACTGAATTGAGGGACGGCAGGACCTCGTTCAAAACCATTGCCGAGAAGTTGCATCTTGCCGAGGGTACGGTGCGGAACCGTTTCAGAAAACTCAAGCAAAAAGGGATTCTCGAAGTTGCCGGCCTGGTTGATCCCGAGGCGCTGCCCGAGCATTCGGTGGTGATGATCGGCGTTCAGGTCAGAGACATGGACCTGGTAAAAAAGGCGGAAGAATTCAGCAGATTGCGCGGTGTCATTTCGGTCTGCGTGGTCACCGGCAGATTCGATTTGATTGTCACGGTCATGCTTGCAAAGGATTTCACCATCCTTAAGTTCTACACCGAGGAGGCGATCAAGGTTACCAATATCAGATCAGTTGAAACCTTTGTTGTTTACAAAAGCTTCAATCTCAAAGTTCCGCTGCAGATTCAATCTGGTGAAGAGGTGCGCTGATGACCGAAGCGAAACAGCTTAAAACCACGGCACTCCACTCATCCCACCTTACACATGATGCCAATATGGCCGAATTCGGCGGCTATGATATGCCGCTCTGGTATCCCTCGGGCACCAAAGCCGAGCATCTGGCGGTGATCAGCCGGGCGGGATTGTTTGATACCTCACACATGGCAGTCCTCACCCTCGAAGGCCGCGGAGCTTTCGAGCTTCTGCAGCACAGCTATACCCGTGATCTGCTGCACTGCCAGGGCAAAAGCAACACACCGCTGAGCGAAGGCAGCAGCGTGTATGGGCTGTTTCTGCGCAGCGACGGTACGGTACTCGACGATGCGATCATCGGCCAGTTGGGGGCTGAGCGCTATATGATCGTGGTGAACAGCTCCATGGGTGCGGCTGTCAGTGCTCATCTCAGAGAACTCTCTGAAGGAGGGGTGACAATCACCGACTATACCGACGAGCTCGGTAAAATTGACCTGCAGGGACCCGCTTCCGCACGAATCCTGCATAGCCTGCTCAGCGATCCGGAGCAGGTTCTGGCCGATATGGGCTATTTCACCTTTAAAGGCGACATTTTTCCAGGCGGGTCGACTGCGCTCCGCCTCAAGGACGGGACCAGTGTCGTCCTGTCCCGCACCGGCTACACCGGCGAGTTCGGTTTCGAGCTGTTTGCTGAGAAAGCCGATATTCTGCACCTCTGGGACACACTGCTTGGGGCAGGTGAACCGTATGGCCTGCTGCCATGCGGGCTGGCGGCCAGAGACTCACTGCGGGCCGGGGCTATGCTGCCGCTGTCCCACCAGGATATCGGGGATTGGCTGTTCGGTCATACGCCCTGGTCGTTTGTGCTTCCCTGGGATCAGAAGGGTGACGGCTGGACTAAAACCTTCATTGGCGGCGAGCAGCTGCTCCAAGGCAAAAGAGATTATACCTATGGGTTTGCCGGCTATGATCCTCGGAAAATTACCATCAGCAGCAGCAGTGAAGTGCAGGACGGCCACGGTACGCCAATCGGCATAATTCTGACCTGCACCACCGACATGGCCATTGGCCGGGTCGGCGAGCATATTTTCAGTATCGCCACGGCAATCTCCAAAGGACGCCCCGATTCGTTTCAGGCTCGGGGGCTGAGTTGCGGGTTCGTAAGAGTCGGCCGGCCCTGTGAGCCGGGGGAGAAGGTCCTGCTGGTGGAAGGCAAACGGAAACTTACCGTAGAAATAAGAAAGAATATCAGGCCGGATCGGACGGCACGCGCGCCGATGGCCCGGATGAGAAACCGCTAAAAGGAGAGGGGCGACCATGAAAGAAATCGATGAATTGAATCTGCCGGGTGATATCTACTACAGCAAGGAACATGAGTGGGCGGCCAAAGAGGGGGACATCATCAGAATCGGCATAAGCGACTACGCTCAGGACCAGCTTGGCGACATCGTCTTTGTCGAACTGCCGGAAACGGGCTCGAGTTTCGAGCGGGATGAGGAGTTCGGAACGCTTGAGTCGGTGAAGGCGGTATCCGAGATTTACCTGCCGGTGAGCGGTGAAATAGTCGCGGTGAACAGCGAACTTGAGGATGCGCCCGAACTGCTTAACGAAGATCCTTATGCGAATTGGATTGTTGAAGTTCGTCCAACCGACATCGATCAATATGACGAACTGCTCAGCAAAGACGACTATGTGGCGATGTTAAAAGGATAAGCTTATGCGTTATCTGCCTCACACTGAAGAAGAGATTGGTGAGATGCTGGCTGCGACCGGTCGGCGGTCACTGGACGACTTGTTCGCCCATCTTCCTGATGACGTACGCTATGAAGGGGATATCGATATTCCAGGACCGCTGTCGGAGTGGGAGTTGACGGACCATCTCCAGGATTTGGGACAGTCGATGTTTACCGGTTCCAGCAGGGCGGTCCTGATTGGAGCGGGAAGCTATGACCATCACCAGCCGGAAATTGTCCGCAGTCTTTCGGGCCGCGCTGAATTTCTCACCTCCTACACTCCCTATCAGCCGGAAATGGCCCAGGGCACGCTCCAGGGAATTTTTGAGTTTCAGACCCTCACTGCCAGGCTGTTGGGCACAGAAGTGGCCAACGCATCCATGTATGACGGGGCTTCGGCTCTTGCGGAGGCGCTGCTGATGACGCTCCGGATCGGCAAAAAGAAGCGCACGGTGGCCATATCCTCGGCCGTCCACCCCCATTACCGTGAAGTGGTTAGAACTTACCTGGCGCCGGGACCGTTTGAGATCGTCGAGCTTTCCCTGGGCGAGGACGGTAGAACCAATCTCTCAGGCCTCGACGAGATCGACGACCTGGCCGGAGTGGCACTGCAATCGCCGAACTTTTTCGGGGTCATTGAGGATCACGCGGCCGGCGCCGAACTGGTGCACGGTCTTGGGGCCCTGTACGTAGCCTGCTTCAGTGAACCACTAAGTTTTGGACTGTTCAAGAGTCCCGGCTCGGTCGGGGCCGACATCGTCTGCGGGGAGGGACAGAGTTTCGGGATGAAGCAATCCTTCGGCGGGGCCGGACTGGGGATGTTTGGCTGCAAGCAGCAGTTTGTCAGAAGTATGCCGGGCCGGGTGGTCGGCCAAACGGTCGATATGGAGGGTAAACGCGGGTTCGTACTGACGCTGTCAACCCGGGAACAGCATATTCGCAGGGAAAAGGCGACCTCCAATATCTGTTCCAACCAGGGGCTTTGCGCCATGACCGCCGCCATCCAGATGGCGACACTGGGCCGCACCGGGCTGCGTCAACTGGCAAAGCTCAATTACGATAAGGCGGCCTACCTGCGTAAGGGGTTGCTGGCTGCCGGAGCCAGACCGCTATTCAGTGGTCCGGTGTTCAATGAATTTGCGGTTATCTTCGCTGACGATTTCGAACCGGCCCGGGAACGGTTGCTGGGCAAGGGGATTGTTGCCGGTCTGCCGCTGGCACCCTTCTACCCCGATGTTGGCAATGCATTTCTATTCTGTGCAACTGAAACCGTCTCCAAAACCATAATTGATGAAGTACTCGAAGAGGTGCGCCGATGACACACGGACCTGGAACCAACGGTCTTATTCTGGAAGAGCCTCTGCTCTGGGAAAAGGGAAAGCCGGGCAGAATGGCATACAGCATGCCGCCGAGCGATGTCCCGGAAGAGACGGTGGACGAAGAGCTGCTGGGTGAGGGACCCGACTTCCCCGATCTGGGTGAACTTGACGTGGTGCGACATTACACCCGGCTCAGTCAGTGGAACTTCGGGATCGATACCGGCATGTACCCGCTGGGATCATGCACCATGAAGTACAATCCCAAGATCAATGAGAAAATGGCAGCCACCCCGGGGCTGGCCTCGGCTCATCCTCTGCTCGAACCAGAATTCTCCCAGGGGATCCTTAAACTGCATTATGAACTGCAGGAGTATCTGGCGCGTATCACCGGGATGGATGCGGTGTCGCTGCAGCCTTCCGCCGGGGCCCAGGGAGAATTGACGGCGATGCTTATGTTTGCCGCCTATTTCCGTAAAAAGAATGAAAAGCGCACCAAAATTCTGATTCCTGACACTGCCCATGGCACCAACCCCGCGAGTGCTGCTCTCTGTGGGTTCACTTCTATTCCCCTTGCCTCCGGCGAAAAAGGCATCCTCGATCCGGCGGCGGTCAAAGAGTTGATGGATGACGAGACCGTGGGCATCATGGTGACCAATCCCAACACCTTGGGGCTGTTTGAAGAACATATCAGGGAGATTACCGACATCGTCCATGAGCGTGGCGGTCTGGTGTACGGCGACGGCGCCAATATGAATGCCATCATGGGCATTGTCGACATAAAGCGCTGCGGCATTGATGCCGTCCACCTGAATCTTCATAAAACCTTTTCCACCCCCCATGGCGGCGGAGGTCCTGGGTCGGGACCCATTTGCGTAACCGCAGAGCTGGCGCCCTATCTGCCGGTACCCCGGGTCGCCGCCTCAGACAACGGGTATATACTCGAGACCGAGAGCGAGGATTCAATCGGCCGGGTGCATGGCTTCTTCGGCAATGTCAGTGTCCTTATCAGAGCCTACAGCTATATTCTCTCCATGGGTCCGGCTAACCTGAAAAAGGCGAGCCAGCTCGCCGTGTTGAACGGAGCTTATGTAAAAGCACGGCTGTTGGACACCTTTGCACTGGCCTATGATCGACCCTGTATGCATGAATGCGTTTTTTCAGATGCCAGACAGCAGCCCTTCAAGGTAACTACCCTCGATATGGCCAAACGGCTGATTGACCACGGCTACCATCCGCCCACGATCTATTTCCCCCTGGTGGTGTCCGGCGCGATCATGGTTGAACCGACGGAGACCGAATGCAAGGATGATCTCGACACCTTCATTGAGGTGTGCAAAACTATCGCGCAGGAGGCTACGAAAGAAGGAGAAAGACTCCGCGAGGCACCATCGATTACCAAAGTCCGACGTCTGGATGAAACCCAGGCGGCCCGTAAACCCTGCCTGACAGGGTAGCGGCCAGAGCGATGCTCAAGGTTCAATCATTGGGCCTGGTCAGCTACCGGGAGGCGCATGGCCGGCAGCTCGAGCTGGTTGACAGGCTGCAAAACGATCCGGAGATGGTCGATACCTGCCTGGTCCTCGAGCATCCACCGGTATTTACCCTGGGCCGTAACGGAGCTGCCAGCCACATAGGGGTCAGCGACGAGTTCCTGGCTGACAGAGGTATCGAAGTGCTGCGGGTCGAGCGAGGCGGGGAGGTGACTTACCACGGTCCTGGTCAGCTGGTCTGCTACCCTGTGGTCAACCTCAAGCGCCGGGGGCTGAGGGTGATCGATTTCGTCGGCCTGCTCGAATCGATTATGCACTCCGTAGTCGGGGAATTCGGTATCGCGGCTCGAGTAGATTCGAGGAATCGGGGTATCTGGGTAGGGTCGCGCAAAATAGGCAGTATCGGTATCGCGGTTAAGCGAGGGGTTGCCTTTCACGGTCTGGCCTTGAATGTGAATCTGGATCTCACTCCGTTTTCCTGGGTTAATCCCTGCGGCCTGAACGAAGTGGCTATGACTTCCATGGCCCGAGAGTTGAAGGGCGCTATCGATATCGACCTGGTACGGCAGGTGCTGAGAGAAGGACTCGAAAAGGCCTTCCAGGAGGTGCCGGCTAGTACTGCAGGGTTCAGCGGCGAGAGTAAGGCAAAGAACAACTCTGCCGCAGCTCGTCAGGCCAAACCGAAATGGCTAAAAAAACGTCTGCCGGCCGGACCCGATTATGAACGCATCAGGCGCCTGGTGGGCACTACCAATCTCCACACCGTCTGCAGCGCAGCCCGCTGCCCCAATCAGTTCGAATGCTACGGCAAAGGGACGGCCACCTTTATGATTATGGGGGACCGCTGCACCAGAAACTGCCGGTTCTGCGCGGTAGAGCACGGCCCGCTCGAAGGGCTCGACCACCATGAGCCGGAGCGAATCGCCGCGGCAGTGGCGGAAATGAAGTTGGACTATGCGGTGCTAACCTCGGTCACCAGGGATGATCTTGTCGATGGCGGAGCGGCCCATTTCGTGACCACGGTCGAAGCGATTCGAGCCCGCTGCCCGGATACGCTCGTCGAGCTCCTCATCCCTGATCTGCAGGGAGATGAACGGGCTCTTGAGTCGATCTGCCGAAGCAGGCCTGCAGTACTCAACCACAACATCGAGACGGTGGCTGAGCTCTATCCGGTCGTGCGGCCGCAGGCCATTTACGAGCGCTCGCTGGAACTGTTACGACGGGTAAGGAGCTTTGATGCATCGCTGGTTACCAAATCCGGTATCATGGTAGGTCTCGGTGAGAGCAGGAAGGCCTTGGTAGAGACCTTGCAAGACCTGCGGGAAGCGGGCTGCGAAATTCTCACCATCGGTCAGTATCTGCAGCCGACCGCCGAACATCTGCCGGTCAGCAGGTTCGTCCCGCCAGAGGAGTTTGAGGATCTCAAAGAGATAGCCCGCACACTGGGCTTCGGCGCGATTGCTGCCGGTCCGCATGTGCGCAGTTCATACCGGGCGGGTCACCTTTACCGCAGTCTGCATAAGCAATATATCAAAGTCTGAAGCAATTTCACCCACCCTGGTCGCCGCCGACCGGATTATTGTTTCTATTGTGTTGTTGTAGTAGCATGCAGACGAGAAATTGGGCGGTGTAAACATAGAGATATCAGCAAGGACCGAAGATGACCGGCGGACTTTTTGCGATTCTGGATGATATTGCCGTGCTCTTGGACGATGCGGCCGTGATGAGTAAACTGGCGGCCAAGAAAACGGCCGGCATCCTGGGCGACGATCTGGCAGTCAATGCTGAGCGGGCCACCGGTTTCCGCGCATCACGCGAGCTGCCGGTGTTGTGGGCGATCACCAAAGGCTCTTTCATCAATAAGGTGATCATTGTGCCGCTGGCCCTGCTGCTCAGCGCCTACGCTTCCTGGCTGATTGTCCCGATCCTGCTCTTGGGCGGCTGCTACCTGAGTTATGAAGGGATGGAGAAGATCTTCCACTATTTTAGCCACCAGGGACAGAAGAAACCCTCGATAACAAAAGCGGTCGACGAAAAAGAATTGCTCGAAAAAGAGAAAGTCAAAATAAAGTCGGCGGTCCGCACCGACTTTATTCTCTCCATAGAAATTATCATGATCGCACTGGGCACGGTCATGGAGCAGCCCTTGATCATGCAGGTTATCGTCGTTACCCTGATTGCCATCCTGGCGACGGTGGGGGTCTACGGGGTGGTGGCGCTGATCGTCAGAATGGATGATATGGGGATCTTTTTGATCGCCCGGGGGGCGCGGCTCAAAGGGGCCATCGCCGTAATGCTCAGGGCTACGGGATCACTTCTGGTCGCCTCTCTGCCCTGGGTGATCAGGGCGCTTGGGGTGATTGGCACCATTGCCATGCTGCTGGTCGGGGGCGGGATGTTTACTCACAATCTCCATGCCCTGCACCATGCTGTCGAGGTGCTGCCGGTCTTTTTTATCAACCTGCTGGTGGGCGGAGTTGTCGGCATAGTCCTGGTGGCCGCTCAGCAGCTGGTGCTGAAAATTCGCTCATAGCAATAGACCATGGACCCTTCTACTGATTCCGGCAGTTCCGCAGAGATGAGAGAAGGAAGAGCACCCTACGGCCGAAACTGGCCC
Organism: Desulfobulbaceae bacterium; assembly: GCA_024640625.1. GTDB lineage: Bacteria > Desulfobacterota > Desulfobulbia > Desulfobulbales > Desulfocapsaceae > JABDQA01. The sequence goes on from JAHEER010000009.1 coordinate 26,227, forward strand.
GAACTCCTGGCCAAGCACGGTGTCTGTAAAGAGACCCTGCAGATATTCAGAAGAGATATCCTTGCCTTTTACCGTACCAAGGGCAGGCAGTTCAGTTGGCGCTCGGAAATCTCGCCTTACCGGGTTCTGGTCTCGGAAATCATGCTCCAGCAAACCCAGACCGGCCGGGTGGAGGAAAAATTTAGAGCCTTTGTCGACAGCTTCCCTGGCTTTCAGGAGCTTGCCGCAGCCGACTTCAGCGAAGTACTGCGCCTCTGGAAGGGCTTAGGCTACAACCGCAGAGCCAAGTACCTGCATGATATCGCCCGCACGGTGGTTGACGAGTTTGACTCGGTTCTGCCCGATGATCCGCAAGTGCTGGTGCGCTTCTCAGGTATCGGTAAGGCGACGGCGGCCTCTATCTGTGTGTTCGCCTTCAACACCCCGTACCCTTTCATTGAAACCAATATCAGGACGGTGTTCATTCACTTCTTTTTTGCCGACCAAATTGATATCGCTGACGCTGAAATCATGGCTCTGGTCGAACAGACCATGGACAGAAATAATCCGCGCGACTGGTTCTATGCGCTGATGGACTACGGAGTTATGTTGAAAAAGACGGTCGGCAACCTGAGCCGGAAGAGCAGCGGCTACAGGAAGCAGTCTCGCTTCGAAGGGTCCAACCGCCAGCTGCGCGGCAGAATACTCGATCTGCTGCTGCAACGTTCCCGACTGGATGCAAAAACTCTAGCTGCTTTGCTCGATCAATCCGAACATCGCACCGCACCCCTGTTGTCGACGCTTGTATCCGAAGGCCTTCTGGTTGAGGAAGAGGGGTGCTACAGGCTCTCCTAGGGTCGATTCTGCGGCACTTTCTCAGTGAATTTGGCGGCGTTGTTTTCGGCGAAGAAGAGATGCAGAAAAAGGCAGTAGGATATCAGCGAAGCCACCGCAATTAAAACATTGTTCTTACCCAGAGGAGCAAGAATCCCGACCACCAGCCAGTGAAATGTAATTATTGCCCAGGAATTGAGCTTGAGGGGAAAATCGTTCCAGCGAATAAGAATCAACAGACCGCTGAGGCTCCATCCATAAAGGGACAGGTAGGCATGACTGTCGAGCAGCACTCTGCCCCAGCGGTAGTAGAGATCGGGATAATTGGCCAGTTCGATGTAGAAAATACCGGTAATGCCGGTGAAGACCAGAAACGTCATCCCCGAAAGCAGAAAATATTTCTGTTGGAGATTAACACCGAGGAGCAGAAAGAAGGAGAAGATCATCAGTACGGTGATGAAGAGGATGGTGGCGATCAGGAATTTGGCGATGGCCATTTCAAAAATGATAAATAGAAAGAAAATGATGACGCCCAGATTGACCAGCCAGAAGAAGGACTGTTTGATGTAGCGCAACGGCTGGGTAATATCTCTTCTAATGAAGGAGAACATCACTGACATGGTAATCAGTGAAACCGGAAAGGAGTAACCGAGAAAAAAGACATTGAGGGTCAGATTTTTATAGGGAAGCCAGTGCAGGGAGGTGTCGTTGAGCAGCACGAAGGTGGCGATGAATAGCGCCAGTGAGAGGCAGAGCACCGAAGCGTGGTGAAACTTGTCGACCACCGATACCTTGAGATCGAACAACTCCAGCGGCAGAAAAGAGAATGCCCGGATGCGTATGCTTTCGACCACAATTCCCAGGCTAAAGGAGATCAGTGCCGCAGCCGGATAGATCTGGAGAAAGGCCAGCAACGCATAGGCCAGGCTGAGCACGAGGAAAAGATAACACCTCGGTGACGGCGACGGGGTATTCTCGGTATGGTAGAGAATGGTAAATCCCCCGGCGCAGAGATTGAACAGAAAAATGTGGAGGCGCTCGAAATTCTTGTCCCAGACCTGATCGGCGAAACCAAACATGAAGGCAATTACCATCAGGCCCAGGACAAAAAAGCGCAGACGCCTGTCGAGAAAAAATTCCCTGTCTATGGGTTGATCAATGCGCATGTGGGGTAGTTAATCGCCAAATTGTGTGATGAACTATTGAACAATTACCAACTAATTGCAAGAGTGGTGTAATAATCCGGCAAAAAGAGAGCGCTCAACCGATTCGCAAGGATGGCATGGCATGAAAATACTCAGTGTGGATATTGGCACCACCGCTATGAAGATGGGCCTGTACCAGGATTCTGTCCAAGGGCTGGAGCTGGTCGACAGCTTCTCCTGCGATTATGACGTCAATATTTACAACGATGGCCTCCATGGAGACATCGAGCCGGAAAAGTGGCAGCGGGCCTTTCTTGATGGCTGTCGACACTTGAGCGAGCATGTTTCTGCAGTCGAGGTAATCAGTCTCTCAGGCACCACTCCGGGACTGACCGCCATGGGAGCGGACGGTGAAGCGCTCGCCCCCGCCATCCTGATGCTGGATCAGCGCTCGAGGGCCCAGGCCGCCGCGATAATCGACCGGGTGGGACTGGCGGGTCTGCTTGAGCACTCCGCCAATGTGCCGGTGGCCGGCGGCTGTTCGCTGGCCTCTATTTTGTGGATCAGGGAGAATCTGCCCGAGGTGTATCATCACACCCGTACATTCGGACATTCCAACAGTTTTTTCTGCGGCTGGCTGACCGGCAGAACAGCTATCGACCCGTCGTCCGCTTCCTTGACAGCTCTTTACAACACCGTCGCCAACGACCTGCGCTGGAATAAGGATATCCTGGCTGCCTTCGATCTGAGTGAAGACCAGCTTCCGCCTTTGTGTCATGCCCACCAAAGCCCGGGACGACTGAAACCTGAACTTGCCGCCTTGACTGGATTGCGCAGGGAGCCGCCGGTGCTGATCGGGGGCAATGACGCGGTGCTGGCTGCCTATTCGGTGGCCATCGACAGCCCGGGGCAAATTTTCAATATCAACGGCACCTGCGAGATTACCATGATTTGTCTCGACCGGTGTCTGATGTCCCCAAATTACAATATCCGCACCCATGTGCTACCCGACAGGTGGTTTTCGTTTTACGTGATGAATGCCGGCGGCAAGGCCTATGAGTGGTTTAAAAGCCTGTTCTGCTCGGAGATGGATAACGACACCTTTTTCACCGAATTTGTGCCGTCCGCCATTGATAGCTGGCTGGATCGACAGAGCGGAGTCAGCTACACTCCCTACCTGATGGGTTCCCGCTATTCCCTGGAGCCCTTGAAGGCCGAATTTCTTGGTTTGACCCAGGAAACCACCCGGGAGGAGATGCTGGCAGCCATGGTTCGGGGATTGTGCGAATACCAGCACGAAAATCTCGCTGAAGTCGGCGCTGAGCTCACTCTGGATAACACCATCGTGGTTTCCGGAGGGGCCCTCAACGAGGCGATAATAAGGGCCAAGCAGCGCTGGATGTACAATTGCGATTACCGGTTTGAAGCCGAATCGTCGATGCGGGGAGCGGCTCTGCTGGGCTTGAAATATCTGCAATTGTGATAATAATCACAATTGCTCCCGCGGGGAGGCAGGCGAAGAGGCCCGGCTTTTTCAAGTACAACTTAAAAAAACGGAGGAAATCATATGTCCTTTAACGTGATTCAATACGAAAACCTGCCCGAAGATCTTGAGCGTCGGCTGCAAGAGCACTGCCGGGTGACCAGGTTCGATTCGCTGAACCCCGCCCAGGGGGAACCGTTTGTCTCGGCCCTGGCTGATGCACATGGACTGATAGGGGTGAATCAGGAAGTCGGGGCCGAGCTGCTCGACCTGGCTCCGAATCTGCGGGTAGCCTCGACCATATCGGTGGGCTATGATCATTTTGATGTGGCTGAGTTGACCGGCAGGGGGGTGATGCTGATGCACACGCCCGAGGTCTTGACCGAGACCACCGCCGATATGATTTTTACGCTGATTCTCTGTACCGCCCGGCGGGCCGCCGAACTCCATGAGATGACCAGGCAGGGGCTCTGGCAGGCTGCGGTCGGTGCCGAGCATTTTGGCCGGGACGTGCACGGCAAAACCCTGGGCATCGTCGGACTGGGGCGTATCGGAACAGCCGTTGCCAGGCGAGGCCGTTTGGGGTTCAACATGAATATTCTCTACCATAACCGCACCCGCAGCGTCGAGGCGGAGAAGCAGATAGGTGCCAGGTACTGCAGTCTCGATGAGCTGCTGGCTGACTCCGACTTCGTCTGCCTGGTGGTGCCGCTGTCAGATCAGACCCGAAAGTTGATCAGCCGGGAGGAGCTCGGAAAAATGAAGCCAGAGGCCTATCTGATCAATGGCGGCCGCGGGCCGGTGGTCGATGAGCAGGCGCTGATCGAGGCGCTTGAAAACGGCGTGATAGCCGGTGCCGGCCTGGATGTCTACGAGCAGGAGCCCTTGCCGACCGATTCCCCGCTGCTGCGCCTGGCAAATGCGGTGACCCTGCCCCATATCGGCTCAGCCACCCATGAGACCCGCTATGCCATGGCTGAACTGGCGGTCGACAATCTGCTCGCCGCCTTACAGGACCGATCAACTCGAAACTGCGTCAATCCCGAGGTGGTCGGCTGAGTAAGTGACCATGAATGGAAATCTGAATGTTGGATCAGCTTATTTCTCAGGTAATGGCACATCCCTGAATATTTTAATCACCGCACTGTCGTCTTCACTTCCATACCCTGCATTGCTCGCTGCCGTAAACATCTGATAGGCGGTTGCTCCCAGGTGCAGCGGAAACTTCAGAGATTGCGCCGTATCCGTCACCAGGCCGAGGTCTTTGACAAAGATATCAACCATCGATTGGGGGGAATAGTCCCCTTCCACCACATGCTGCATCCGGTTTTCGAACATCCATGAATTGCCGGCTGCATTGGTTACCACGTCATACATCATGGCCAGCGGTATACCTGCTTTGGCAGCCATTGCCATGGCTTCGGCACCGGCGGCGATATGGACGCCGGCCAGCAGTTGATGGATTATTTTCACGGTCGACCCCAGGCCGATCTCCGAGCCGATCCGAAATACCTTGCCTGCGGTGGCCTCGAGAACAGGCTGCAATCGTGTAAAGGCAGAATCGGAGCCGGAAGCCATGACGGTCATCTCACCCTGTTGCGCTTTGGCAGCGCCGCCCGATACAGGAGCATCGAGCATGAGCAGTTCCTTTGCCCGCAAATGTTCTGCAAAATCCCGGGCGTCCTGGGCGGAAATGGTGGCTGATATCATAATGGCGGCGCCAGGCTGCAGTCGATCGATCAGTCCGTTGGTGATAAGTACCTGCCTGACCTGCGCCGCGTTGACTACCAGGAGCAGCACTGAATCGAGCTGCTCGGCAAAATCAAGGCAGTCAGTGGAAACAGCCGTTGCCCCAGCGTCTGAGAGAATGTCAAGGGTTTCCTGGTTGAGATCAACTCCGTAGGTGCTGAGGCCTGCTCTGAGGCACGAGCGTGCCGCACCCATTCCCATTGATCCAAGGCCAATTACTGCCACCGAGTGCTTCTTTTTATTCACTTGTCACCTCTGCTGAGCATGTGCTGTCTTGTTGCCATCACGGCTGGAATGTACTCTGACGACTGATCTGTCAAAAATTTGCTGACTGTACCCCGCGGCTTTGCAGAATAGAGTGCGTCTCTGGCAAGAAAAAATAGATCAGATCATCTCTTTTACAACTAAAAGATCGGCTCGAGCGTCAGTTAAAGACTGAACAGCGGCCGTTCAACTCATCCTCTACATTATTTACGTCCGTTAGCAGGCCACACGCTAGAAGCGATACCCGTAGCGAAGCCCCAGGGTATCGAGGCCTTCATTGGGTTCTGTCAGGTAGCCGTTGGAAATGTGGTCGAACATGAGGGAGATGAGATGTCGGCGCCCGAAGGTAAATCCTGCCTCGAGTGCCAGCCGGAAGAGGACCGGGGAGCCGAGCTGATTCATTTCGGCCACATTCCCCTCATCGGTTTCACCATTATGGACAGCGAGCCCCAGCGCCACATCGACGAAGTATCCCCTGGGCCAGCTATATTCCCAGACGCCCCCCCCGTAAACTTTTGAAGTATCGCCGGTGCTATTGAGCGAAAATCCGAGATTGGGACGCAGTATCCCACCGACCAGATTAAGGGAGGGGGAAAATACCAGTTCGGCGTTCACATCATATCCGCCTTCCATGCTTGAACCACCCCAGACACCGATATCGTGATAGAGTATACCGAGACGGATCTCGTCAAGGGCGCCGGTATGGCCGCTCGAGGCCGGCAGCAGAAGCGAGAGCAGGAGCAGGAGTGCAGACCAGCGGGGGGGACTATGGGGCGTGTGTCGTGTCTGGCTCACCGTTTTTTTCTTTAAGAATTCTCAGCAGTTGGCCGGCTGCACTGGTTGGTGATATCGCTTGTTGTTCAATGGCGGCAATAAGTTTCGGCAGAGTGGCCTTGATATCTGGATGAGTGAAAAACCAGGTTCTCAGTCCCTCCTCGAGCAAGAAATGCATCCAGTCAAGGGCCTGTTTTTTCCTTTTTGACTGCAGCTCACCTGCCGCTTGCAGCGCGGCTCGGTGCTGATTGACAGTCTGCCAGATTTCTGCCAGGCCGGACTTTTTGAGCGCGCTGCAGGTCAGTACCTGGGGCGACCAGTTGGCACTGCCTGGAGTCAGGATATGCAAGGCCGCCTCATACTCCCTTCGGGCCCGCTCGGCCCGGGTGACGTTGTCGCCGTCAGCCTTGTTGATGACGATGGTATCGGCCACTTCCAATATTCCTTTCTTGATCCCCTGCAGCTCATCGCCGGCCCCGGCGATCATCAGGACCAGGAAAAAATCGACCATCGAGGCAACCGCGGTTTCTGACTGCCCCACCCCAACCGTTTCAATGATCACCACGTCAAAACCGGCCGCTTCGCAGGCCAGCATCGTCTCCCTGGTCTTTCTGGCGACACCGCCCAGGGTACCGCCGGACGGTGAGGGACGGATGAAAGCATTGTCATTTACCGAGAGTTCCAGCATCCTGGTTTTATCCCCGAGCACGGAGCCCCCGCTGCGGGCACTGGAGGGGTCGATGGCCAGCACCGCTACCTGGTGACCGAGATCGGTCAGCAGGGTGCCGAAACTTTCGATAAAAGTCGACTTGCCTGCCCCCGGCACTCCGGTGATGCCAAGCCGGACGGCGCTGCCGGTATGGGGCAGCAGCTTTTCGATGATGGTGGTTGCCATTTCCTGATGGCTCGGCAGGGAACTCTCAATCAGGGTAATGGTCCTCGACAGCATCAGCCGATTGCCGTCGAGGACGCCTTGAATGTAGTAGCTGGGGTCTTTCTGCATGGGGGTCTCAAGTGGGCGGCAACGATAATGTTTCTCTGGCTACAACGACCAAACGGGAGCAGCCTGGGGCCGCTCCCGTCGCATTCCAGTGATGCCTGCGCGCCAGGCGTCTAGGCAGCTTTTTCTATGAGGTCGAGGGTTCGGTTGGCAGAATCGATCACCGAGGTGCCCGGTCCGAACACCGCCTCAACGCCCCGTTCGTAGAGATAATCATAATCCTTCGGCGGAATGATGCCACCCGCCACTACTTTGATATCGTCTCCGCCCTGTTTCTTCAATTCCGCGACCAGGCCGGGAACCAGAGTCTTGTGACCGGCGGTCAGGCTGGAGGCGCCAACCACGTGGACATCGTTTTCGATGGCCATTTTAGCCGCCTCTTCGGGAGTCTGAAACAGCGGTCCGATATCGACGTCAAAGCCGATATCGGCATAAGCACTGGCAATGACTTTAATGCCGCGGTCATGGCCGTCCTGCCCCATCTTGGTGACCAGCATACGGGGACGACGGCCGTGGTTCTTGAGGAAATTCTCGGTACGCTGGCGCAGCTGGAGCAGACTCTCGGAGTCCGAGGAAAACTCGGAGGCATAAGCGCCGGAAATGCATCTGGTGTTGGCGACGAACCGTCCGAAGACCTCCTCCATGGCGTCGGAGACTTCACCGACCGTTGCCCGGGCACGCATTGCCGGCAGCGTCGCCTCGAGCAGGTTGCCTCCCTCTCTGGCGACCCTGGTGATCTCGGCCAGTGCCCCCTCCACCTGGGCCTTGTCCCGGGTTTCTTTGATCTGGTTGATTCTGGCCACCTGATCATCACGAACCGAAGCCGGTACTTCCCTGATCTCGAAATCGATCTGTTCGTCTTTGAGCTGGTACTTATTGACGCCGACAATCACGTCGAGGCCTTGATCTATGCGGGCCTGCTTTCGGGCAGCCGACTCTTCGATGCGCATTTTCGGCATCCCCGACTCGATGGCCTTGGCCATGCCGCCCAACTCTTCGACCTCGTCGATGATCTTCATCGCCTGTTCGACAATTGAATTGGTCAGCGATTCGACATAGTAGGAACCACCCAGCGGGTCGATCACGTGACAGACTTCCGACTCTTCCTGAATGATGATCTGGGTGTTGCGGGCGATCCTGGCGGAGAAGTCGGTGGGCAGCCCGATGGCCTCATCGAACGAGTTGGTGTGCAGCGACTGGGTGCCGCCAAGCACCGAGGTCAGCGCCTCCAGGGTGGTCCTGATGACATTGTTGTAGGGATCCTGCTCGGTCAGGCTCCAACCGGAAGTCTGGCAATGGGTTCTGAGCATCGATGAGCGCGGATTCTTGGGATTGAACTGCTGCATCAAATTATGCCAGAGGAGGCGGGCGGCCCTGAGCATGGCGATATCCATGAAGAAATTCATGCCGATACCGAAGAAGAATGAGAGCCGCGGGGCAAATTCGTCGACATCCATACCGGCATTAAGCGCCGTTCTCACGTATTCGAGGCCGTCGGCCATGGTGAAGGCAACCTGGAGTACCGAATTGGCGCCTGCCTCCATCATGTGATAGCCGCTGATGCTGATGCTGTTGTAGCGCGGCATATTCTTGGAACAGAAACCGATGATGTCGGAGACGATGCGCATCGAGGGCGTCGGCGGATAGATGAAGGTATTTCTGGTCAGATACTCCTTCAAAATATCGTTCTGAATGGTGCCGGTCAGCTGTTCGTGGGCTACTCCCTGTTCCTCGGCCGCCACGATATAACTGGCCAGGATGGGTATGACGGCCCCATTCATGGTCATCGACACGGACATCTGGTCCAGCGGGATGCCGTCAAACAAAATTTTCATGTCTTCGACCGAATCGATGGCCACCCCCGCCTTACCCACATCGCCGGTAACGCGCGGATGGTCAGAATCATAGCCCCGGTGGGTGGCTAAATCGAAGGCCACGGACAGGCCTTTTTGTCCGGCGGCCAGCGCTTTTCGGTAAAATTCATTGGATTCCTTGGCGGTGGAAAAGCCGGCATACTGCCTGATAGTCCAGGGCCGGCCGGCATACATGGTAGCCATGGGGCCCCGGACGTAGGGGGCGAGACCCGGGAGGGTGTTGGCGCACTCGAGTCCTTCGATATCCTCGGCCGTATACAGGGGCTTAACCTTGATGCCTTCGGGGGTCTGCCAGTCGAGAGAGTCGAGCGGTTTGCCTTTCAGCAGTTTAGTCGCAAGCTCCTGCCATTTTTCATATTCTGGGTGCTGTGCCATGCTTGTCTCCTTATGGGTGACGGTCCGGTAGTACGCCGATGATCTTACGAACGTTCACACAGTTCGACCAGAATGCCGCCGGTGGCCTTGGGATGCAGAAAGGCGATCCGGGCGCCGCCGGCCCCGATCCTGGGAGTGTGGTCGATGAGTTGGACATTCTTTTCCTTGAGCTCTTCGAGCGCCGCGTCGATGTCGGCGACCCGGAAGGCAATATGCTGAAATCCGGTGCCTTTTTTTTCGATAAATTTGGCCACCGGGCCGTCGGGTGCGGTCGATTCGAGCAGTTCTACCTCGCTCTCGCCAACCGGAAAGAAGGCAGTGGTCACTTTCTGCTCGGCGACGGTCTCGGCTCCTTCGAATTCGAGACCAAGCACGTCGGACCAGAAATTTTTTCCTTCATCGATACTGTTTACGGCAATGCCAAGGTGATCGATCTTGAGTATCTTCATGCGTGCCCTCCAGGATAGTTCTATAAAAAGTTAATCTGCTTCTTGCCGTTTCAGCGGTTGCTCTGCCCATTTTTATATTCGGGGTTGAGCATACCGCGCCAGACCATTTCGAACATGGCGTTGGCCTGGCCGGACAGGCTTTCTTTCTGGCCCCTCAGAATCCACATGAAAAAGGATCGCTGGACGAAGCCCATGAGAAAATCGAGCAGGGTGCCGGCCCTGACTTCGGGATTTAAAATGCCCTCTTTTTGACCCTGCCTGAGTACATCGATCATCAGTCCCATCATTCTCGGCTGGGCAAAGGTTTTATCGCCCATCCAGGTGTTCATCGGCAGGGTCATGAAGACAATGCGGCCAAGCCCGACGTGGCGTTCGTAATAGTCAAGCTGCAGCCAGAAAACCTTGCGCAGTTTCTCCTTGAGATCTTCTATACCCTGCAGGTGATCAACGATACGATCGGTGAGTTTGCCCATCCAGACATCGACGAAAGCGAACACCAGCCGTTCTTTGCTGCCGTAGTGCTTATAGATGGTGGTGAAACTGACCCCGGCCTGTTCGGCCACATCTCTGATGCTCGCCTTGTGGAAGTCGGAGTTGGAGAAAATCTCCAGAACCACCTTTTCCAGGCGCTGATGAACGTCGGGACGTAATGTTTCAGCCATGACAGGTCGTTGGATAAGTGCCTATTATTAGCCAATCACACAGAGTACGGCACCCTTGGTGATCGAGTCGCCGCTGTCAAAGTCGATGGCCTTGATGGTACCGTTACACGGTGCCGGCAGTGCATTTTCCATCTTCATGGCTTCCAGGACGACAACCGTATCGCCTTGCTTGACACTGTCGCCAACCTTCTTTTCATACTTGACGATCATGCCGGGCATGGGCGCCAGCAGCAGGGTTCCGGATGGTGAAGCGGCAGGCGCGGCTTCTTCTGCTGCCGGGTTTGAAGCCGGTGCCGCGGGCGCTGCCGCTGGAGCGGCCGCCGGTGCGGGGGCTGGTGCAGCCGCTGCCGTCACCGGGGCAGCGAAGGCCACCGGGCCGCCGACAGGGTCGACATCGACACTGAAGAACTCCTGATCGACGAAGACGTTGAAGGTGCGTGCCGATTCGCTCTTGGCCGGAACATCCTGTTTCTTCTCGACCAGTTCTCCGGCTTTGGCCTTTTTCAGTATTTCATCCTTCTTTTTGACTTCTTCCATGGTTATCGGCTTGACGTTGTCCGGAACAGGGGCGATTCCGTATTTCCATTCCAGAAACTTCTTGCCGGTAACCGGAAACTGGGCATAGAGGATCAGATCATCGAGATCCTTGGCCAGATCACCGACCTCTTCCTTGGCCTTGTCGAGTTCGGGTTCGAGCACTTCGGCAGGGCGGCAGGTGATCGGCTCTTCGCCCCGGGGATATCCCTGGAGCGCCTTTTTCTGAACTTCCGGGTTAATCGGGGTGGCGGTTTTGCCGTAGAGACCGTAGCACAGATCCTTGACCTGCCCGGTGATCATTTTGTAGCGCTCATCGGGAGTGTCGTGCAGTACGTTGTTGACCGTCTGCACACCGACGATCTGAGAGGTCGGGGTGACCAGAGGAATCTGGCCGAGATCCTGGCGCACCCTGGGCAGTTCCTTGTAGACCTCATCGATCTTGTCAAGGGCATCCATTTCCCGGAGCTGGTTGACCAGGTTGGAGAGCATGCCGCCCGGAGTCTGATGCAGCAGTACATTGATGTCGATGATTGAAATTTTCGAGTCATCCAGCAAATGTTTGTATTTAGGCAGTACTTCTTTTTCCAGGATCTCGTTGATCCGGGCCAGTTTCCTGATATCGAAGCCGGTATCCCGGTTGGTGCCGAGCAGGGTCATGACCAGCGGTTCAACCGCTGCATGCGAGGTCCTGTAGGCGTAGGGAGTCATACAGGTATCGATGATGTCGACGCCGGCCTCGATGGCCTTGAGGTGGGTCATCGGCGACATGCCCGAGGTGAAATGGCTGTGCAGATGCAGCGGAATCGATACAACCTTTTTCATTGCCTTGATTAAATTATAGGCGTCATAGGGGGCCAGCAGGCCGGCCATATCCTTGATGCAGATTGAGTCAGCACCCATGGATTCAAGGTCCTTGGCCTTGGTCATATAGTAATCGAGATTATAGACCTCGCCGCCCAGTCGGGGCTCGGTCATGGTGTAGCAGATACAGCCCTGAAAGTGTTTGCCGCACTTTTTGATCTGTCCGACCACGGTCTCGAAATTGCGATAGTCGTTGAGTGCGTCGAAGGTGCGGAAAATATCCATCCCGTTTGCCGCGGCGCGATCGACAAAGGCCAGGGCCAGATCATCGGCATAATTGCGGTAGCCCACCAGATTCTGGGCTCTGAGCAGCATTGAAAACGGTGTTTTCTTGATATAGCGTTTCAGGGTCCGAAGGCGCTCCCACGGGTCTTCGTTGAGAAAACGGTGCATGGTGTCAAAAGTTGCCCCGCCCCAGGTTTCAACTGCCCAGAAACCGACTTCATCGATCAATTCGGCAACCGGTATCATGTCCTCGGTTCTGCCGCGGGTGGCGAACAGGGACTGGTGCCCGTCACGCAGAGACAGATCCATGATTTTCACCGGATTTTCGGCTACCGGGCGGTCACTGTCGTAATTCATTTCAGTCATTTGAACTTGGTCGCTCATCGTCTCTATCTCCTTATGCCTGTTCTTTGGCGTTTGCTGGCTTAGCGAAATCTGGTAAAGGTCCGCAGCTGAATGAGTCTGCGCATGGTCATCATGTCCTGTCGCCCGCTCTGGTTCCATAGGCTCTGAACCTGGCGGACCCCCTGGTCTTCTGCTTGCTGGGCGGCAGCCTCTGCGGCAGCCTGTTCTTCCATGTGCAGGTAAGCGTTCACGGCTGCCAGCGCCGCAGCCATTGTCTTGTGCGTGTCTGCCATTGTCTTCTCGATTAGCTTCGGGTTTCCGGTCGTGGTTCGGTTGTATGGGCTATAATCCCACCGTCGGGTCGGCGGCGGGTATCACTCATAAATTTCATATTCCGTTTGGGTTCCGAGCAGATTGTCTATTTCTTTCTGGATGGCGATCCGCTTGTCGTTTTTTACCCAGTCGTTCCAGTCCTCCAGTGAACGCCAGGTGCTGATTACCATGCACTCTTCCGGCTGGTCCAGCCGTTTGAGGGTCTGGCCGGAGATGTAGCCCGGCTGCATCAAAGTGACGCTTCTCAGTCGTTTGAGCAGGACAGTGAGCTCCGGAATTTGGCTTTCGGCTACGTTACGTTTGATGAAAATTTTTACGCTCATGGTTATCCCCTTCTGTGCTGATTATAATGGAATGTTTCCGTGTTTTTTCATCGGGTTGGTATCACGCTTGGTTTCAACGATTTTCAGGGCATTGATGATTCTAATCCGGGTGCGGGCCGGCTCGATGATATCATCGATATAGCCACGCTGGGCGGCGACATAGGGGTTCGCCACGGTGTTCTGATACTCCTGCTCCCGTTCCTGGAGAAATTTTTCCGGGTCATCCTCTTTCCGGGCCTGTCTGCCGTACAGCACCTCAACCGCACCCTTGGCCCCCATCACGGCAATCTCGGCAGTGGGCCAGGCGTAGTTGATATCGCCTCGCAGATGTTTAGAGGACATTACGCAATAAGCGCCGCCATAGGCCTTACGAGTGATAACCGTGACTTTGGGGATGGTTGCCTCGGCGTAGGCGTAGAGGATTTTGGCCCCGTTTCTTATGACGCCGCCGTACTCCTGAGCGGTGCCGGGTAAAAAGCCGGGTACGTCGACGAAGGTGACCACGGGAATGTTGAAACAGTCGCAGAATCTGACAAAGCGGGCGCCTTTGACTGAACTGTCTATGTCGAGCACACCTGAGTAGTGGGCCGGCTGATTGGCGACGATGCCGACGCTTCTGCCATTGTAGCGGGCAAAACCGACGATGATATTGGGAGCGAAGCTCTCCTTGATTTCGAAGAAGTCGCCGTTGTCGACCGTGGCCAGGATGATTTCCTTCATATCGTAGGCTTCGTTGGGATTGGTCGGCACAATGGTGTTGAGTTCCTCGGAACGGCGTTCAGCCGGATCCGTACAGGGGATCATGGGCGGGTCTTCCATGTTGTTCTGCGGTAGAAAGGAGACCAGCTTGCGTACGTAGGCAATGGCGTCGGCCCCGGTTTCGGCGGCGAAGTCGGAAACCCCGCTGCGGGAAGAATGCATATCTGCGCCCCCCAGTTCCTCGACGGTCACGTCTTCGTGGGTCACCGATTTGACCACTTTGGGCCCGGTCAGGAACATGTAGGAGTTGTTCTTCACCATGACGACGAAATCGGTCAGCGCGGGCGAGTAAACCGCGCCTCCGGCACAGGGCCCGAAGATAGCGGAGATCTGCGGGATAACGCCGGAGGACATGACATTTCTGAGAAATATGTCGGTATAGCCTGCGAGGCTTTCGATGCCTTCCTGAATCCTGGCTCCGCCGCTGTCGTTGAGTCCGATCACCGGGGCTCCGTTCTTCACTGCCAAATCCATTATTTTGCAGATTTTCTCGGCAAAGGTTTCCGACAGCGAGCCTCCCAGGACGGTGAAATCCTGGGCAAAAATGTAGACGATGCGACCATCGATGGTGCCGTGGCCGGTGACCACGCCGTCGCCGGGATATTTCTGCTGATCCATGCCGAAATCGGTACAGCGGTGGGTCTTGAACATGTCGAATTCTTCGAACGACCCCTTGTCCAGGAGAAGATCGATTCGCTCACGGGCGGTCATTCTGCCCTGTGAGTGCAGCTTGTCGATCCGCTTTTGACCGCCGCCGAGTTTGGCCTCGGCCCTGAGTTTTTTCAGATATTCGAGTCTTTCGATGGTATCCATGGGTTCTCCTTAGCGAATTGAATACGGGAAAATGGGGAGGCAGGCGATTCGCTGGTATTGTTTTAGCATCTTTACTGATTGTAATTATCTGTATTAAATATAAAAAAAAGAATTAAACAACTAAGCGAAAAACTTTCAAAAGAACGTTGTTACTCAATCATTTTTAGGTAATTCTGAAAGAGTTGTCAAGAAAAAAAGGTAACGCGAATTTTAGTTCCCAATAATTATAATTATAACAATTATATGTATACCTTTTTTTGTGGTTCTTGGGGGGTGCGTGGGGCAGGGAGAGAATGTTTCTAGAGGCGCTGTCAGGTGGGCTGAAAACCCACGATTGGGTTTATGTATAACAATGTTGTTTATCTTTTCTTCTGCAGAAAATTATAATAATAGTATAGTGTTATATAATATCCACCCGAAAAATAAGGGGGGACCACTGCGACGGGCAAGTTTAATTTGAGCTGAAAATCTACTGATGTTACTCGTACACTTCCTTGCAGAGACGTCCAAGAGTGCCTAAATCGCGGCACACATTAATGCCTGCCGCCTCCATTGCTTCTATTTTAGCGGCTGCTGTGCCCGAACCACCGCTGACGATGGCTCCGGCATGGCCCATTCTTCGACCCGGAGGCGCAGTCAGTCCAGCGATAAAGCCGACCACAGGCTTGCTCATATTCTCTTTGATCCAGGCAGCGGCCTCCTCTTCGGCACTGCCGCCTATTTCACCAACCAGGACCACGGCCTTGGTGTCGGCGTCGGCTTCAAAAGCCTCGAGACAGTCGATAAAGCCGGTGCCATTCACCGGATCCCCGCCAATCCCCACACAGGTTGTCTGACCGAATCCTTCCTGGCTGAGTTGATGCACGACTTCGTAAGTCAAGGTACCCGAGCGGGAAACCACCCCGAAAGGCCCTCCTGACTGGTGAATCGAAGCCGGCATGATGCCTATCTTACAGGCGCCGGGGGTAATGATGCCGGGACAATTCGGTCCGATGAGACGGCTGTCCGTGGTGGCCAGGTAATTCTTCACCCGGAGCATGTCCATCACGGGAATGCCCTCGGTGATGCAGACGATAAGATCTATGCCGGCATCGGCCGCCTCGAGAATGGCCTCGGCGGCAAACGGCGGCGGCACGAATATCATCGAACTGTTGGCGCCGGTTGCCTGGCGCGCTTCGAGGACCGAATTGAATACCTGCACTTGATCCATTTTCTGACCGCCTTTTCCCGGGGTGACACCGGCGACCACATTGGTGCCGTAGGCGATGCACTGCCGGGTATGAAACTGGCCTTCCTGGCCGGTGATGCCTTGTACGATCAAACGTGTTGAACTGTCTGCGAAAATAGCCATGGGATTATTCCGTTTCCTGATAATTTACCTGGTTTCGTCCGATTGGAAGGGAGCGGGCGGCTCGCTGCCGTCATCCTCAACCCGGTCAATCAGACGTTCTATGATTCTGCTCTGTTCACTGGCGCGCGCGGGGGCACGGTTTTTGAGCCAGCTCCGCGCTAACCGGTCAGTGTCGGTGACGATGCCGTCGAAGCCAATGGTGAAAAGGAGGTGTTCGAACATTGATTCCGGTGCTGAGCTGTCGTCGGCAAGATAGTGGTGGGCGGTTGAATCCACCCGCAGGCAGACGACCCGCAATCCGAGAGTATGGGCATCGTCGAGAAAGCGAGGCTGGCTGAGCGTGCCGGATTGGGCCAAGGCTGCCTCCAGGTCCAGTCCAATGGTATCGGCATAGCTCGACAACGATTTGAGGCCGAACCTGGTGAACAGCAGATCGTAGCTGTAGGGTTGGTAGACGCCGAATTCAAGTCGTTGCACTTCTGTTCCGTCATTGGCTCCAATGAGCTGCAGGAAGCCAATTCCTGCCGTTGGCCCGGAGCCGGCAGTGGTGGCGAGCTCCTGCAGTTCCTCGGGATCATAGGAAGCAATAATCAGTTTGACGGCGCCATTGGTTAACTGATAGTTTTCGAGCGTCTTCAGGACCGCCGCCCCCAGATCCTTTTCTTCCAGTTGGTGACGCCAGCCCTGTTTCAGGGTGCAAATTAGGGTAGGGCGAGTGGTGAGGTCATCGACAACCAGATCCAGATAGCCAAAGAAGTCTTCGAGGGTGGTAATCGGCAGGTGCGATCGGGATAAGGTTGGGCTGATGGATTCGGGGGAAGCCTCCGGCTTCAAGGAGACAGGCCGCAGTTCTTCGAGCGTGAAATCTAAACTGTGGTAACTGCCGTCGGGACGGGCCCGATCGGGATAGATCTCTTGTATATCGGTCAGCTGATCAATTCTGGTCTCAGACAGCAGGATGAGCTTGTCGTCCTTGGACAAAACCAGATCAAGCCATACAGCCTCGGCTCCCCGCTCCAGGGCGAGGGCCAGCGCCAGCATGCTGCCGGCTGGCAGAGTCGCGACCCTGCCGCTGTTGATGATCCATTTGGATGAGTCGACGGTGGCGTTGTGATCCGTTTCAACCCCGAAGCTCAGGCCCGGGAAGCCCAGCAGGATTGCCAGACTCAGCGTCAGAATAAGACGGCTGCCCATTGGGATCCTCTACCTGCCGGAGATGCCGGCAACCTTCTCTGCTGCATCCGAGAGGGTTACCGCATTGATCAGATCAAGCCCTGACTCGGCCAGAATCCGGCGGCCTTCTTCAACGTTTGTGCCCTCCATGCGAACTACCACGGGTACCCCAAGACCGATTGTCTGGGCGGCTTGAACCACTCCCTGGGCCAGCACGTCGCAGCGCAAAATTCCGCCGAAAATGTTGATCAGTATGCCCTTGACATTGGGGTCGCTGAGGATGATGCGAAAGCCGTTCTCGACTTTCTCGGCGTCTGCACCACCGCCGACATCGAGGAAATTGGCCGGTTCCGCGCCAGCCTGCTTGATGATGTCCATGGTGGCCATGGCCAGTCCGGCGCCGTTCACCATATTGCCAATGGTGCCATCGAGTTTGATGTAGTTGAGGTCATATTTGGCCGCCTCAAGTTCGTGAGGATCCTCTTCGAGAGGATCGCGCATGGCGGCGATATCCTTCTGCCGATAAAGCGCGTTGGAATCGATATCGATTTTGGCGTCGAGGGCGATGAGATCATCTTCCTCGGTGACGATTAACGGATTTATTTCCAGCAGAGAGCAGTCGCGACTGGTAAAGAGCCGGTAGAGGTTTCTCAACATCGCCCCGCATTTTTTGGCAACCGCGGGTTCGAGCTGCAGCCCCAGGACAACGTGGCGGACATGATAGCCTTGGATACCGAGCAGTGGATTGATAGCGACCTTGACGATTCGCTCAGGGCTGGCGGCGGCGACTTCCTCGATATCCATGCCGCCGTCCTGGCTTGCCATTATGGTGACGGATGCGTCATCGCGATTGACGATAAAAGATAGGTAGAGTTCGTTTTTAATCGACACACCCTCCTCGGCCAGCACCTTGTGTACCGTTGTGCCCTGTGCTCCTGTCTGCAGGGTGACGAGTTTCATGCCGATGATGGCGGCGGCGGCGTCTCTTGCATCCTCCAGCGTCCTGGCTACCCGAACTCCGCCGCCCTTGCCGCGGCCGCCGGCATGGACCTGTGCTTTGACCGCCAGCGGCAGTCCCAGTTGCTCCACCGCCTGGTCGATGGCTTCCGGCGTCTCGCACAGCACACCGGCAGGCACCGCAATATCGTAGGCTCTGAAGAGCTCCTTGGCCTGGTATTCATGGATTTTCATGACAGTAGTACGCTCCTTGATGTTCAGAAGACAAGGGCTTCCTTGTCAGTTGTTGTCGTGCAGGATCATCGGTGGATTGCAAGCCGGCCCCGCTGCATGAAGCAGGGCCGGCGCTTGGTTGGCTAGATCGTCTATTTAGGCGGGTATCCCATTTCGTTCAAGGTTTCGGTAATTTCATCGAGAATAGTCGGATCGTCGATGGTGGAGGGCATGCGGTATTCCTTGCCGGCAGCAATTGAACGCATGGTTCCGCGCAGAATCTTGCCGGAGCGGGTCTTCGGCAGCCTGGCAACCATATTAGACTCGCGGAAACAGGCAATGGCCCCGATTTTTTCTCTTACCATCTTGATCAGTTCCGTCTGAATTTCTTCCACGTCCCTGTCAACGCCTGATTTGAGGACGAATAAACCGACCGGTAACTGCCCTTTGAGTTGATCATCGGTACCGATAACTGCGCATTCGGCGATATCTGGATGAGTGGCGATGACCTCTTCCATCGCCCCGGTGGAAAGCCGGTGGCCGGCGATGTTGATGACATCGTCCATGCGGCCCATGACATAGACGTAGCCGTCCTCATCGATGTAACCGCCGTCACTGGTTTCGTAGTACCCGGGAAAAGTGGACATATAGGATTCGACGAAGCGCTTGTCGTTTTTCCACAGGGTTGGCAGGGTACCCGGAGGCAGAGGCAGCTTGACGACAATATTGCCTTCGCTATTGGCACCGACTTCATTGCCTTCATCGTCCAGGACCATCACGTTGTAACCAGGCACTGGCTTGGTCGGGGAGCCTGCCTTGACCGGCAGTTCTTCGATGCCACGGCAGTTGGCCACGATTGCCCAGCCGGTTTCCGTCTGCCACCAGTGATCGATAACCGGCACTTTAAGCAGGTTTGAGGCCCAGAAATAGGTGTCCGGGTCGAGCCGTTCACCGGCCAGGTAGAGACACTCAAAGCAGGAAATGTCATATTTGCCGATGAACACCCCGTCGGGATCTTCCTTCTTGATGGCCCGGAAGGCGGTGGGGGCGGTGAACAGCGATTTGACCCGATGCTCGGAGATGAGGCGCCAGAAGGCCCCGGCGTCAGGCGTGCCAATGGGTTTGCCTTCATAGAAAACCGTGGTGGCTCCTTTGAGCAACGGACCATAGACGATATAGGAGTGACCAACCACCCAGCCGACGTCGGAGGCCGACCACCACACGTCGCCGGCATCGATATCGTAAATTGCCTTCATACTCCAGTGCAGCGCCACTGCATGACCGCCGTTGTCACGGATAACGCCTTTGGGCATGCCGGTGGTGCCGGAAGTATAAAGAATGTAGAGCGGGTCGGTGGCTTCGACCGGGACGCAGTCGGCCAGAGGAGCGCCGGACACAAAATCATTCCAGTCGAGATCGCGGCCTTCCTGCATATCGGCTTGCAGAAACGGACGCTGGAAGAGTACGACCTTGCCAACCTTGTGGTCGGCGATTTCAATTGCCTCGTCAACGATCGGCTTATAGGCGAGTGTCTTAACCCCCTCGATGGCTCCTGAGGCGGTGATGATCATTTTGGGTTCGGCGTGGTTGATCCTGATGGCCAATTCGTTGGCTGCGAAGCCGCCAAACACCACTGAGTGAATGGCACCGATCCTGGCACAGGCGAGCATCGCATAGGCTGCTTCGAGAATCATCGGCATGTAGATGATGACCGTGTCGCCCTTGGCAATGCCTTCGGATTGCAGGGCGCCGGCAAGCTGGGCTACTCTATCCTGCAGTTCTTTGTAGGTAACTTTGGTGATCGTGTCGGTAACCGGACTGTCGTGGATGATGGCGACCTGGTCACCGCGGCCGCCCTCGACATGGCGATCGATTGCATTATAGCAAGTGTTCATTTTGGCGCCGGCGTACCAGCGGTAAAAGGGAGGGTTTGAGTCGTCAAGCACCTTGTCCCATTTCTGGTACCAGTCGATACCTTCGGCCGCTTCTGCCCAGAATCCTTCCGGATTTTCAACACTTTCTGCAAAGACGTCGTTATAGTTCGCCATGTTCCACCTCATATTAGGGTTTGTGAGTTGTAAGGGTTTTTACGCTTGTTACATCTGTTACAGGCCTCCAGATCAGCAAAAAATGAATTATAGCCCAACCACATATACTAAATATTTACAAGGACTTCAAGTCTTTATCAAAAAAATAATTACCACCGCGTCATTGTTAGAAAAGTTCTGTAATACAAATGGTATATGGCAAAAAAAGAACAATGTTCTGTTTCTTTTGTTGGTCAGGCGCGAGTCTGGATGAGCGCACTATTTGAGGGGCGCAAGGTAGAGTGATGGAAATCTCAGTGGAGCGGGGAGTGGTCAGCTCAGCGAGAGGAAATACGTCTTTCGAGATGTCCGTTACTGTGCAAAAAAACGAAAGATATGGACATCAAGTCAATTTCTTCTGGCAGTGATGGGATCCGCAGAGGGGACGATGAGTTCGTCAAAGGCGGACACTGAGGTAAATTCATCGCAGTAACGTGCCGGCTGCCGGGAACTCGGTTTGGCGATGTGCACCAGATATCTGATACCGTGGCTGCGAGCCGCGTTGAGGACATTGACATTGTCATCGGCGAAGAGGGTGCGTTGACGCTCAAAACCGAGCCTTTCTTCAAGGCTGTTCCAGAACTGCACATCCTCTTTGGGCCTGCCCAACTCGTCGGCGCAGATCATCTGTTGAAAATAGCCGCTGAGACCAGCCTTGCTCATTTTTATATCAAGGGCGGCGGGATGGGCGGCGGTCACCAGGTAAATGCTTTTCTGCTGATTCTGGAGGAACTGAAGAAAGTCAATTACGTGGGGATTTATGCTGATCAGGTGAGCTATCTGCTTCTTTAGTCCAATGATATCGAGATCGAGTTCCTCGGTCCAATAGTTCAGATCGGTCCACAGCAATGTCTTTTCAACCGATCGATATCGGCGATAGAGCACTTTCTGTGCCTCAGCTTCCTGGAGGTTGTTTTGTTTCCCGTACACCTGGGGGAGAAACTCCTCCCAGAAATAATCGTCGAAATACTTGTCCAGCAGGGTGCCGTCCATGTCGAGCAGCACGGTGCTGATCTTCTGCCACTGCATTGGTGGCTTCATTTCTCTAATGTACATATTCTTCGGTCAGTCTGTGCAGTTCAGCAATAACATCTTCGATTGTCGCAAACAGCTGTCTATCGTTTGTCGTTTCCGTCGCCACAATCAATCTGCCATCGGGTGTTAAACGAAGCCTTTCAGGACTTTTAGCGACCAGTGAGAGCAGCAGTTCGGGTTTGACCGGTGTATCGGTCATAAAGGAAAATACCAGATTTCCCGGTCCCTTCTCCAGTTTTTCTATCCTCAGTGGAATTAAGGTCTTTTTGATGGCCACCACCTCAAAGAGATTGCTCACCTCGTCGGGCAGTTCTCCGTAACGGTCCGTCAGTTCTTCGCGCAGATCCGCTTCCTGTGCGGCACTGTTCCTGCTCTGCTGGGCAATACGCCGGTACATGAGATAGCGCTGTTCGATATCGGCAATGTAGCTCTCCGGTATATAAGCCGACACCTTGAGATGGATTTCAGGATCAAGGTCGTCAGCATAAGTATTTGGCGTCCTGCCGTTGTTCTGGGCCTTGAGGTCGGCGACGGTCTTCTGCAGCAGATCGAGATAGAGATCGTAGCCGATGGCGGCTATATGACCGCTCTGGGAAACACCGAGCAGATTGCCCCCGCCGCGTATCTGCAGATCGGACATGGCCAGTTTGAACCCTCCCCCCAACTCGTTGTATTCCATGAGCGCTTTGAGTCGCTCTCTGGAATCTTTCGACAGATGGTCGACAGACGGGACCAGCAGATAGGCGAACGATTGAGTGGACGAGCGGCCCACCCGGCCCCGGAGCTGATAGATCTCAGCCAGGCCAAGGCGGTCGGCTCTATTAATGATAATGGTGTTGGCGCTGGGAATGTCGAGCCCCGATTCGATGATGGTGGTGCTGATCAACACATCGATTTTATTGTTGACGAAGGCCACCATGATCTCCTCGAGTTCGGTGCCGGCCATCTGTCCGTGGGCGACGGCGACACGGGCCTGGGGGACAAGTTTTTGCACGGTCTGGGCCATGCGGTTAATGGATTTAACCCGGTTGTGGACGACGAACACCTGTCCGCCCCTGAGGAGTTCACGATTGACCGCCTCCTTGATGACCAGGTCGTCGTAGCGGGCGACGAAGGTTTTTACCGGCCGCCGGTGTTCGGGCGGCGTCGATATTACCGAGAGATCACGAATGCCGAGCAGCGACAGCTGCAGGGTTCTGGGGATGGGGGTGGCCGTCAGGGTCAGGACATCCACCTCGGCTTTAAGCCGCTTGATCTTTTCCTTGTGGGCCACGCCGAAACGGTGCTCTTCGTCAATGATCAGCAGTCCGAGGCTGCCGAAGCTGACGTCTTTGGAAAGCAGACGGTGGGTGCCGATGACGATGTCGATGGACGCATCTCTCAGTCCATTAATGATCTTTTTTTGCTCTTTGGGCGAGCGGAAACGATTGAGGCAGGCAATCCTAACTGGAAAATCCCTGAGTCGCTCACTGAAGGTTTTGGCGTGCTGTTCGGCCAGTACCGTGGTGGGAACCAGTATCGCCACCTGGCACGAATCCTCGACGACCTTGAAGGCTGCCCTGACCGCGACTTCGGTCTTGCCATAGCCGACATCGCCGCAGATCAGCCGGTCCATGGGCCGGGCGGTGGTGAGATCGCTGATGGTATCGTTGATGGCCTGGTACTGACCGGGCGTTTCATCGAACGAAAACGACTCTTCAAGTTCTCTGAAGAACTCTCCCGGGGACGAGAATGACCTGCCGCTGCGTATCTCTCTCTGGGCATAGATATCAAGAAGTTCCTGGGCTACTTTCCAGACCTCCTCGGTCACTTTCTGTGTGGTGGTTTTCCAGGTTTGAGCGCCGAGCTTGTCGATCCGTGGCTCTTTGTCCGAGAGTCCCTCGTAGCGGCTGACCAGGTTCAAGCGGTCCACCGGAACATAGAGTTTGTCGCCGTCACGGTATTCGAGCAGCAGGTAATCGTTGGTAATCTTCTGCAGGGAGATGGTTTCCAGGCCGCGGTAGATGCCCAGGCCGTGTTCCCGGTGCACTACTACGTCTCCCTGCTGCAGTTGGGCAAAGGAAATCGGTTCGCCGACTGCTTTTTTGGCGCGCTTCTGGTACCCTATCCTCCGCTCGCCAAAAAGTTCACTTTCCGAGACCAGGTGCAGTCGTTTTTCTGCAAGGCTGAAGCCGCTCTGCAGCGGATGTTCGCACAGAAATATGCACCGCTCTCCCTGAGGTTCGAGACTATCCAGGGTAAGCGGTGGCGTCAGCAGCTGGAAAGAGAAATCGAATCTGCTCAGCAGTTCCGCAAGATTCTTGCAGCGCTGAGCCGAGCGGCAGCAGATCACCACCAATTCGGATCGTTCAAGCCAGTTGTCGAGCTGGGCGGCGAGGACTTTAAGCAGACCATGCCGTTTCCTGCTGAAGGCTATTTCCTGTTTGAGCAGTTGATGATTGCTGGTTTTCAATGTGAGGGGTGCCGCTTGTTCGGCGTAAAAATCTGTTATTCCGAACTGTTCGAATCTTTCTAGACGGGGCCCCAGCTGATCCTCAACCAGAAAAACCTCGTCGGGGGGAAGAGCGGGCTGATTGTCTGCCACCGCGCTTTGGTAATTGGCCCCGATGCGTTCGTGTATGAGGGTGACCTGGCCGCTGATCGCTTCTGGTTCGACCAGCAGCAGGGCGCTATTGACAGGCAGGTAATCCAGTAAGGTGGCAGTGTTGCCGGGGCCATGGAAAAAAGGCAGAAAAAATTCGATACCGGCAAATCGACGACCGTTTCTGATGCGCTCGGCCAGCTCATGGGATTTGTCGGACGACCAGTCGCATCTCTCCGCCAGTTCGAGCCACTGGCTGCCAAGTCTTCTCAGGGCACCCGCCTCAGCCACCGGCAGCGGTACATCGCTGACCGGCAGCAGTACAACTTCCTCGCAACGGCCCTGCGAGCGCTGCGTATAAGGGTCGAAGGGTTTAATGGACTCGATGAAATCACCGAAAAAATCGAGTCGGACGGGACTGTCGAGAAAGGTACCGTCAGGAAGATAAAATGGCGGCGGGTAGATATCGACGACGCCGCCCCTGACCGAAAAATCGCCGTAGCTTTTCACCAAAGAGACCGACTCATACCCCATTCTGACAAGGGACACCTGCAGGGCTGAGAGGTCGCATTCCTCACCCTCCATGAGCAGCTCTGCATGGTCCTGCAGAACCTTCTTGGCCATGACCCGGCGCAGCAGCGCTTCAATGGAGGTGACCAGCACATAGGGATGGCTGCTTTGGCTCAGGTGAAACAGGGTAGAAAGTCTCGAGGCGGTGGTATGCTGGTCGGGGGAAAGCGGTGTGTAGGGCGGGATCTCATAGCCCGGAAAAGTGAGGACCGGCCGGTCGGAAAAAAGGACGAGATCACGTTCCAGCCCCTCTGTCATCTGCTCGTCAGGGACAACGCAGCAGACCGGTCTGCCGGGAGCAGCGTTGGCGCAGAACCAGGCGACAGCTGAGCCTCTGAGGCCGCTGATCAAGTGGGCGCTCTGTTTAAGTAGTGGTGCGGGTTGGGTCATAAAAAAAAGGGCCGGCTGCATGGGGGCAGCCGGCACCAGATGCTGAATAAGTCAGCTGATTGTTATCAGAACTGCCCTCCGACGGTAAAGTCCCAGACGCTTTCGGGCTCGTCTTCCAAGGGGTCGGGATTGTAGCCCCAGACCAGACGCAGGGGTCCGATCGGCGAAAGCCAGCGAACCTCGATCCCGGTGCCGACGGCCACGTCCCGGAGGTTGTCCCAGTCAACATCGGTGGCAATTGAATCACCGGCATCAACAAAAAATACGCCGAAAAATCCCTGCTCCTTGAACAGGGGCACAACGATTTCCGACTGCACATACCACATCTGATCGCCGCCAACCCGATCGCCGGTTTCAGGATCGATCGGACTCACCTGGGCAAATTCGTGACCTCGGATCGTATTGATGCCCCCCAGATAGAAGCGCTCGTACACAGGCAGTTTGCCTGTTTCATTTTCCCAGACCTGGCCGACGGCGCCGACGACATGAAAGACGGTGCCGTAGACAATGGGAAAATACCAGCCCGATTTGGCTTCACCTTTGG
This sequence comes from Desulfobulbaceae bacterium, assembly GCA_024640625.1. Lineage (GTDB taxonomy): Bacteria > Desulfobacterota > Desulfobulbia > Desulfobulbales > Desulfocapsaceae > JABDQA01. The sequence continues at coordinate 51,912 of JAHEER010000009.1, forward strand.
TAAACTGGGAGTCGCCACCCAGCGGCCCGCCCGCGTATTTGAGCGACAGCATATTCCGCGATCCTTCGCTGGCGCCGTAGAGACGATCTCTGGTGTCTCTGACAAATGACGCCTTGACCGCCGAGGTGACCGGCACATTCTGCGATTCGCGAATGATGAAGGAGGCGTCGTCAGCCACGTCGGTCAGCTCGGTATCGGTGTAGCTGTAGCTCTCAAACATGCGCCACTTTCCCCACAGCGGGTGGCCAAAGCGAAGGGCGCCGCCTTTGGAGTCTTTGGTGTAGTCATCGTATTCCCGGGTCCAGTTAAACAGGTCGATACCTGTCGATACCTGGGAATCGTTGATTCTGGGGTTGGTCCAACTCAGGTTATAGCGGCTGCTTCGACCGCCGATATTGGCGCTCAGCGACAAGCGGTGGCCCATGCCCAGGAAATTGTTTTCAGATATCTCACCCATCAGGATCAGACTGTCGACCGAGGAATAACCGGCCCCGATACTGAACTGGCCGGTACTTTTTTCTTTGACATCGACCGAAACATTCATTTTGGAGGGGTCGAGCGCCGGTTCCGGAGTGATATTGACCTCTTCGAAAAAATCAAGCCGCTGCAGGTTTCTGGTGCTGTCCCTTATGCCTTTGGTGTTGAATACGCCTCCTTCGGCGATCTCCAGTTCGCGTCGAATGACGTTGTCGCGGGTTCTGGTATTGCCCCGGATGGCGACCCGGCTGATATAGACCAGATCGCCTCGATCGACCGTAAGACTGATATCGACCCGAGAACCCGACTCGGAGATGTCCATATTAGGGCGGACATCGGCAAAGGCATAACCCTGTTCTGCGTAATAGTCGGTGATCCTCATGATGTCGTCGCGCAGAACTTTGCGGCTCAGATATTCTTCGTTTCTGATCGCCAGCATTCCCATGAATAATTCCTTGTCACTGATCAGATCACCCTCGAGATTGACGGTACCGACCTTGAAACGGGGACCTTCCTCGATAATGAATTTGATGTAGAGCCACTCCTCCTCCTGGGTGATTTCCGGCTCTCCGACTTTAGCCTCGAGATAGCCGTTGTTGTGATAGAAGGCGACGATTCGGGCCGAATCCTGTTCCAGTTTGTCCCGATTGAGCAGGCCCGATTCGGTCAGCCAGGATAAAAAGCCTTTGGTCGAGGTCTCAATGACATCCTCGAGATCATCGCTGTCGAAACTGTTATTGCCTGCAAAACTGATTTCCTTGATATAGATCTTCTTGCCTTCATCGATGACAAAGCGAACCGCAGCCGTCTCAGGGGTTGGGTAGCTAATGTTGGGAGTGACGGTCGTGTTGTAGTAGCCTTTGGATTTGTACAGGGTCTGTATTGCCGCCGCCGCTTCGTTGACTCGGGCCGGGTTGAGAATCGAATTCTCCTTGATGGTGACAACTCCGGTGACATCCTCGTCATCGAGTTCGTCGACGCCCGAGTAGCTGATCGAGGAGATGGCCGGCTTTTCGACCACCCTGAAGGTGACGATTTTGCCGCTGTCACCGTCTTTGACGTCGACCTGGACGTCATCGAAATAGCCCATTGTGTAAATGGCCTTGAGATCCTCCCGTAGGACTGCAGGATCATAGACATCGCCGGTTTTTGACTGGATCTTCCTGAGGATCGCACCGGAGTCGATGCGGGTGTTTCCTTCTGGAGCGATGCGTCCGATGAACTGGTCCCGCTCGGCATAGGCAATGACTTCGTCCATGACCTGTCCGATGATCAGTTCGAGCTCCGCCATTGATCCAGCTTCTCTATAAAAGTATCTGGGGTTTTCCGGATTGAGCACATCATAGACTTTTACGTCGATGCTCACCTGGCTGCCGATGATGGTAACCGAGCCGGCGGCGACACTGTCCAGGCCGGTGGCTTTGGCAATGGAGTCCAAGGCTTCCGAGTCGGGCGGCCAGGTCCTGTAGTCGACCAGATCCTCCGCCAGTTCTCGATCCAGCATCTGGAAATTGTTAAGCAGCAGCACATTGGTAAGGTTGTCGTCAACTTGTGCCGTTAAGTTGTCATCGACACTCTGGGCAATGATCTGAAAGGGCAGAAAAGCGGTGTTCTGATCGACTGCTGAAGCGGGTAATGCTCCGCAGATCAGCCCCAACCAGGCAACAGCGATAGTTAGAAAGACGCGGTACGCGGATGGGAAAATCCTCGATGGGTTTCTTTGAGCAGTCATATGCTGTTCCTTATGCAGTTGGGAGCCACGCTGGTGTAACAATCCTGATGCGGCTATATCAGCTTGATAATCAAATAAAAAAGTAACGGAAATCAGAATAACCCATTATGCCATGTTTACGGAAAAATGCAATGCAGGGAACAGCCCTGTCGACGCCGTTACCACCCCTGTTCCTCGAACCTCCATCGGCACAAAACAGCAGTGCCGGGGGGGGCGGAACCTGGGCACCCGGAGGCTTCAATGATTCAGAAACTCAGGGCCACCGTTCTGCAGATTCTTTTTCCGCCCCTCTGTGGCGGCTGCGCCACTCCCCTCCTGGCAGGGAACAAGCAGGAATTTTGCTGCTCCTGCTGGGCCCGGGTGGTCTTTATCACCTCACCACTGTGCCTTATCTGCGGCACTGAATTGAGCAGGGACGTCAGCACCGAAGACCGGTGGTGCCGCAGCTGTGTGCAACACCGGCCGCCCTTCGATTCGGCCCGCTCTCTCGTCCATTACCGTGAACCAGTCCGCACCCTGCTGCACCGTCTTAAGTTTAATGGTGACACCAGGGCTGTAGCCGGATTGCGCGGCCTCATAGAAAAAGGAGGTAATTGGCGGGTGATAAAAGATTATGATCTTATTGTTCCGGTGCCGCTTTTTCCCGCCCGCTTAAAAAAACGCGGCCTCAATCAGGCGCTGGTACTTGCCCGGCTGTTCTTCTTGAAAGAATCGGTGCAAATCGATCCCAGTGCACTTAAAAAGGTCGAAAATACCCCTGCCCAGAGTGAACTCGGCGGGCTTGACAGGAGAAGGAATCTGGCCGGCTCAATACAGGCTGGGCCAGGCGCAAAGCTCGACGGCAGAAGAATATGCCTGATCGATGACATTTTCACCACTGGCGCTACGGTGTCCGAGTGTAGCCTAGTTTTAAAGGAAAACGGCGCCGAGTCTGTGGATGTCATAACCTTTGCCCGGGCATCAGGATAATCCACCCCAAGGTACAAAAATTTTAAAAATAAAATCAGCTATCAGTTTTGACTGAATCACTCATAAACATTAGAAGAGCTGGGTTGAAATAGAGAAAGCAAGATGCTCGTCTGTTCTTGAGTACAAAAATTTAAAAAATTTAATCATACATTTTGGCTATATATCCCGCAAACAGTAGGTAAGCTGACAAAAGACAGAGAAAAATTAAGAAATGTTTATATATTTCTCATAAATTTTATTAATTTTGAGTTTAATTTTTATATTAAATTGTTGAAAACCTGTTCCTTACATTTCTAAAATGTTAGGATAGCGTTGAAAAACCCTGACTGCTTCAAAACCTCGCACCGCCATAGTTTGGTGACCTCATCAGTTGTCATCCCAGTATCTCAGCGTCTTTATGAGCACTGTTGGTAACACGTCTTCATTTTTGAAAAATCTTGATAAATCGTCTTTGACCTTCGTTTCGAAATAAGGTCTATCAACAACCATATTCTTGTTCCTTGGTTGTCTTCTTGGAGAGAAGCAATTCTGTAGTCGGTACCTGTTAGAGTGTGTGCGATCTGTAGGATTACGATTAGTCCTGCTTTCAATGAATTCAGATCGGTTTCCGGCCATATGGCCGGAAATAGCGGTTAATCAGTATTGGTTTGTGCGAAAATGGTCTGGGAAAAAGCGAAAACAGCATTACAGGATGTTCTGTCTGAGTCCGTTTACAGTCTCTGGATCGAGCCCCTCGATCTGAATCGCAAGGATGATAGCAAGCTGGTATTATCGTGTCCCGATCGCTATTTTGGTGCCTATGTCAAACAGAACTATCTGGAGCTGATCAGCAGAAAAGTAGCAGAATTTGACGCCTCGATCAAGACAGTCGTGCTCACCGAGTGCGCTCCGTCGTCTGCCTCTGACCATCCTGTGCAGATGCGCCTGCCTTCACTGCCGACCGGCAGATCAGTGGTACGCGCGCTTCACCCGCGCTACACCTTTGCTGATTTCATGGTTGGGCAGTCCAATATTCTGGCCCAGTCTGCCTGCCGCTCGATGTCACTGCTCGATGACTCCATTGGTCCCTGTCTCTACATCAATAGCAGTACGGGGCTGGGGAAAACCCATTTGACTCATGCCATTGCTCATCAACTCCTCGAGACGCAGCCCATGGTCAGGCTTCACTACCTGACCGCCCAGCAGTTTGCCTCGGAAATGGTCCAGAACATCAAAACCAACAAGATGGACCTGTTCAAGCGCAAATATCAGGAAAAGTGCGATATTCTGCTGGTCGAGGATATGCAGAGCCTGACAGGCAAAAGCAAGACCCAGGAGGAGCTCAATGAAGTTCTCGACTGTCTGATCAAGTCGGGTAAGCGGGTGGTAATGACTGCCAATACGAGCCCGAGGGAACTTAAGGGAATTGACACCGATTTCGTCTCCAGGATGTCGTCGGGACTCGTCACCTCTATTCAAAAACCGGATTTCGATACCCGTCGGCGGATAATCAACCGAAAGGCAGAGCAGCAGAATATAGAGCTTCCGCAGGTATTCGTTGATTATCTCGCCAACCACGTGAAGGGCGACGTCCGCAGAATTGAGTCAACTATCATTGCCATCGGCGCCAGGGCAGCACTCAACAACAACACAGTGGATGAGAAACTGGTGGAAGAGGTGGTGAAGTTCTTAACCGGCTCTGCACCCGAGTTGAGCTCTCTTGCTATTACAGAGCTTGTCTCTGATCAATTTAAACTCAGCCTGAACGAGCTGCGCTCGAGATCACGCAAACGGGCAATCGCCTTTCCACGCCAGGTGGCAATGTATTTGTGCCGTAAATACACCGAAGAGACTCTTGCTGAAATCGGTAAGGTGTTCAATCGCGACCACTCGACCGTCATGCATGCAGTGAAGGTGGTCTCCAGCATGAACAGGCGCGACACCTCGGTGGCCTCACAGCTAAAGCTGCTGAGTGACAAACTGCAGCAACTCTAAGCCATACCCAGTAGATAAGTAAAAGCCGTTCCCCAGGCAGGCCAATGTGCTAGGGTGATTGTTCCCGGTCTCTCCCGGCTCCTTGCTTGTCCCCCGCCTGACTCGGTGGCTCGCGCTTATATGGTTGGGCAAAGGTTAGATCCCGCTCAGAAATAGATCTTTTTGGCCTCTGCCTGCTCCTGGGTTTGCGTTGCCCGAGAACTAATCGTTTCACTCACCGAGCAGGCCGTCTTGATCATATCGTTGAGGCCGATCCCTTCCCAGCCGAAGCCGCAGACATAAAGTCCGTGATTCCTGCCGACCAGATCGTTGCGCCACTGCAACAGACGGCCGTAATCTTTTTCCAACTGGGGGATGCCGCCGGAGGGCCTGAGCACCCGGGTGTAGTGCGGCGTGTCCGGCAACTCGAGCAGCTCCTTGACATCGGCCAGGGCGTGCGCTGCCAGTGTCTCGTCGTCAAGCTGCAGCCGCTCGGGGTGGCGTCTGCCGCCGACTAATGTCTCGAACACTATATGGCCTTCTGGAGCCCGGTTGGGAAACATGTTGGAGGAGAACAAGGTACCCAGAGTGAAGCGTTGCTCCCGTTCGGGGATCAGGTAGCCGAAACCGGGCGGCAGGGAAGCCTGATCGAAACCGAACACAACAGTGGCGATCCAGGCCTCGGGAATCTTCTTCAGGGGCGGCTCGCCATCGAGGCCCGAGAGGAGGTTAAGGCTCTGATTGACCGGCAGGGCAAGCACCAGATTGGCTGCCTGGTAGGTGTCATTCTGCACTTCAACCTGCCATCCCCGGGGAATTTTCTTAATAGCGGTCACTGCAGAGTTTAAACTGATCATTTGCTGGCCCAGCATTTCTGCAAGGCGCTGCGGCAGACGCTGCATTCCGTCGGGAAAACTGGTCATCGATGGCATTTCCAGTGGGCGCCCTTTAGGTCTTTTCTTACGAGCCGTGCGTGCTTTGGCGAGGGCACCCCGGATGATGGACCCGTGCTCTCGCTCCATCTGCCGTAGACCGGGCATCACCGCATCGATTTTTAGTTCATTGTAATCACCTGCATAGGTGCCAGTGAACACGGCATCAATGTAGGGGAGCAGGGCTTTGCCAAAACGGTATTCAGCCCATTTTGCCACGGTTGGCTCCCCGGTCAGCGGCTTCTTGAAAAGTTCGCCCAAAACCCTGAATTTGTCCGGCCACGGAATCAGTGGTGCCCGGATGATTTTCAGCGGCGACTGAGGGATCACCATTAATTTTGAATTGATGCAGACGTAGCGGACAAATGTGTGCAGTGAGGCGCGTACGCATTCTGCCTCGAGACCGGTCTCCTCCAGCAGTTCCCGGCTCTCTGCACAATTGTCCAGAAAGCCATGCGGGCCGTATTCAGCCAGATAGCCTGCATCGCTGAAGGAGCTGATTACGCCGCCGGGGGATGGTGATTTCTCGAGCAGCACAACCTGGTGTTCAGGGTGACTAAGTTTTAGTTTATGGCCGATCACCAGGCCGGTGAGGCCGGCGCCGACGATGAGGGTATCTTTTAGATGGGGCATGAAATCAGGTATGCTTTTCCTTGGTTGTTAAATCGACAAGCAGGTGGTTGAAGAGTGGCCACCGGCTGAGCAGAATACAATGAATTTCAGTTTTTGCAGGCGCCAGAATCTTCACCCTGGAAGCTCGTCCAACAAACCGTGCCGATAAGGTTCAAAACCTTTCCTGCCAAGGGTTGACAGCGATTTATACATGGTTAACATTTTGGCCGAATTTAAAAGTAACTGCCGAGCTCTCCTCGTTGGGCGGAGCCGGCACATTGTCATGCGAGTACAATAAGAGGTGATCATGAGTAACGCAATAACCCACGAATTTCAGGCTGAAACGAAAAAACTGCTCGATATTGTCATCAATTCGCTCTACACGGAGCGCGATGTGTTCATCAGAGAGCTGATATCAAATGCGGCGGACGCTCTGGAAAAGTATCGACATGAGAGCTTGACCAAAGACCAGGAAGATCTTTTTGACTCCCACGTGCCCCTGGAAATCTCTATAGATCTCGATGAGGAGAAAAAAGAGTTGACTATTACCGATACCGGCATTGGTATGAGCGGAGATGAACTCATCGCTGACCTCGGCACCATAGCCCATTCCGGTTCTGACAGCTTTCTGGCCGAACTGGCCGAAGCGGCTCGCAAAGATGTCAGTCTTATCGGTCAGTTTGGCGTCGGTTTCTACTCGGCCTTTATGGCTGGCGCCAAGGTGCGGGTACAGAGTCGCTCCTGGGATGGTTCAGAAGGGCATGAATGGGTGTCGGACGGTACCGGCTCGTTTGCAATAAGTGAGTGTCCGGGGCTTCATCGCGGCACCAAAATCATTATTTCTCTCAAAGAGGGCTGCGAGGATTACGCCAAGAAGTGGAAAGTGGAGTCGATCATCAAGCAGTATTCCTCCTTTGTACCTTTTCCCATCAAACTCGAAGGGGAGACAGTCAATACCGTTCAGGCCCTGTGGACCAGGAATAAAGCTGAAATCAAAGATGAGGAATACCTCGAGTTCTACAAATTCATCGCCAATGCCGTTGACGAACCAACCTACCAGCTTCATTTTTCCACCGATGCTCCGCTGGCCATTAACTCCTTGCTCTTTGTCCCCAAGGAAAACCTCGAGATCATGGGCTTTGGCCGGGTCAGCCCTGGTGTCAACCTATATTGCCAGCGGATTCTCATCGACCAGCATTCAGAATCGATCCTGCCCGAGTGGCTCAGGTTTCTCAAAGGTGTTGTCGACAGTGAGGACCTGCCGCTCAATATCTCCCGACAGGCGCTGCAGGACAATGCCCTGGTGGCCAAAATAAGGCGGGTTATTACGAAAAAGTTCCTCAAATTCCTGGCCGAAGAGGCCAAAAAAGACGAGGCGGCCTATCTGAAATTCTGGGATACCTTCGGTATCTATCTCAAAGAGGGAGTGGCGAGTGATTTTGAATATCGTGCCGAACTCGGTAAGTTGGTGCGCTTCGAGTCATCAAAATCGAAGGAATCGACCCCGATTGGTCTCGACGAGTATCTTCTGCGGATGAGTCCGGATCAGGAGAATATATATTATATCAACGGTCCCAGCAGAGAGGCACTCGAAGCTGGTCCCTACGTGGAGATGTTCAAGAAGAAAGATATTGAAATTCTCTACACCACCGAACCGATCGACGATTTCGTGCTTAGCCATCTGGCTGAATACGAGGGAAAGAAGTTCGTCTCCGCCGACCGGGCCGACCTGTCGCTCGACGATAACAGCGACGCCCAGGAAAAAGAGAAGGAAGAGCAGGGACAGGCGCTTGATGAAAAACGGAGTGAGAAACTGATAAACTGGCTGAAAAAGACCCTGAACGACAAAGTGGCCGATGTCTCAAAATCTTCCAGACTGGTCGACTCACCGGCAATGATCGTCAATCCCGACAGCTTCATGACCTCGTCAATGGAGCGGGTCATGGCCGCCGGTCGAATGGAGAAGGGAATGGCCGGAGAGATCTCCAAAAAAAATCTGGAAATCAACACTGGTAATTCGCTGATCTGCAGACTGGCCGAACTTGTTGATTCTGACGAATCCTTTGCTGCTGAAGTCGCTCTGCAGATATACGACAATGCAATGATTCAGGCCGGCCTCACTGTTGACCCCCTGGAAATGGTGGAACGCAACTACAGGATTCTGCACAAGGCCGTCGACTGATCCCAGCCATCCCCAAAACCGCCAGATCTGTCGAGATCGTCTTGTAGTACTCGATATTTCATCGCTTTTGCCTGTTGGGAGCCGCTATATTAGAGTTGAAAAATGAACAGCGACAGGCTATAGAGCGTGTGTGTTTGCTGATCTGCTCAGTAAATCTCGGGCTGACCCGCCAGTGTGCAGTCAAGTGGTTTGGCTGCCGGACCGGGGATGAGTCGCGAGGAATTTCTTGGAGATGCCATGTCGGTAGCAAAACGTGTAATCCTGTTCTGTCTGGGAATGATTCTGTTGTCCGGGTGTGTGCACGAGCCGGTCAGGCATCTGGCTTCCGACGCCAGTTTGATCAGCCCGGGGACGTCGACCAAAACAGAAGTGCTGACCTATCTGGGCGACCCCGATGAGCGGCAGCAGACGGACGCGGGATCCGAGCGCTGGTTCTACTATGAGGAGTACCTGTCCCCGGTCCAGCGGACCTTCTATGTGGGGAGATGGTTCTCACCCAAATCTGTCAGCCGGATCATCGTTACCTTCGATGGCGAGACGGTCTCCGACATTCAATACAGCGCTTCAGAGTCCGGCGAGTTTGAGCAGGACAGCGGCAAACCCGGGGAAGAGTAATCATCGTGAATGACAGATTCGCGACCATCCGTGACCGGATGGTGCAGGAACAGCTTATTCCACGAGGCATATCAAACCCGCAGGTGATTGAAGCCATGCGCGAGGTGCCTCGTCACTGTTTTGTCGATGATGCCCTGCAGTCAAGAGCCTACGGTGATTTTCCCCTGCCCATCTCAGCGGGCCAGACCATCTCCCAGCCCTATATCGTGGCCTTGATGACCGAGGCGCTGGCCCTTACCGGGGCCGAGCGGGTACTTGAAATAGGAACCGGCTCCGGCTATCAGGCCGCGATCCTTTCCCGACTCTGCAGCCAGGTCTACACGGTTGAGCGGATCAACGTGCTGCTGGCGGGAGCGCGCAGGGTATTCGATCAACTCAGATACTTCAATATCGTAGCCAAGCTCGACGACGGGACCCTGGGCTGGCCCGAGTACGGTCCCTATGATGCGATCATTGTCACCGCCGGAGGCCCCGAAATACCTCAACCTCTGGTCGACCAGCTGGAGGACAGAGGTCGTCTGGTGATTCCGGTAGGTGATCAGCATCTGCAGGTTCTGCAGCTGCTCGAGAAAAAAGATGACGGGGTGCAGATCCGAGACCTTGAGAAAGTAAGATTCGTCGACCTGGTGGGTGAACATGGCTGGCGATAGCAGCGCCAACACCGCCAGCGGGCCGCTCAAGCGGCTCTATGACTACTGCATGGACTGGATTGCCGGGCCCTACGGAGCCTGGACCTTGTTCATCATTGCTTTTGTCGAGTCATCTTTCTTCCCCCTACCGCCGGATGTCTTCCTCATAGCCATGTGCATCGCGGCTCCCACTCGAGCCTTCAAGTATGCGGCGATCTGTTCGGTCGGCTCCGTACTCGGCGGTATGCTTGGCTACGGGCTCGGTCTCTGGTTCATGGACTCGCTTGGGCAGCAGATAATTGGCTGGTACGGACTCGAAGACAAGTACCTGAGTGTCCAAAATCTCTACCAGAAATATGACGCCTGGGCTGTCGGGACGGCCGGATTTACCCCTCTGCCCTACAAGCTGTTCACCATTACCGCCGGTGCCTTCGAGATAAATTTTATCACCTTCGTTGTCGCCTCCCTGGTATCTCGATCGGCCCGTTTTTTCCTGGTGGCCGCTTTTATCTGGAAATTTGGAGCACCGGTAAAAGATTTTATCGACAAATACTTCAACATCATTTCCGTCGTCTTCATGTTCCTGCTGATCGGCGGCTTCGTCCTGATAAAATATCTGCTTTGACAGCTTCCTGCCCGGGGGATCGGTTTCTGCATTGTCTCTGCCTGTGCTATACTGTTACAACTCTGACAATAATGAATATCGTCGAAGAAAGGTCACCTGCTCATGAGAACAGTTTCGGCTCTCTTTTTTGCCCTCCTGCTTCTGGTTGCGCCGATCACCGGCGCCTCCCATGAACTGCACCTGAAAGACGGCAGGATCATCCCCACCGACTCGATCACCAGAAACGGTTCCCGGTTGAGCTATCAGCAGTTCGGCGGCATGATTACCGTCGACCTGTCAGAGGTCGAGAAAATTATTTATGACCGGGTGCCCGCGGACCAGAACAGGGCTTCACATCCCCGCCAACCGGATGGTGGTAATGACCCCGTAGAAACCAATCTGGCCCTGCTGCTCAGCGCACAACTGGCCCCCTCCACTCCCGTTGAAAAAGCCAACCTGGCGGTGGTAACAATCGTCACCGAAGCCGGCTATGGTTCCGGTTTCTTTGTCAGCGGTGACGGCCTGATTGTTACCAACCGGCATGTGATAAGGGGGAGCCGGAAGGTCGACCAGGAAGTCAGAGAGAATATGGATGCGGCGGCACAGCGTCTACAGAGGCTGCAGACCAGCCTGGACCAGGAAAAAGAGCGGCTCGATCAGTACAAGAAGAAACTCGGCGACTACCAGAAAGGCTTCAGTCAGGTGCTGGCGGATAAACAGAACCGGGTTGATCTGCATCAGAAGGCCGAAGTCGAAGCGGATCTTAAACAGCGTGAGAGCTATTTCAACCAGTGGAACTCGGATTATGCACGCCGAAGGCAGACCTACCAGAAGGCTCTGACGGAGTTCAAACGCAGCCAGCGGGCGTACAATCAGACCGCCAGGAATCTGGCCGCTCAGAACAGGTTTGAAGTGGTGCTGGCTGATGGCCGCCGCGAGTCAGCAATATTTTACCGGATAAGCGAGACCTATGATCTGGCCCTGTTGAAACTTGATGGCTATCAAACCCCCTATCTGCTTCCCCAGGATGAGGGCGAGCTCGCTCTGGGGCTGGATGTCTATGCCATCGGTTCCCCGCTCAAGCTCAACAATACGGTTACTTCAGGTGTGATCTCCAACAACAGGGGAGATTACATTCAGACCAACGCCGAGATCTACCCAGGCAACTCCGGCGGCCCGCTGGTTACCGTGGATGGCCGGGTGGTGGGGGTGAACACGATGAAGAAAATCACCGAAAAGTTTGAGGGGCTGGGCTTTGCCTTGAAATTCTCGCGGGTTCAGACCGAGTTCAGTAATTATTTGAAGTGACGATGATTATAGTTCAGTGATAAAGACCAGTTCCGTATCGTTTGAAAGTTCCTCAGCAAATCGGTAGCCGCCTCTATCGAATTCCCTCAGTTTGTCCGGCTCGGCACTGCGGGTGGTGATAAACCAGTCAACGAACATTCCCCGAGCCCGCTTGCCGTAGATGGCTATCGAGCTGATTTTACCGTTCTTCTTCTGTTTGAAGCTTAAGTCCAACACCGGAGCATCGAGCCGACGCCGCGCTATGGTGCGGGAATACTCTTTGGAGGCACAGTTTACGAGGCAGCTGCTGCCTGTCTGTCGCAAATCATGGTTTAATTGGGCGGTCACTGCGTCGCTCCAGAACTCGTAAAGATTGGCTGCCTCGCCGATTCCCAGCTTGTACCCCATTTCCAGGCGATAGGGCTGCATCAGATCAAGCGGCCGCAAAACACCGTAGAGCCCGGAGAGAATCCTGACATGGTGGTGGGCATAAAGAAAATCATCCCTGCCATAGTCCTCACAGCGAATCTCCGAGAAGACATCGCCGGCAAAGGTGGAGAGAGCCGGGCTGGCAAAATCGTCAAGGTGGGGGAGGGAAAACTCTGAAAATCTCTGATGGGTACTCTCCGCCAGCTTGTCGCTGACCTTCATGAGTGTTCTGATCTCCTCTCTGCTCATTGCCCGGCAGCGGTGCAGGAGTTTTTTGGTGTAGTCTAACAGCGGCGGCTGAGACACCGGCAAATCTGCCAGGGGAGCAAATCGCTGGGTCTTGGCGGAGGCGATGATAACTATCATTGGCTGGACCTCAATTTTATATTGTTCTGAATTTTTGGCATATTTCAAGATTTTATGCAATAATGACCAAAAGTTGTCTGCACTTCACCCATGATCGATCCGAGGAGTCTGTCATGTCACAAGAAGAGCACCCCCACCTGGATTCTGGTGCATCCCAGAAGAATCTGGACAGTAATGATCTGGCCGCGGCAATACAGAAGGCGGCGTTGAGCGGCAAATTCAGTGAGGCCGAGGCCCTCCGGGAACAATTAATGAAAACCGACCCGGTAAACCTGAAACTAATTGTTTCGACGGGGCAAATAATCGAGGAACAGAAAACCAAGCTGCTCGACAGGGATCACCTGGCGGTGTGGAACGTTCTCTACGATGATCTTTCCGAGGAGGAGACCAACGGTCTGTTTTACAGCATGGAATCAGCACTCGTTGAGTCCAACAAGCTGCTGCAGGTCCAGGGCAAAATCAGCAGCAGACTGTTTTTTATCGATAGCGGCAAGGTGGTGCTGTTCTACCGTAAAGAGGGGAAAAATATCATCGCCGCTCACCTGGGGCGTGGGGATATCGTCGGTGAGTCGAGCTTTTTTGAAATATCACTGTGCCCGCTTTCGGCAGCTACCCAGGCGGAAACAAAGCTTTACAGCCTGACCCGCAGGGCGGCCGAGGGGTGGCAGGAAGCGCATCCCGGTCTATACGAGAAGATAGCCGAATTCTGCCGTAAGCAGGGCAAAAGCACGGAGGCGATAAGGGCCAGCGAACTTGACCGGCGTTCAACCAGGAGGTACCCGATTTCGGGTGTTGCCGCCGCAGTTGTTCTGCAAAAGGACGGCAGTCCCGGCGATAACAGATTCAAGGGGGGGCTGTCGGACATCTCTCGATCCGGGCTCTGTTTCGATATAAAATGTTCCCGGCAGGAAATTGCCAGAGCCCTGCTCGCTGCCGAGATAAACCTGTCGCTGGTTTTCGACGGCCGCGAAGACTCCCCTCTTCGGCTCAGGGGCCAGATCACCAAGGTCAGCTTTCATCTGCACAATGACTACAGTGTCCACGTCAAATTCGTCGAACCCATCGCCGAGGCAACCTTCAGAACGCTGCCCTGCACCTGGCCGAAAGATGAGGAGAGTGAAGATAAATCCTAACAGCGAGGCAGGGGACCAATGGAAATACAGGTAAGTGTGGCGCAGACCTCGGCGTCTACCTCGCGCGGACAGGCGCGAGACCATACAGTACTCTGCGACCGGCCCGCAGCCAAGGGCGGTGCAGATGCCGGGCCAATGGGGGGCGAACTGTTTTTGCTCGGTTTGGGGGGGTGTTTCATGAGCAACCTGCTGGCGGCGGCCAAGGCCCGTGAACTCTCGGCGACCAATTTCACTGTTGCAATCACCGGCCTGCTCGAAGGAACACCGCCTCGCTTCTCCACGGTGAAAATGGTGGTGTCCGGCGATTACCAGGACCGAGAGGAAGTGGAAAAGCTCATGCTCATCGCCGAGCGCGGCTGCATCGTCGCCAATACCGTAAAAGATGCGGTGGCCTTGTCGATCACCCTCGCCTAGCCGTACCCTGCAGCGCTCGCATCTCCCTACCTTTTTGTGTGCTCGTAGATGTTTACCCGGGCACCTCTGTCTGCAGACCAGATGACTCGTTGCCGGCCTGGAACCAGCTCAGTCTATCCAGTCGTCGTCATCCTGGATTGGCGCAAAGCCTCGGCGCATGGTATTTTCCGAGACCAGCTTCGGGTCCATGAACTGCAGCAGGTAATCGGGTCCTCCGGCCTTGGAACCAACGCCGGACATCTTGAACCCGCCGAAGGGGTGGCGTTGCACCAGTGCGCCTGTGGAGCCTCGATTCAGATAAAGATTGCCGACATTGAATGTCGTGCGGGCCCGGTCGAGATGTTCGGGGCTGCGTGAAAACACACTTCCGGTGAGGGCGAATCGAGTGGCATTGGCCCACTCGAGGGCCTGATCAAAATCCTTCACTTTCATTACCGCCAGCACCGGCCCGAAAACCTCCTCCTGAGCGAGGCGGTGGTCCGGCGTAATGCTTTCGACAATAGTAAGCGGTACATAATAACCGGTATCGGGAACGTCGCGGCTGAGCAGCAGCGTGCCTTCCTTTTTGGCGATCTCCACATAGGCGACGATGTTTTTATAGGCCGCCGCATCCACTACCGGTCCCATGAAGTAGGCCGGATTCTCGGCCGGGCCGATGCCGATCGACCGGGCCGCCTCAACCAGGCGGCTGACAAAGCGTTCATAAATCGGCTCCACGACGATGACGCGGGAGCAGGCGGAACACTTCTGACCCTGGAAACCAAAGGCTGAGTAGATAACCTGCCCAACCGCTTCGTCCAGGTCGGCGTCATCGTCGATGATGATCGCATTTTTGCCGCCCAGTTCGGCGATGACTCGCTTGATCTGGGCCTGATCATTGTGCACGGTGGAAGCTTTGTGCAAGATGCGGTGACCGGTTTCCATCGACCCGGTGAAGGCGATGAGAGCGATATCGGGGTGCTCGACCAAATAATCGCCGATCACCGATCCCCTGCCCGGAAGATAATTGAAGACGCCGTCCGGCAGACCGGCTTCCCGGAAAATCTCCTGCAGGGTGTTGCCGACAACCGAGGCGGGGCCGGCTGGTTTGAACAGCACCGGGTTGCCGGCGACCATGGCGGCGGCCGACATACCGCAGCTTATGGCCAGGGGGAAGTTCCAGGGGGCGATTACCGCGGCGATTCCTTTGGCCTGGTAGGAGAGCCTGTTATCTTCACCCGGGGCGCGGCCCATTCTCCGGGGCGCGCTGAGTCTGATCATCTCGCGGCCGTAATATTCGAGGAAATCGATCGCCTCGGCCACGTCACCATAGGCCTGATCCCATTGTTTGCCTACTTCCAGGATCTGCCACCCGCAGAGTTCATAGATTCTCTTTCTGGCAATGTCCGCCGCTTTGAACAGATAGCCGGCGCGCTCCGGTCCCTCGAGCGCGGCCCAGGAGGCCTGAGCAGCTCGGGCAGCAGCTAAAGCCTGCTCGACTTCGGCGGTGCCGGCCTGACAGATGGTGCCGATAACCTCGGTCGGCTGGGCCGGGTTCACCGATTGGAGCGTGTCCTCGGTTGTTACTTCGGTGCCGCCGATAAAAAGGGGGTAGGTGCGTCCCAATCTGCTCCTGACCTCGGTGAGCGCCGCTGTAAAATTGTTACGAACCTCTGCCTTGGTGAAATCGGCCATGGCTTCATTGGTAAACAGGGGGATGGTCGCATGCGCAGATGTAACAGGCGTCGCTTCTGGGGGGTGCGGGGCCAGTTTTTCCAGCGTGAGAATCGGATTTTCGACCAGAGACTCGATGTCGGCCTCTTCGACGAAGGTCTGACGCAGAAAGGATTCATTGGCGGTGTTTTCCAGCAGCCTTCTCACCAGGTAGGCCATGCCCGGCAGCAAATCGCCATAGGGAGCGTACAGGCGCACCCGTTTGGCAACATTGAGCAGCCCCTTACGGACCGGTTCGGCCATTCCATAGAGGACCTGGAACTCATAACGCTCTTCGGGGACACCGATTTGCGTGGCCATTTCCAGGGCGGCGGCGATGGAGCGAATATTGTGGGAGGCGCAGGCGTAGGAACAGACATCATGATTTTCAAGAATCATGCGGGTATGTCTTTCGAAGGCGGCGTCGCTCTCGGCCTTTATAGTATAGACTGGTATGGGCCAGCCGTTCTGACGGGCAAGCACCGTTTCGTAGTCCCAATAGGCACCCTTGACCAGCCTTATAGAGATGGGCAGTTCCTCCGCCCGGGCCCAGTCGAGCAGTTCGGAGAGGTCCTGGTCGGTGTCCCTAAGATATGACTGCAGTGCCAGGCGCAGACCGGGATAATCTTTGAATTCGGCGTCGGAACGGAGTCGGCGATAGAGCTCCAGGGTAATATTTTTATAATGATAGGATTCCATATCAATGCACATGAATCCTTCGAGTTCTTTCACCCGTCGGTAAATCGGGGTGAGGCGGGCCAGAATGCCGCGTATCGAGCCCTCGAAATCTTTCGGATCGGCCTGGGAGAATAGAGCCGAGGGTTTCACCGAGACGTTGATCAGCGGGGCGTAGCCCCAGTCTTTGCGGGTTCCTCCTCCCAAGGGTTGCCAGGAGTCCCTGGAGGCCTCGAGGGCGTCGAACAACTCGAGGTATTGCCGCATGTAGGCATCGGCCTCGGTCTCATTGACCGTTGCCTCCCCCAGGATGTCGACGGTAAAGGCAAAACCGTCCTTGCGCAGTTTCTGGATCGACTTAACCGCCTCCTTGGTGGTCTCACCGATGATGAAGGAGCGGGCCATTTTTTCGATATTGGCCCGGATTGTTCGGCCCAGGATGGCGCCGGTGAAGCTGCCTCCGAGGCCGGCACTTTTGGCTCCCCACTTGAGTATCGACGGAATCTCATCACTGTCGGCGGTGAAGTATTCCTTGATATGCCTGGTCAAAGAGGAGGAGGTGTTCAGGTAGGGGAGTACATCGACAAAGCGGAACATCTGAACCTTGAATTGCTCATTACGCATGCACCAGTCCATGACTTTTCCGGTCCAGAAATTCTTGTTGAAGACCGAGGGGGCCTCACCCTTGATGCTGAGCAGAAATTCCCTGCTTTTCTCGGCAATGCGCTTGTCCAGGTGGTTCACACTCATGGTGTCCTCTCAAATTATATACTGTTAACTTCCGCCGCCGTTCAGGTGACGGGTGAGTTGCTCAACGGGAATAGCCTGGCTTTCCTTGACGGTTTCCAGGACCAGGGTCGTTCTGGTATCGCTCAAGCCCTTGATCTGGCCACATTTTTTAAGCAGAGCCCTGAGGTCGGAGGCATCTCTTAGCTTGGTCTTGACGAGATAGTTGTAATCGCCGGCAATCCAATGAACTTCCTGGATTTCGGGAAACTCAGCTAATTTTTCACCGACTTTGGTGCTGCCCACGCTATCCGAGGTGAGCACATGGATGAAAGCGGTGACGGTCAAGCCGAGTTTAGTTGGGTTGAGGCGCACCTCATAGCCCTCGAGGATGCCTTTTTTTTCGAGTTTGCGGACCCGTTCGAGTATGCCCGAGGGGGCCATCTGCAGCTGCCGGGCGAGTTTGGCGTTGGAAATCTTCCCATCATTTTGAATAATATTCAAAATATGCAGGTCAATGTCGTCTATCATTCGAATCATATAAGTTTTTTATGAATATTATACAATTTCGGCTTCAATGTCAATGGAGGGGGTGTGCGGGCAGCAGCACCGCTGCGAGAACTATTTGGAGGGGTGAAGCGTGGCCCTGGGCGGCAGGCGAAATAGGACAAAACCGCCGTCGCGCGACAGTTCCACCGGCTCAAGACCGAGATTCTGCAGTCTTTCGAAGTAGAACACGGTGGTCAGCCCTACCTCGATCTCTTGTCGGGCAAAGATGTCGGCCAATTTCTCCCAGTCGCGCTCGTCATGCGCAATGGTCGGCCGCCCCGAAACGAAATTGACGCTCGGGCGATCGTCGATCTCATACATAACGATTCTGCCCTGTGCCGGGGTGTGGGTCGCGGCCTCCCGGGCCAGCCGAGTCAGCGGGACGTCCATCAACCGATCGTAGAGGGGGATAATGAGGAAGAAAAGCGCGGCGCCGTTGATGAAGGAACAGAGCAGGAGGGTTTCGAATTGTCTGGCGGGAACATAGCGGCTGGCACGGACAACAATAAAAGCGGTAACGATGAAAAGCAGCCCGGCGAGATAGGGGACAAACCCTAAGTCTACCGGTTCGAACAGGACCGGTGCCTTGTAGGCATCTTCACCGAGGAGTTCTGCAAGATAGGGGTAGAGCAGCGGCAGAGCCAGGCAGATGATACCGAGCAGCCCGGCGGGCAGGGCTCCGAGCCAGGCGGCCA
The DNA here is from genome assembly GCA_024640625.1 of Desulfobulbaceae bacterium. Taxonomy (GTDB): domain Bacteria; phylum Desulfobacterota; class Desulfobulbia; order Desulfobulbales; family Desulfocapsaceae; genus JABDQA01. The sequence continues at coordinate 70,583 of JAHEER010000009.1, forward strand.
GGCGCCAGCCCGGTCCAGGGGATGTGCCGGCACGATCAAGGGCGAGGTGATAGTCAAACAGCCGGGTGACCAGAAGCGCGAAGCCGGGAAGCGCGGGCAGTATGTAGTTGGGGAGCTTGGTGGCTGCAGCCGAAAAAAAGACCAGAACCAGCAGTGAAAAGATGGTGAACAACCTCAGAAAGCGAAGCGCAGGATCGCCCTTGGTGGTCAGCGGCAGGCGAAGTAAGCCGAGCAGCAGATACCCAAACCAGGGCATAAAGCCTACGAAAAGTACGACCAGATAATAAAAAAACGGGCCGCCATGACCCTCCATGGCGGAGGAGAATCTACCCAGATGGTGTTTGAGGAAAAGCTCCTTCATAAAAGCGAAGCCATCCGGGTGAAACAGGCCGAGCAGCAGATACCAGGAAAATCCGGTCAGCACCAGGATGAGTGTTCCAGGGAAAATCCAATTTCTTTTCAATAAAAGTGTCGGTTTACCGATGGAGATCAGATAGATGAGTGCCGTCACCACGGGAAACAGCGCACCGATTGCCCCTTTGCTCAACATGGCCAGGCCCGCAGCCAGGCAGCCAAGCCAGAACAGAGGGGCGCCGCTGCCGTGGGCCAGAAATCGTTCAACGCCGTGCCAGGAGACGATAAGACAACTCACCAGAAAAAAGGTGAGGAGCATATCTGTCATTGCCACCCGGGCCAGGTAGAGAAAAATTATTGAGCTGCCCAGCAGCAGCGTCGCCTGAAAGGCGGTCCGCCTCCCCAGCGGGGCCGCAGAGCCGAAGTAGAACACCAGCAGCGTGGCTAGTGCCGCGACCCCGTTGATGAATCTTGCTCCCAGGGGAGTGACGCCGAACCACTTATAGCCGAGCATCTGAGCCCAATAGAGCAGGGGGGGTTTTTCGAAAAACCCCTCGCCGTTGAGCTCCGGAATTACAAGTTCCTGGCGCTCGAACATGGCCCGCGAAACTTCGGCGTAGACACCTTCGTCATAGTCGATAACCACAGGCTTGTGCAGCGCCGTAAAATAGAGCAGCGAAAAGACGAGCAGCAGCGCTGCCGGGTAAAGAATCGAAAGTATTCTGTTCATGATTGCTTCAGTGCATGTCTTTTCTGTATTTGGAGTAAATTCTGAAGAGTTCGACTGGAATTTTGGGCAGATACCCCGGCGATATCTTGGAATCGCCCACATCGGTCCAGCGCTGCAGCGGCACTTCATAGATCATCCGGGCGGCTTGCCGCCTGCCGTGCAGGGCTATTATCCTGGCGAAAAGCTCAACATCGAAAAGCCAGGAAGAAATGAACGGCTCAGCAAATATCTTACCGGCCAGTTCCGCTTCAATCAATTTGGCTCCGCACTGGGTATCATGGACCGGGAGCCTGATGATGACGTTGATCCAGAAGGCGATCAGCCGGCCGGGGTAGTGCCGGTACCAGTGACGTTCTATATCGGCACCGAGGCGCTGGATCCTGGAGCCAAAAATCATCTTCCTGGTCGAATCGCTGCCGTAGTCGATGAAGGTCCGAATCTCCGCCAACGGAGTGGCCAGGTCTCCGTCCCAATAGCCGACATGACTGGGTCCGTCTTTGAGAGCCTGAAGGATGCCCTGGCGCACCGCCTCGGCTTTGCCATGGTTCTCACCGAGCCGTAAAACTGTGCTGTTCAAGCCCGTTTGAGAACTTATCTGCTCGAGCTTTTCAGCGGTCTGATCGGTTGAGCCGTCATCCACGAGGATGAAGAAAAGATCAGCGCTATCACCAAGAAAGGAGACGAACGGACCGGGGCTCAAGCGGTGCGCCTCATTAAAACAGGGGATAACTATGGTGACCAAAGGGCTCCTTTTCGGTTGGCGGACAAAACTCAAGAAGGGTGACAGGTGCAATGCACAGAAAATATTAAAATACCAATTGAAGCGCAAGTCATTAAAGGCGCCTGCGGTTATCGATCCTGTGTTCACTCGTCCCCCGAAGATGACAATGCGGCCGATCAAATCATCTTTTTAGTTGCAGTGAGCCCCAGAATACGCTAGTGGAAATCAGTTTGTCTCCGCCTGATCCGCAAAAACCTGACTGGTACCGGCGATCCAGAACATCCATGGGATTTCAATGGCCCGATTGATACTTCTCTTTGCTGTGCTTGCTGCCGGTGCGCTCAGCATGGCGCTTGTCAGCCCCCATGATATTGAGCTCACCTCATGGCTCTATGAAAATAAGAGCCAGGGGTTCGTCGACCTGATGTCCGAATCGATATTTGAGCTCGAGAGGTTTGGCGGCGGAGATCTCATCGTCTGCTACAGTGCCGTCTGCCTGCTGCTTTATCTGTGTTCCAGTCTGATCGATGCGGACTGCGCCGGTCGACGGGTCCTCAACTTTTTGCAGCAAAGTTTGCTGGCCAGTTCAGGCTGGGCCGATTGGCTGCGCCGCAACCGCCTTCGGCTCGAGTTTCTGGTGGTCTCGACCTTCTGCTGTTCGACGCTGATGGTCAAGCTGCTGAAATGGACCATGGCCCGGCCCCGTCCCAAAAAATATTTCTGGGGGACAAGACCATTTTACGAATGGTGGGAGGTGGGACCCTATTTTCTCGACGAGGGAACCTATCGGGCCAGTTTTCCAAGCGGCCATACGGCCTCGGCCATAACCCTGATGGGGCTGGTCTACGTGCTCTGGTTCAGTTATCAGGACAAGCGCCACCGACATCTGGGCACCGCGCTGTTCATGTTCACCATCCTCTTCACCCTGGCCATGGCCAGCGCCCGCATTATGACCCGGGCCCACTGGCCCAGCGATGTGACATTTTCGATTTTTGGCGGCTGGGTGTTGATCCATGTCCTCTTTTTTTACGGTCTCAGGGTTTCGGGGGGGAGTGCGGGCCTCGCCTGCGGGTACGCCGAACTCTCGCCCCCTCCTCCTTTCAGGGGGATCAGAATCTGCTGGTATCTGAGTCTTTTTTGCCTCGCCTTGGTCGGCCTGTTCCTGGGGGGCAAACATTTTTTACACGACCGCTGGCCAGGGATGATTGTCTTCTCCATCGCCTCCGTGCCGCTGCTGATTTATGCGGCCCTAAAATGTCATGGGGAGGGGCTTTTTAGCGCAGACACCTAAAAGGGCAGGAACCCTATCCCAGCGGCAGCCTGAGATCGGTGGCGATCTCCGCTGCCCGGCAGTAGGAGCGGTTCAGTGCGGCCAGACGGGAGTTGAAGGTGTCGAGCAGGAGCAGATCGTCATACTCGAACGGGTGGCCTTCCGGGAAATTGAGGGGACAGGCCGATACCTCGATCCGTTCGTTATCCTCGTCGATATATCCAATCGGCAGTCCCTGGGTGCGGCAGATGAGCGGCCGCTGCGCGTAGATAGAGCAGCGGTCATTATCGAGAAGGGGACAGAGTTCGTCGCTGCTGGGGCGCCGCAGAGGGGTGGCGGACGAAGCGGCAATAAGCGCCGCTTCCAGAGGCAGCGCGGAAAATCTTCGGCAACAGGATGAGCAGCCGGGAGTGCAGGTGATGAAGCCCTGCAGCTTCCGGGTCAAGGTGAAAATGAGGCGGTCAAGTTCTGCAACCAGGGAGTCATACTCGTTTCTTATGTTTTCAGGTACCGGTGACCTGGGGGGAGTGATCATTTTAAAGCTCTCGACGCGGGGCGCTTCTTGAGGTTACGTGCAAGGCAACAGAATCGTACATCAGATCTGAGTACCATACCAGATGAAAGCAGATTCACCAATTCATGGAATGTGCTTTACCGCATTTGGTTGTGACGGATTATTATGGTTATTCGCTACAAGACCGCTCCTATCCATGAGGGCCGCCGGCTCGATCACTATCTCGCCGAGCAAAGCCCGGATCTCTCCCGAACTCTGATCAGAAAGATCATCGATATCGGCGGTGTCCATATCGACGGCCGCCGGGTCCGCAAGGCCGGCCTGGTCCTCAGCGCCGGCCGGCGCATCGAAGTGCACCGCGACCGCGGTGCACTCGAGCCCTACAGGATTGCCGAGGCTCAGGTGCTCTTCCAGGATGACTACCTGATTGTGTTGGATAAGCCAGCCGGGATAGAGACCCAGCCGACCCCCGCCCGCTACAAAGGGACCCTCTATGAGGCCCTGCAGGTGTGGCTGAAACGAGACCGTCGATTCGGGCGCCGACTGGAGATCGGCATGGCCCAGAGGCTGGACCGTGAGACCAGCGGAGTGATCGCCTTTTCCATCCATCCGCAGGCTCATAAGTCACTGACCGCTCAGATACAGTCCCGCGCAGCGCAGAAAACCTATCTGGCGTTGGTCGAGGGCAGGCCCGAGCCGAGCACGGGAAGTTATACCTCACGCCTGATCAGGGATCGGTTTTCAAACAGGGTAAAGTCGACTGCACGTGGAGGAAAAGAGGCGGTGACCCGCTACCGGGTGGTAAAAACACTCCAGGCGCCCGCTCAGATCAGCATGGTCGAACTGGAATTGATCACCGGCAGAACCCATCAGCTGCGGGCTCACCTTGCAGAGGCAGGCCATCCGCTGCTGGGCGACATGCGCTACGGCGGCGCCGACCGTCTTGGTGAGTACTCGTTTTCCAGGCATTTTCTTCATTCCCATCGGCTGGAGCTGCGCCATCCGTTCAGCGGCAGGGCACTGAGCATTTGCGCAGAGCTGCCGCCGGATATGGATCCCGATCAATGGTAAGCACTAACATCTGGTCAGAGGGGTACAGCCCCCCCCCTTTAATTTTTGAAACTGTGCACCGGGGCTGGAATGCGGCCGCCCCAGCCGATAAAGCGCGACGATTTGCCGACGTTGCGAACCGCCATGATCGGACTGGCCCCGAACAGGCCGCCGAAACTGACCGACTCGCCGACCTCCTTGCCGGGGACCGGAATGATCCTTACCGCGGTGGTCTTGTTGTTGACCATTCCCAGCGCCATTTCATCGGCTATGATGGCGGAAATGGTGTCCCCGTCCACTGAGCCTGGAATGGCTACCATATCGATGCCGACCGAACAAACACAGGTCATGGCTTCAAGTTTTTCCAGGCACAGATCCCCCTTACCTACGGCTTCGGCCAGCACCGCGTCTTCCATCACCGGAATGAAGGCCCCGCTGAGCCCGCCCACGGTCTTTGAGGCAAAGATCCCGCCCTTCTTCACCGCGTCGTTAAGCATTGCCAGAATTGCCGTCGAGCCGGGAGCGCCGATGGCGTCCACTCCGAGGATGTGAAGGATCTCACCGACGCTGTCGCCTACCTTAGGGGTCGGCGCCAGGGAGAGGTCGACAACGCCGAAGCTGACCCCGAGGATATCGGACACCTGTCTGCCAACCAGTTCCCCGCAGCGGGTCACGCGAAAGGTCGTCTGCTTAATTTCCTCGGCGATTTCGTCAAGTTTGAGACCGTTTTCGTCAGCTTCCCTGGCGCTTATCAGCTTCTCCAGGGAACGGGCGATCACCCCCGGTCCGGAGACGCCGACATTGAGTACCGTGTCCGCTTCCTCGACACCGTGAATGGCCCCCGCCATGAAGGGGTTGTCTCCGGGCTGATTACAGAATACCACGAATTTGGCAGCCCCGAATCCACCCTGGTCCGCAGTGCGTTCGGCGATCTCCTTAATGGTAGGTCCGAGCATGGCCAGGGCGTCCATGTTGATGCCTTTCTGGGAAGAGGCGATATTGATCGAGGCGCACACCGTTTCCGAGACCCGCAGCGCCTCGGGGAGACTGTGAATGTATTCCCGGTCGGTCATAGTCAACCCCTTCTCCACCTGGGCCGAAAATCCGCCCAGAATGTCGACCCCCACACCGGCGGCCGCCCGGTCCAGAGAAATGGCCAGGGCGACGAAGTCATCACGGGTGAAGCCCGCTCCGACGAAAGAGATCGGGGTGATCGAGATGCGTTTGTTGACCACCGGTATGCCGAGTTTGCGGGAAACGAAGTTGCAGGTTTCGACGAACTTTCCCGCCCTTTCGGAAATGCGGTCTTCGATATTGCGGCAGGTCTGGCCGATGGAGGAAGCCCGGCAGTCGAGCAGATTGATACCCATGGTGACGGTGCGGACATCGAGATTTTCCTTCTGGATCATCTCGACGGTTGCCAGAATCTGGTCTGAGCGCAGCATGCTAACTCCTCGACAAAGCTGTGGTAAGTGCGTGTGATTTAAAAAGGGATTTCATTGGTTACCTTGAACAGATCGTGGTGCTGCAGGACTATCTGGAGACCCTGGTCCCGGGCATAGTCAGCCAATGCTTCGCGCACTTCGACAATGGATTCCACTCTGCTCAAATCGAGCTGGAGCACCATGGTGTAGATGCCTTTCTTGATGGTGGTGGCCAGATCGAGGATGTTGATATCGTGCTCGAAACAAAAAGAACTGACACCGTACACCAGACCTTTGCGGTTTGGTCCCTGGGTAGTCATGATGTAGGTTTTGGGGGGCAGTTCGGATAGTGCCGGGTCGGGAGCCGTGGTGATCGTGCGGGCCACCACGTCCAGAGTGGTCGGGCTGTCGATGGTGTCGATTTTCTGCATCAGCATGTCCGGGGAGACATCCTCGTCGAAGGTGGCGAAAAGGATCATGGTCAAATAGCCGCCCAGGGTGGATTGGTTGAGATCGGCCAGATCACCTCCGAGTTCGTAAACGGCTCCGGTGATGTCAGCCACAATACCGGTGCGGTCCTTGGACATGACCGAAATGATCATCTGTGTGCTCATGGTTTGACGCTCCAGTCCTGAGTCATTTGATATGACTGTTTCAAGGTGTTGGCGCGAGGCCTTCAGCGAGATAGTTAACTCTATCAATGACTTCATCGACGGAGAAGGTGAGAATCCGTTTCTCATGCATGACCAGTACGCCGTCGATGATGGCGCTGTCGACATCGCCTCCGGAGGCCCCGTACACCAGAAGATCCTGGTTGTAAAAGGGCACCAGGTGGGGCTGATGGATATCGACCAGGATGAGATCCGCGCGTCTGCCCGGCCCAATGCTGCCAATCGAGTCGACGCCTACGGCGCGGGCTCCCGAGGCGGTGGCGCAGTCCAGCACCTGACGGGCACTCATTGCGGTGGCCTCGCCACGGGAGAGTTTTTGCAATTTGGCCAGCATATCCATTTCCCTGAACATATCCAGACTGTTGTTTGATGCGCACCCGTCGGTGCCCAGCCCGACGGTTGCTCCCTGGTCAAGCAGCTCGGCAATTGGCGCAATACCGGAGGCGAGCTTGGCATTGCTTTGGGGACAGGTGACGAGGCCGGCGCGCCGGGTGGCCAGGGTGGTTATATCGCTTTTCTCGAGCCACACCGTGTGGATGC
>JAHEER010000010.1 GCA_024640625.1 Desulfobulbaceae bacterium
TTTTTCGGTGGTCATAGCGAAGAGGCTCCACCCGTTTCCATTCCGAACACGGAAGTTAAGCTCTTCTGCGCCGATGGTACTGCATGGGCAACTGTGTGGGAGAGTAGGTCGCCGCCGAATTTCTTTCTACCACAAACCCCTTACTTCTTCCGAGGTAAGGGGTTTGCGCGTTTTTGGGCGGGTATCTTATCTAATTTTCATCCTTGCTCATAAAATTTTAACCATCACTGGCATAGTCACGACGGTTTATGCTACGTTCTCAACTGCGGTCATAACCGTATCCAGGCCCTTCGGGCTGAGCGGCCAGATCCTCAGAACAAAAACGAAATGAAACTTCGATCCAGGAGAACACGATTTTTTCTGTATTTTTCTTTTTTCTCCCTGCTCGCCATTATCTTCTTTATTTCAACATTCAGCAGTTCAATCACGGCATCCCGACTTCTGACAAATCCCCTGCTCTTCTATTCCATTATCGATCTTTTCCTGATGGAATTGTTCGTTCTGCTTCTTGCAGGATTTATTCTGGCCAACGGCAATGTACTGTCCAGGTCGATACTCTATTTACTGAGTGCGATCTTTATCCTCATCTATTTTATGCAGATGGCTTCCCTTCATGTCGGCCGGGAGTTTCTATCCAGGCTGGCTCTGGAGAACGCTGATCACCTCTATCTTTTTCTGGACTTAAGATATCTTCTCTTTTTCTTCGCCATTGCCGCCACCTGCCTGCAGTTGATCTACCTGAACGAAAGAGGTGACCGAACCCCCGGCAGCTGTTCCCGCCTGGTCACGTTGCCCCTGCTGATCATAGGCATTCTCGTCACCCTGACCAGCGGGTATTGGCTGCCAACTTTGGTGATCAACACGAGAGACCGTTATCTAGCCAACATCAACACTGCTCACACCAGTCCTGTCATCTCCCTGTATACGACACTCTTTCGCCCGGATATCAGCTATTCCGAACCAGTGCTGCACCGGGAACTGAAACCATACGAAATGGAGGAAATCAGCAAGTTCGGATTTCACTATGATCCGACGGCAAAATATCCGTTGATCAAAGAATCGATCTACGCCAGTACTCCACCTTTTTCCGTAAAACCAGGAAAGGAGGGAAAGACGCCAAACGTCATCATCTTTTTTTCAGAAGGTCTTTCGGCCCGTTCAATCGGTGTCTACAGGTCGATCTACCCGGACCTCACCCCCCATATTGACGAGTTCGCCAGAACCGGCATGGTTGTTCATCGATACTACAACCATACTGCAGCAACCTATCGGGGACTGCACGGTCAACTGGCCTCGATCTTCCCCTTCTATGGCGGCCATGGCGGCTGGCATTCGGTTGATCCACAGGCTTCAGGCCGAAGCTATCTGAGTCTCGCCGATTTATTCACCGACGCTGGTTACGAAACCATCTTCCTGGATTCGCATCACAGGAATCACCCTTCCCAAGTTGATAAAATGATGACCGAACTGGGTTTCACCACGGTGATTACCGGTGATCAACTGGCCGACACCTTTCTCAATGGCGACCCTCCCAAGGGAGATATGGCATACTCCGATCATCAATACTTGCAAGGCGTCACCGGTTATTTAAAGCGGCGAGTCGGAAGGGGCGAGACCCAGCCTTTTTTTCTGAGCCTGTATAATTTTGGCACCCATGCCTTTCTCAAATCTTCAGAAGGACGGGTGGTCTATGGCAGGGGCCGCAATCACACACTGAACAGTATCCATAATTTTGATCATGCGTTCGGGCTGTTCTGGGAATCTCTCAAGAATTCACCCCTGGCAGATAATACAATCCTGGTTTTTACCGCAGATCATTGTCACTTTCATGAAAGAAGCTTCGTGAAATCTTTTAAAAGTGGTGATTATCAACAGCTTTTTATCGACCGTATTCCCCTGATCATCCACGACCCGCTGCGTCGGCTGCCCCCATCATATGATGCAGAAAACAGCAGCAGTATAGATTTCACACCCACCATCGCCCACTACCTGGGACTCAAAAATGGACCGAACCCATTCATGGGTAACTCCATTTTTGCATTGGAGAGTAAACCTTACAGAAACATGTCAGTCGCAGCGCTGGGGCCGCAAGAAATTTTCCTGATAGACAATGACAAAATTCATACTTTGAACAATAGTCCTGCACATACATCCACCCTGGAGGTACTGGCGACCTATATCGAACTGGTGAGACAGCTTGAGCTTGATAACCTCATCTGGAAAGAAGATCAGGAAGTCAAAGATTGACCCGGAATAAACCAGAGCCTACCTGTTAACAATAGAATAAAAACTCATTTATTTAGGCACCTCTACCTGCGCACCGATCGAAAATACTCACACACAGCGGACCAGCAATCAGCCCATGAGCATAGACATCGAATCTTTGAGCTACGAAGAACTTCTTGAACTGCACCACCTCATTTCGCAGAGGCTTAAGACCCTCGAATCAAGCAAAAATCCCAGGGACAACAGGAAATTCAACCAGGGTGACAAGGTAAGCTTCGCCCACCCTACCCTCGGACTGCAGACTGGCACCCTGTTAGCCCACAAGGAAAAGACGGTCACCGTGGTTACCCGCTCGGGGCAGAAATGGGATGTTTCACCCCACCTTTTGCGTAAAGTTGTTTCCCGGGACAAGCAGACCAAGAAGGTGTATAAAATTCCGAATCGCTCTGAAGAATAAGTGCTCTTCAGCTGAAATAATACCAATACGAAAGGAAATTTTATCATGGTCAAAGGTCTTGAAGGGATCAAAGTGATAGAGGTAGGGGGAGCCTTTGCCATGCCGCTGGCCGGCATGCTGATGGGAAGCTGGGGTGCCGAGGTTATTCATGTTGAACCGCCGGGCCGCGGCGACCTGCAGCGCCACCTGCTCGCGGCAGGCATGGCGGGCTGGGCACGGCCGCATAAGATCAACTATATCTGGGAGCACGTCGACAGGAACAAAAAGAGTGTCACCGTCAACCTGAAATCTCCTGAGGGACAGGAGATCATTCACCGTCTCGCCGCCGACGCAGATGTGTTCCTGAACAATCTCAGGCCGTACGAGATGGACAAATTCAATCTCAGCTATGAGACGATCGCCGGCCACAACCAGAGAATAATTTACGCAAATCTTACTGGCTACGGGCAGCGAGGACCTGAAAAAAACACCGGCGGTTATGACTCGGTCGCCTTCTGGGCCCGCAGCGGAGTAATGGATCTCATGCATGAGCCGGACAGCGCCCCAAACATTTCTAGACCGGCCTATGGCGATTCCATAACCTCGCAGAGCCTTCTTGCCGGCGTTATGGCCGCCCTTTTCATTCGAGAGCGCACCGGAGAAGGTCAAGAGGTTGAGGTATCGCTCTATAACACCGCCATTTTCGCTCTTGGTACCGACCTGACCGGCTGTCTGATATCAGGAGAAGATTCGGTTCGCCCGACCAGACAGACCATGTCGAATCCCATCCGCAACATCTATCCGACCAGTGATAATCGCTGGATCATGCTCGGCATGACCACCTCGCAACCCTATTGGCCGAACTTCTGTAAGGCTATAGAACGAGCGGACCTTACCGAGGACGCCAGGTATGCAACCCCCGAGGCCAGAGCCGAACACGCCAGCGAACTGGTTGATATAATCGAAAACCTTTTCCGCATGAAAACCTACCAGGAGTGGAAAGAAATTCTGAGCCTCAACAAACTTATCTGGGCACCGCTGCAGACACCGCTCGAAGTGACGCAGGACGAACAGGCAATCGCCAACGATTATTTCTGTGACTGGGACCACCCGGATTACGGCAGAATCAAATTGTTGAACAACCCCATAAAGCTGTCTCGGTCACCCGCTGAAAACGTCTGCAAAGCTCCTAATCTGGGTGAACACACTGAGCAAATCCTGGAGGGGCTTGGATACGAGCCAAAACGAATAGAGGAACTGCGCAATAGCGGAATTATCTGATCTACCGCACGTTTTTATTTTTTGTTACAATCCCGGCAGTCAAGCTGGATAAACCGAGGATCGACTGGATATTCGAGCAGCTTTTCCGGGGTTCGCCACGATCCGTCGAATGCCCCGATTTTCTGACATTTGCTGCACACCGCAACCGGTTCTTCAAAGGACTGAACCAGGTCGAGTGCTTCTCGTAATTCTTCCAGTGAGCCGCTCAGGGAAGATTGTATGGTCACGATTCTCTCTGCTACCCTGATCCGGGCCCGGAGTTCATCATCGTTAAACGGCTTGGTTATGTAGTCATCAGCCCCTGCTTCGAAGCCTTTGCTGATATCGTTTTCACTGTCCCGGGCGGTCAGCAGAATAACGTGAATGGGGCTGCTGCGCTCCAGCCTCTTGATCTTTTTACATAACTCTATGCCGCTGATGCCCGGCATTTCCCAATCAAGGACGGCAATCTGCGGAGGGTTCTTCTGGGTGATGATATCCCAGGCAGTGTTGCCATCTTCAACACCCTCTATTGAGTACCCCCAATTTTCCAAACAAACCTGTACCATCAATCTGGTGGTATATTCATCCTCGGCAATCAAAATTTTCACGTACCCGTCCCTTTTTGTGAAATTAAGTCAATATTTCCCTCTTCTGAACAAGACCGTTATCTTTTATTATCCAGATATTGATAGCAATTGTCCAATTGATTTGGCAACAATTGGCTGACATTTAGCTATAAACCATTTGTTTTCCATGAGGATGAAACTAAAAGACCTTCTCAGAGGCACGCTCAGCGACAGTGAGTTGGACTACCTCATTCAGAGTTACGATCTGGTTGGTGATATGGCGATCACCATCATCCCCCCTGAATTGTCACATCGGCAGCGACTCATCGGGGAAGCGATACTGGCAACAAATAAGAGGATAAAGGTGGTTGCCAAGCGAGACGGTCTCCATCACGGCGAGTTCAGAACCATCCCCCTGAAGATAGTAGCCGGTGAGCAGAGAAAAGAAACCCTCCACGTTGAATTTGGGGTACGTCTTCTGGTCAACCCGGAACAGGTATATTTTTCGGTGAGGAGCGGCAGTGAACGAAAAAGGGTCGCCGATCTGGTGCTCCCGGGTGAGGATGTGCTGGTCATGTTCTCGGGCGTCGCCCCCTACCCGCTCATGGTCAACAGATTCAGCCGGGCCGCATCCATTGTAGGTATTGAATCAAACCCCTTAGCCCATGGCTATGCGCTTCGAAACCTGAAACTGAACAGGGCGGAAGACAGGGTTTCCGTGTTCTGCGGAGATGTTGCCGAAGTGCTCCCGCGACTCGAGGGCAGCTACCACAGAATTATTATGCCCCTGCCAACCGCATCCCTGGAATACCTGCCCCTGGCACTCAACTCACTGAGATCTGGCGGCACCATTCACCTCTACTATTTCCGGCCAACCGGCAGTGTTAATAATTCTCTGCTCGCCATTGACAACGCCTGCCGCACAGCAGGCAGGAAAGTGGCGCACTCGACAGAGACAACCTGCGGGCATACCAGCCCCGGCACCAGCAGAAGTTGTTTCGATTGTCTGATTGAATAATGGCCGTGGTCATTTCGAAAAGGAACCACCTCAACACCAATCCATAAAACTGCCCAGGCACCTCTTTTGGCCAAGACCCATAAATCTGGAAAATTATAGACCGTTAATTTTGGCTATTACCAGGGTGATGTCATCCTCGGATTTCCTGCCCAGGGTGAATTGGTTCAACTCACGGTAGACAGCGTCAAGAATCTCGGCTGCACTCTTGTCCGCGTGCTTTCTGATGATACTCTGATAACGTTCTTTGCCGAACATAGTACCCTCAGTATTAAACGCTTCCCAGATTCCATCAGTACCAATGGCGATGATCTGACCGTTCTGCAGCCCTGTCCTGCGGTTTTCCATATATTGAAAACCGTCGCTGACCCCAAGGGCGATGCCGCTGCCTTTCAATTCCTCGAATTCATCATGGTCCGGGGAATAAATTAGCGCCGGGTCATGTCCTGCCCTGACCCACTCGAGGTACTGCTCTTCCGGGTCTATGGACAAACAGAAGAGGGTCATGAATTTACCGGTGTCGAGTGTATCCTGGGCCAGATGATTGTTCATTGCGGTAACAATTTCTGAAATGGAACCTGGCTGAGAGGCTCGCATTCTCAGAAAGGCCCGGGCTGTGGTCATCAACAGAGCTGAATCCACCCCATGACCGGAGATATCGCCAACGACGATATTGAATATCCTTTTGGCCGACTCGGGCCGCCAGATAAAATCATAATAGTCGCCGCCGATCTCATCACAGGATACGTTCCGACCGGCGATATCCAATCCCCTGACTTTTGGCATTTCCGTGGGCAGCATGCTCTTCTGTACTTCACCAGCCAGCATGAGTGCTTTTTTATGCTCGGTCATATCAGTGACAAAGGCCATGTTTCCTATGGCCTTGCCGCTGTCATCACGAAGCGTGCTGCCGTGGATAAGCACCGGGATCACTCGCCCGTCCTTGCCCACCACTTCGCCTTCCAGATTACGCTGCTCGTTAGCAAGATAACTTTCCTGGTTAGCCACCATAAATGATCTGAAGTCAGCGGTGGCCTGGTCGAGAACGCTCTTGCCCAGCATCTCTTCCCGGGAGTAACCGATCATCTGGCAATAGGCGTTGTTGACCTCGACTATAGCGAGTTCCCCGTCCATCAGCACAAACCCCTCGCCTGCAGTTTCGACGATGCGGCGGAACTTTTCTTCACTCTTCTGCAGCTTCTCTTCAGCCAGGCGGCGCTCGGTGATATCGATCAGAATACCCTGGTTATGAATCTTATTTCCCTGCCCATCTCTGACCACTGAAGTCTGGTCCTCGACCCAGCGAACATCACCTTCTTTGGTGATGACCCGATAATACTGGGTATAGTCCTCGACATCAGCCTCGGCGTAATCATTGATCTCTTCTCTGAGCCGCTCGATATCATCCGGGTGGACAATCTCAGCAAATCTAATTTTTTCTTCGAGGAAATCTCTGGGGTCGTAGCCGAATCGTCTCAGGTTGTCGGAGACATACTCGAGCGTTGGTTTGGTTCCAGTGAGGCCAGCTTTCCTTCTAAACAGGACCACCGGACTCTGGTCGATAATCAATTTCGCCAGTACCAGTTCCTCGACGGTCCGGCTATGCAACTCCGTTTTCTCGTAGAGGTCTCGATCAGCTTTTTTGACTTGGCGTTCCAATTTCTTGATTCGGAGCTCTGCCTTCTCAAGCCGTTTCTTCAGCGTGTTGTTGTCATCTGAAATCTTCATACGCGATCTATACCCCTTACTTTTCTCCGAACCCAGAGCCGCCACCCGCGTGCACAGGGCTGCAGCGCTCATCTCTTTAGGTAAAACTGGCCATTGCGTCAAAGATCACTATATTCACTATTGGCCAGTTTGGCGGTACGAGATTGTAATCATGCCCACACGGAACTTTGCTATGACTGTCGAACCGAAGAAATTAACTGTTTTCTCAGACTATATCTGACCCTGGTGCTATTTCATTACCGGGCGTATTGATAGATTAAGAAAAGAGTTTGACATATCGGTAGAATGGAAAGCCTTCCCGCTCCACCCGAACACACCGGAGCAGGGCCTTTCCCTAGAGGAGCTGTTCAACGCTTCCAGCGAGAAAATCACGGCGTTGGTTGCAGGGCTCAAGCACACCGCGGCCAGCCTCGGCTTGCCGTTCGGCGACCGGAAGAAAACTTACAATTCAAGACTGGCGCAGGAACTCGGTTTATGGGCAGAGCAGCAGAACCGAGGTGAAGCGTTTCACCGGGCCGCCTTTGAGTCCTATTTCGTTCGTGGTGAAAACCTCGCAGATCACCAGGTCCTTCTGCGCCTGGCGGTTATGGCCGATTTAGCTGAGGATGAGGCTTATGAGGTGCTCCAGACGAGAAGCCATGCGGCAGAAGTGGATGCCCACTGGCAGGAAGCCTACGAACTTGGAATAACTGCCGTCCCCACTTTTCTCATGGGTTTTAACCGGGTCGTCGGGGCCCAGAGTTACGAGGCCCTTGCCAATCTGGTCACCATGGCAGGCGGTGTGAGAACTACTGAGAACTAGAAGAAAAAAGTCGCTACCAGATAGGCCTGGGTCGGCTGGCCCAGTTCGGCACCATCTTCTGGATCTCGAAGCTCCCCGAATTCACTTCCCCCTGAACCGACAGGAATATTGACTCCCAGCAAGAGCTCGGCAGACTGGCTTAGATCCCAGTTAAGCCGCGGCTGCAGAAGAAAAGAATGGTCTTCGAGATTATAAATCAAGGTGGCAAAAAGGTTGATCAATGGATGGGCCTCGTAGTGCACCATGGCATCAACATAATATTTTCCGGTGACGAAAATTTCTCCCCGCTCAAGGCGTTCTCTCAAAGGTATATTGTGCAGCGCTTCCAGAGGATCTGAATCTCCCAGACCATTGTAATAAAACTCGATAAATCCATACCAGTTGTGGCCGGACCAGACCCAGGAATAGTCGTAATTGAGTATTCCAGAAACAAAAGATGCAGGCTCCGTATCCTCTTCCAGGTAGGTCCAGGTTACATCCGATCGCAGAACGCCGTCACCGAGATAGGTTGAAAATCCGGCTCCCAACACCGGATCCTGATAATTCTCCATCAGGTACAAATCGAGGTCCCCCGGACCACCCGAAAACCTCGATTTCAGACCATAGGTTGACTGATCAGAGTCCAGTTCGTTGTCTTCACCGGTGCGCGGAACGATCACCACCTGCAGATCTGAAAAGATTCGAAACCCGTTCTGATAGAGGACCATATCGCTGCCGATTTTATAGTCTCTGATGATATCCGAGGGGGCGAAGGGATTTATCAGGTCAGCGGGATTGAAAAGCAGACCGTTACCCCAGGTGAGGGCCTGCCGCCCAATACTGATATTTCCGATGGCACTGTCAGAGGCGAAAAAGAGACGGTCAAGTCGCTGATAGAGGATGTAATCATCACCTTCGGAGATGATTTTAGTCAAATCAAAGAGCTGATTCTCATCGCTGGGAATCCGGCTCCTGTACAGAGACGATTGCTCGAAACCTGGGTTCTGCCCCGCTAGCTCAGTTATCGTCTCCCTGGTCTGCCCCCCATTTGCCACCACTTCATAGCCAAGGTTGAAACTGGTGCGCTCACCCCAATATAAAGAATAGTTCAGACGACCATCGAAAGTAGCGTTGCTCAACAAACGATTTCCCGCCGTCAACGCCAGCAGATTATCTTCGCCATAGTAATCGAGGACGCCACTGGCCCTGAGATGTCCCGACCAATCGAAGGTGATTTCTGCGGCCGACAGAGGTTCGGTAACGCAGAACAAACCACAAGACAAGGCAATCGACAGCCACGGGATTTTCATCATTTTGCGGTGTCGGATACAATCCGTCCATCCTTGAGGGAAACGAGACGGTCGGCGAAGTCCATCACCATAGGATCATGGGTGGCGAAAATGAAAGTGACCTTTTTGGTCCTGTTCATCTGCTGCATCATCTCCAGCAGTTTTCTGCCGGTGGTGGAGTCGAGGTTCGCGGTCGGCTCGTCTGCCAGCACCACCTGCGGGTCGGTGACGATTGCCCGGGCCACCGCAACTCTCTGCTGCTGCCCCCCGGACAATTCATCGGGCCTGTTGGAGGCCTTGTCTGTCAGTCCTACTTCCTGGAGGATATCGTTTACCTTTCTCGTTCTCAGAAATTTGTCAACCTTCTGCAGCAGGAGTATGTAGTCGATATTTTCAGCGGCGGTCAGCACCGGGATGAGGTTGTAGGCTTGGAACACAAAGCCGATCCGGTGCAGTCGAAGATCGGCTCTTTCAGAGTCGTTCAGTTCCGAGAGATTTTTCTGATCAAAAAACACCTCCCCCTCGTCCGGAACGTCGAGGCTGCCGATCAGGTTTAACAGGGTTGTCTTGCCGGATCCCGAGGGCCCTGCGAGAGCGACAAATTCTCCTTTCTTGAAGTCGAGTGATACTTTGTCGAGCGCCCTGAAGCTTACCCGTCCCTGATGGTAGACTTTACTGACAGAGTCGACCCTGATGATTTCCATGCCCTGCTCTCCTGATGTTCACACCCCTGACTCAGAGGTGTCTCATTGTCTCGATCGGGGTGAATCTGGCAGCATGCAGCGCAGGGTACAAACCGACCAGCAGGCCAAGTAAAACAACCACCCCGTTGGCCATAACGATGTCGCTGAGGCTGAGAACCGGATACACAATGCGACTGATGCCCCACATTTCGATCCCAGCCCCAAAAGATCCAAGGTCAATCCCTGATCTGAATACTACTTTGACCAGGAAAAAAGAGCACAGATCGGCCAGAGCCATACCTATGAGAAGCAGAAACAGTACTTCGATCATCACGTTCTTAATAATTCCGGATGACCGCAGCCCGAGAGCTCTCTGCAACCCAAATTCTCTCATTCGCTCATAGACCGCCATAAGCACAGTATTGGCAAGGCCGAATCCCATGGCTACGAAAACAACCACAAACCAGATCAGCATGTAGACATCAAACATATCGATGTAGGCGGCGATGGCCGGCAGCAGCTGACGCCAGCCGGTCGCTTCCAGCCCCAGCCCGTCGAGCCGCTCGTTTATCCTGTCGACATAATCTTCTACTGTGCCTGTCTGGTAAGCGTTTGCGTTTCTCAGACTGATGGAAATCTCAGTGGCGCTGCCCGGAGCAGCAAGCATGTCCTGGAAGCTTTTCAGGTTGATAAAGATATAGCGCTTTTCGGTATCCCTCATTTCGGCTCTGTAGCTGCCTCGAATCCTGAATGCCTTTGAACGTCCTTCCCCGGATGCATCCTGACTCAGTACCACCACCTTTTTGCCGATCTCAAGCCCGAGGCGTTCCAGCAGCCCCTGGCCGATCAGGAGGCCACGCGCGTCTTCAGGTTGAAGAGGTGTTCCTTGATAAAGGGGGCGACCAATGAAAGACACCCCTTTCTCGGCTGCCGGGTCGATACCAACGATCATCACGCCCGTATGCTCCCTGCTGGTGCTTAGCACCCCATCGAGCCTCAGCCTTGTTGCCAGCTGAACATCGTCGGGCAGCAGCTCGCCAATCTGAGCCGCTATCTTTTCGGCCTGGTCGATCCTGTTGTCTATGGCCGGGTCGATTCTATATTGAGGGTTCTGGATCTTTATATGACCGACAAGATTATCGATAGAGTTTTTGACCATCCCCTCCATCATGCCCCGGCCGAACGCTGACAGCACGATCATTGAGATGATGCCCACTACTATGGCGGTGAGAATTATTGTGGTTCGACGGGGATTGCGCCACAAATTGCGCCAGCTGATCTGGACACTCAGCAAATCAAAGAATCTCATGACCGCAGCGCCTCCACCGGACGCAGGCTGGGAATTCGCAGAACAGGTATGAGAGCGGTGAGCAGGGTCACCACGAAAATCAACAAGGGGCCAACCGTCACTGAAAGGAGGGTCAGTTTCGGGTAGAGACGCTCAGGCATCCCATACTGCGCCATGAATTCCGCACTGTCGCCCATGGATATTCCGTACCTGGCGGCCACCAACGTTATGATTATCCCGCAGAGGATGCCCAGCACAAGCCCCACCGTGGTCATGCTAAATGATTCAAGCAGCATCAACACCACCAGTCTGCGAGGTTTCATACCAATGGACATGAGGACGCCGAATTCTTTCTTGCGCTCAAATATGGCCATGAAAAAGGTGTTGAGAATCGAGAAGGCGACCACAATCACGAGGATGAAGTACATGATGATCCCACTGATCAGATCGAGCTCAATCGACTGCTTGAGTCCAGGGGTAAGCTCTTCCCAGGTCAATACCTGGAGCTTCCGGGCTCTCTCTCCTTGGCGCAGCTGAGCTGCGCCAGCCTGGCTGTCCGAGAGGTGAGCGAAGGTAAAAATGAGCCGATGTACGGCCCCTTCCATACTGAAAATCGTATCGAATTCAGCAAGAGGCAGCTGCATGATTGAGCGATCAAACTCATCAACTCCTGATTTGAAAATGCCGACAATTTCAACCACGGCTGCGGCAATCGAACCGTCCCGTCCACTGCCGAGCAGGACGCACTCATCGCCGACGTCAAGCTGCAGATGCTGGGCAGCCAGAGCACCGATGACACCAGCGGCCCCGTCTCCCTCAGTCAGGTAGCGGCCCTTTTTTATCTGTTGGGGGACAGAAGAAATTTTCGACTCATGGTGAGGCGCTACCCCGGTCACCATCACCCCCCTGCTTCTCTTTTCACCACTGGCCAGAACAAACGCCTCTGAGCGCAGCGATACGGCATCGACATTGCTCAGCATGGTCGCTTCCTGAAGCAGTTCCTCGGGATTGTCGATTACTTTTCTCATCTCAGGGCGCTGATGATAGCCGGGTGCAACGATCTGTACATGCCCAGTGCTGAGTCGCACGGAAGAATCGATCATGTCATCGTAGGCGCCGAACTGGAAGGACAGCATGAACACGAGCAGAGCCGTGGCAAAGGCGATGGCCAGAATGGTCAGAATGGACCTTCTCGGGTTACGCCAGATATTGCGCCAGGCCAGCAGCAGATCGTTCATTGCAGTCGTTTCTTGCTCTTCAGGCTGGCCAGGGTAAAGAGTCGGTCTTCAATGTCGATGTCGAACTCCAGGATGTGATACTCAAGTCTGGTAAATCTGTCCCTCTCGTCTACCCGGCGCATGGTCCAGATTTTGGGAAAAATACGACCCGAAAATTCGACCAGATCTTCAGCCGTCATTTCTTTTACCAGTTCCATGTCCTCATCAAAGAACTGTTCGCTGAGCAGGATAAAATCATCCCTCACTCTGAGAATCTGTTTCCCCCAGACAACCGGCGCATCTTCTTTGGCAATCGACTCTACCGTAAAAACCTGATGGCCGTCCACCATCTCCCGCTCTACGACTGCATGGTCGTAGTCGTCGAGAATGGAGTCTGATTTGGCCAGGTCATCGTTGGAGAAATCCGAGCCCATCCACGACTGGCTCATCATTGATGGGGGGAGTTTTATGGCTCGGTTGATTTTGGGATTGTAGCTCCACATCTGCCTGCCTTTTTTGAGACTGCCGTTGCCCATGTCTTTGGGGGGCTGCAGGACGTAAAACAAACCATCGCTCCGGCCCTTGGTCCAGCCCCGCAAGATCATAGTGCGTTCAAAATCTGGGCGGTGAATGGTCATCGAGAATTCTGAATAGGAGCTCAGTCCCCGCCAGTAATCAAAGGCTTTCTGAACCAGTACCAGGGCTTCACCGTCAGCCGCCTGGGATTTTGAAGACAACATCAGGAAAACAACAAATGAGGCCACCGCTATTCTTCGCATCAGTCCACCAGTGGGATAGGATGTTCGAAAGTAACATTAAACCATTTAGAGAGAATATTTCATGCAGAAAGATCTGCGCCTCGAGCTGACTCCTTGGTTTAGAATTGTCCGTAAGTGAACAGGGAAAATTAAAAAATATCCTGGGCAGCCGCCTCTCCAATGGTAGCTCACAGTAACAAATCCATGGTAATAAACGGCGCACTCATGGTAATAAATACAGACAATCGTTGATCGGTGGACTTCAGTCACCGGTATGACCTATCGAGTTGACAACGCATTTTTTACCTGACCACAAGCTGAAACGTGGAATGGTCATGCCGGTCTCCCAAGAGGCGGTGGACTGTCTTTTTTAATGAAATTTTCCAGAATATGAACAGGTCGCTGTTCTCCTTTACCTCAACACATCTATAAGGCCTCTCAATGGATATCACACTCCGCTCGCCGCTGGACATGCACCTTCACCTCAGGGAGGGCGACATGCTCGACCTCACCGTGCCAATGTCAGCACAACATTTCGCCGGTGCGGTAATCATGCCCAATCTCGTCGTCCCAGTCGACTCTCTCCACCATCTGAAGAATTACCGCCAGGCCATCGAGTCCTATTGCCATCAAGAAGATTTCAGGCCTTACATGACCCTGTTTTTCAAAACCTACAGCCGCCAGGAATTGGAAGAATGCGGCACGCACATCCTAGGCATCAAACTCTACCCGGCGGGTATCACCACCCAGAGCGAGGCAGGCGTTTCCGATTTCAGCGCCATCGAGGAGACTCTTGTTCATCTGCAGGAGCTGAAGATTCCCCTGCTCGTGCATGGCGAAAGCGACGGGTTCGTCCTCGACCGCGAGCGACAGTTCCTCGATGTCTACCGGTCGCTGGCCAGCAGATTCCCGGACCTGCACATCGTCATGGAGCATATTACCACTGCCGATGCTGTAGCCCTGCTCGATGAGTTTGACAATCTCTCCGCCACCGTAACTCTGCATCATCTCATGATAACCCTCGACGATGTAATGGGTGATCTGCTGCGACCCGATTTGTTCTGTAAACCGGTGGCCAAAACACCACGAGACCGAAATGCCCTGCGCCAAGCGGTATTCAGCGGTCATCCAAAGATCATGTTCGGTTCGGATTCGGCCCCGCACCCGCGCCACAAGAAGGAGTGCATCGGCTGCGCCGCCGGGGTGTTTTCGGCCCCGGTAGCCCTTCCTCTTCTGGCCCAGATTTTTGAAGACGCAGGAGAGCTCGACCTGTTGCAGGGCTTTGTCAGCACCATCGCCTGCCAACGCTACGGTATAACTCCTCCGGACAAGAAAGTACGGCTGACCCAGGCGCCCTGGCAGGTACCCAGCTATTACAACGATGTCAGCCCATTCTTCGCGGGACAGATGATACGCTGGTCAGTCCAATCGGCACCTTAATACGGTTTCAAATTGCCATGAATAACGTTATCGAACTCTTGAAGGCCCATCGTTCCATTCGAAAATTCAAAACGGATCCGGTACCGCAGGAAGTCGTCGAAGAATTGATTCTGGCCGGCCAATGTGCGGCTACCTCAAGCTTTATTCAGGCCTGTACGGTGCTGCAAATCACTGATCCAGCAACCCGGGAGCACCTCTGCGAAGCGGCCGCCGGGCAGCTTTATGTTAAAGAATCACCGGTGTTTCTGGTGTTCTGTGCCGACATGCAGCGCCATCAAATGGCCTGCGACATGCACGATGCTGTCATGCTGTCCGGCTTCACCGAGCAGTTTCTCACTGCTTCGATCGACTGTGCCCTGTTTGCCCAGAATGTGCTCATCGCTGCCGAGTCATTGGGGCTGGGAGGCTGCTATATCGGAGCACTCAGAAACAAAATTGGAGAAGTGGACACGCTGCTTGGTCTGCCCGACAAGGTCTATCCGGTTTTTGGCATGTGCCTCGGCTATCCTGCCCAGGATCCGGAAATCAAGCCGCGTCTGCCACTTGGAGTCGTACTCAAGCAGCAGCGCTACAGCAATGACGGAGATTACCAACTCATTGTCGACTATGACGAGCAAGTGCGCCGTTACTATCGCAGCCGTACCGGCGGAACGAAGGATAATTCCTGGAGCGAGCAGATCTCAGATATGCTGGTCAAAGAAGCACGGCCGCACATGCTTTCTTTTCTTCAGTCAAAAGGATTTGTTCTTAAATAACAAAAGTGGCAACTCCCAGATTTTTCATAGACGGCAATGAAGCCGTCGCCAGGGCGGCGGCAAAATCCGGCTGCAGATTCTTTGCCGGCTATCCGATCACCCCGGCAACCACAATCTATCAACACATGCTGTCTCTGTTGCCGCCCAGCGGCGGCATCTGCCTGCAGGGTGAAGATGAAATCGCCTCCCTGGGCTTCTGCCTCGGCGCTTCGATGGCAGGCTTGAAAGCCATGACGGCGACCTCCGGCCCCGGTATCAGCCTGTTCAGTGAACAGATATCGTTTGCCATCGCCGGTGAGATTCCGCTGGTCATCGTCGATGTCCAGCGCCTCGGGCCGTCCACCGGATCGGCGACCAGGGGTGCAGATTCCGACATTCAGTTTCTACGCTGGGGCAACAGCGGCGGCCTTCCAGTAATCGTCCTCGCACCGGTTAATGGGGCGGACTGCTACAACCTGACCTGTCACGCCTTCAACCTCGCCGAAACTTTTCGCTGCCCGGTATTCATAGCTTCCAATAAAGAGATCGGCTTGACCGGGGAAGCCATCGCCGAAGATGCCCTGGCCGACATTGAGCCTCTGAACAGAGCCGGCTATGACACGCACCAGTCTGAAGCACCGTATCAACCGTTTGCACCTAGCGCCGATTCTATGGTGCCCCCTTTTCTGCCGATAGGCGGGGAGGTGCTGGTCAGGCAGACCTCATCGTCCCACGGACCCGACGGTTTTATCACCACCTCCCCTGAAACATTGGAACAGGGCATCGGGCGCATGCGCGCCAAACTCATCAGCCACAGAAACGAGTTGGCCCTTTATCGGATTGATGCCGATCCGGAGGCTGAGATACTTGTCATAGTCTACGGAGTCACCGCCCGGGCTGCCGAGGAGTGTGTACGAGGTTTGCGGGAACAATCCCAGCGCCTCTCCCTGCTGGTAGTGCACACCCTCTATCCAATACCGGAAAAACTTTTGCGTGAAGAAATTGCCAAAGTATCCCGGGTGATCGTCATCGAGATGAATCTCGGCCAGTATGTCCGGGAGATCGAGAGATTCAGCGGAGAAACTACAGTTGAATTTTTCGGCAAGATGAACGGTGAGCTGATATCTCCCGATGAGATACTCAGGGTGATCAAGCCATGACAAGCCTGCTCAATCCATCCCGCCCACCGTTTTTTTGTCCCGGCTGTTCCCATGAACGGGTGGTACGTTCACTGGATAAATGTTTTCAGCACCTCGGACTATCCGGAAATCAGATCGCCATCGTCACCGATATAGGCTGTTCCGGACTGTTTGACACCTTCTTCAACACTCACGCCCTGCATGGACTACATGGCAGAGCTCTGACCTACGCAACCGGACTGAAGCTCGCCTGCCCCGGTTTGACAGTGGTGGTCATCATGGGCGACGGCGGCCTGGGCATAGGAGGTGCCCATGTGTTGAGCAGCTGCAGAAGAAATCTCGACCTCAGTCTGCTGATTCTAAACAATTTCAACTACGGGATGACCGGCGGCCAGTGTTCCGCCACTACCCCTGCCGAGGCCTCCACCGCGTCAGGATTTCTCGGGCAGCTTGAAGCGCCACTCGATATCTGCGCGGTGGCCGACGCGGCTGGAGCAACGTGGATTGACCGCATCTCGGCAGACGATGCCGCTCTGGCAGAAAGAATCGGTCACGCCCTGACCCATAATGGTTTTTCCTTGATGGATATTATGGGAATCTGTCCCGGTCGATTCAGCAAAAGGAACCGGCAGCCGAAAAAACTTATTGCCGCTTTATCAGAACGTTTCGAGAAACGAGGAACGCCTGAGCGGCATTCCTCACGTGAGGAATATGGCGAGGCGTACAGAAAACGGTGCGAGCAGGCTCAACCTGTGCGTCCCATGCGCCCCATCTCCTGCACGTCCGCTCCTGCCGAGCCGGCAACACTCCGGATACTCTTCCTCGGGTCCGCCGGTCAACGGATCAGCACCGCTGCTGAAATTCTCTGCCTGGCAGCCATGCACGGAGGACTTTACGCGACTCAAAAAAACGATTATCCGATCACCGTCCTCAGGGGACACTCCATCAGCGAGGTAATTATAAGCCCCTTCCCCATCGGCTTCACCGGAATAAAATCCCCGGATATTATCCTGGCCTTGTCAGAGGAAGGAGTTGAACGTCGCAAGGACACAATTGGTTCCGCCGCACCAAGCAGTTTGATACTGCAGGTGTCCGAAATCGTTATTCCGGACACCAAGGCACGACTAATAAGAGTTGACTGCACTGCTCTTCAGGCTGCGAAAAACCAGCGAGCACTCGCTTTGCTGGCGATGCTCACCACCACCCAGCTGACCGTGAATGCAGAACTGCTGCGCCGCGCACTGGAGCACAAATTCAAAGATGATCAGCTTGAAGAAGCTCTGGCACTGGTGGAGCGCGCCAGGTCGTCAGCCGGCTAGTAAATCGACAAGGGCTTCTCTCTAATTGTACAGCTCTTCCAAATATCTTGTAAAACGAGTCCAGGACTGTCTATCAGCCTCCTCATGGTAACGATTCGACCCCAAAACGGTGAAGGCATGGGGCGCTCCGCTGTAGGTCACCATTTCATGCGGAACCCCGGCGCTTTCCAATTCCACGGCTAAATTGCCGAAATCTTCCATGCTGATCGCTGTATCGGCCGTGCCGTGAAATACCATGACCTTGCCCTTGGTGCGTGCATAGTCCTGCCCCTCGGGAGTGGTCAAACCGCCATGAAAGGTCACGAAGCCGTCTATCTCCACACCCGCCCTGGCCATCTCAAGCACCACGGCTCCACCGAAACAATAGCCAAATGCTACCGTCCCGGGGCTATCACCTGCATGCTTTTGAGCCTCGGCATAGGCTGCCTCAAAAAGGCTTCTCATTCGCTGTCTGTCTTTATAGAGATCGCCGGTCAAAAGCTTTTTGTGTTCATTTTCTGTCGGCCTGACACCTTTGCCAAAAAGATCAACGGCGAAGACGTTGTACCCGAGTTCCGCCAGCATCTCGGCCCGTTTTACCTCATAGTCGGTCAGGCCATCCCAGTCATGGACCAGAATAAGCAGAGGTTTTCCTTGGCCGGCTGCCTGATAATAGCCTTCGTAGGCCTTGCCATCAACTTCGTAAGTTACTGTTTTAGCATTTAATGTTAGTGGTATAAGTAGAACAAATAGCACACTTAGCAATATTTTTTTCATGGGTTACCCTCATTGTTGCTGGTTATCAGATGCCGCCTGCGGCGGCAAAATATTACAGCACAATAGTACCACTTTGTGGTATTGCAATATTAAATGGAGGGAATCTTAACTGCTCGTATCCGGCGCCCCGGTCACCGCCAAGATAGAAGCCAATTACCCATGGCTCTTGATCAGCAGAGGTCTGGGAATACTGCTAAACGCTGAAGGGATAATTTATTGCCGGATGGTGCTGGTAGCCATGCAGTTCGAAGTCATCAACGCTTACCCACGTCTCCAGGTCTTCCAATGTTTTGATATCGGGGTTTATTGAAAGTTTGGGCAACGGGTAGGGCTCTCTCTTGAGCTGGACATCACGCATCAAGTCAAGCTGATCTTCATAGATGTGGAGATTGATAATCTTATGATAGGCTGTGGCCGGTTCGAGGCCGGTTATCTGGGCCATGACCATCAGCAGCCAGCCGACCTGCACCTGGTTAAAGGCATGCCCTAAGGGAAGATCATCAGAACGCTGGTAGGAAGTAAGGTACAATTTTCCGTCGAGAATGGAAAAGGTGTGGGTGTGCATGCATGGATTAAGACAGGCGCGGTCGCGTTCTCCGGGATTGTAGAAGGTCATGATCTCGCAACGATTGTCAATACCCTGTCGCAGGTCTTCGTAAACGTTTCTCAGCTGATCGATGCGTTTGCCTTCCGGATTTCTCCAATCCCTGCCCTGGGCCCCATAACAGCGGCCCATGTCGTCGGTGCCTTTGCGGAAAGGGTTTTTCAGCCAGTCCTCGTTGTCGTTGGCATTGGCGTTCCAGGTATTACAGCCGATTTTTCTAAAATCTGCGGCGCTCGTATACCCCCTGAGGTAGCCGAGCATTTCGGCAATTGCCGGTTTCCAGAGGAGTTTTTTGGTGGTCAGCACCGGCAGAGTCCCGTCACTTACATCATACTCCAGATCCGCGTTGATAACGGTAATACATCGTTTTCCCGTGCGCTGGTTATCTACCCAGACGCCTTTTTCAATTACCCTTCTGCATAAATCCTGATATTGCTTCATGCCTTCCTCTGCTGATTATTTTTTGGTGTATTGGTAAAGCCCCGCACGCAACCAGGTAAGGTGGGCAGCCCTCACTTCATGAACAGGCAATGCGGGAGGATCAGTAAAACGCTCGTTTACGGAGGTGTAGTTGAAAAACTTATGCCAGTGAGACGAAAGTCAAGAACCAATTCCACCTTTTAGCATGATGGCAGAAAATTATTTAATAACAGCTAGTTGATTTCAAGAGATGGGCCATCCACTGAATGAGACTGACCTTGAGGCTCCCGCCCTCATCTGCAAAGATACGGAGTTGGCCCTGAAGCGCACTATTGACCCAGCCTTCATTGTGTTTCTTTTTAACAGAAATCCATAAAATTTTGATATAATCGAAGGAGGATAATTGGTTGCCGGCAGGAGCCTCTCTCACTCGGTAGGTGGTATCTCACTGTTAATGATTGATCAATAATCGTGTATCAGCAAGATTACAATATCGATCCGGCTCTCACTCCCGCCGTCCATGCCTGTCATCTGGGAATGGATCTGGGGTCAACTACCGCCAAAATAGTCCTGGTCGACCCTACCGGCGCCATAAGATTTCAACGCTATCTTCGCCATCAGACAGAAGTATTACCCACCCTTCTCACCATGCTTGCCGATTTACAGGAGGCATGCGGCAGCGTTACGGTTCAGCCTGTATTCACAGGTTCGGCAGGGATGGGATTGGCAGAGCAGACCGGGATACGGTTTATCCAGGAAGTCGTCGCCCAGGCAGAGGCCGTGCGCACCTATCGCCCCGACTGCCGCATGCTCATCGATATCGGTGGTGAAGATTGTAAAATGATCTTCTTCGACCAGCACACCCGTCCGGACATGCGAATGAACGGTAATTGTGCCGGCGGCACCGGATCATTTATAGATCAGATGTCATCGTTAATGGATGTTCCCCTTGCCAAGCTCGATACGTTCGCCCAGCAAAGCAACGTAGAGCACGAAATCGCCTCAAGATGCGGAGTCTTCGCCAAAACCGATATTCAGAACCTGGTCAATACCGGTGCCGAAAAAAGCGACATCGCCCGTTCGGTATTCAAGGCGGTTGCCTGCCAGGTGGTCACCTCCCTGGCCAGAGGGCGCAAGATTGAAGGACCCGTGCTGTTCACCGGCGGTCCCCTCCATTTTTTCAAGAGCCTGCGCGATGCTCTTTTAGAGGTACTTGATCTTCCCGAAGGGAAAGCCATCCTCCCTGCCGAATCGCTTATCTATCCCGCCTATGGGGCAGCCCTGGGCAGCAGCGGCTGCACTGATGAAACTTTCACTGTCGACAAGCTCATCGAAAGGTTGAAACGACGCATTGGCAAATCGGAAAGGTCTGACTGCCATCCACCCCTTTTCACCAGCAGGGAGCACTATCAGAGCTGGGTTCGAGACAAAGACCGACATCAGGTAGCTGCTGTTCCCCTCTCCAAGGCGGCCTCAGACGTTGTCTATCTTGGTATAGATGCCGGGTCAACCACCACCAAAATGGTGGCCATCGACACACGGGGTCAACTGCTTTTCAAATATTATTCCGCAAATCGCGGTGATCCATTGGCCAAAGTCCGCGACGGATTAGAGAAACTAGACAACCTCTTCATGTCCCAGGCTGAAGAATTCACCATCGGCTGCGCCGCTGCCACGGGCTACGGTGAAGATCTGGTGAAATCTGCCTTCGGTCTTGATATCGGGATTGTTGAAACCCTGGCCCATTACCAGGCTGCCAAAGTGTTCGAACCTGAGGTTTCTTTCATTCTCGACATTGGCGGCCAGGATATGAAGGCGGTGTACGTTACTGGGGGAGTGGTCCGGGATATCGAAGTCAACGAGTCATGTTCATCCGGCTGCGGTTCTTTTATCGAGACCTTCGGTGACGCGCTCGGCTTTTCCCCTGAAGAATTCGGTGAGCTTGCCTGTTTCGCCAAACATCCGGTAGATCTTGGCAGCAGGTGCACCGTCTTTATGAATTCCTGCGTAAAGCAGGCCCTGCGGCAGGTCAACGATGCGGCAGATGTGGCCGCCGGGTTGTCTTACTCGGTCATCCAGAACTGTCTGCATAAAGTGTTGCGCGTCGCCGATATTTCAGTACTCGGCCCGAAAGTCGTGGTCCAGGGAGGAACGTTTAAAAATCCAGCTGTGCTCAGGGCCTTTGAAAAACTTCTGGGCATAGAGGTTATTCGTCCTGATATCGCCGAATACATGGGTGCTTACGGCGCCGCACTGGTCGCCGCTGAACATGCCCGCAGGCAACAGTCAGGTGCGGGCAGCAGACCTGCAGATCTTCTTGCCACAAGTCGCCCGAACAGGACCACCGAATCGCATTGCGGGGGATGCACCAACCATTGCCGAATTAGGAGCGTCCAGTTTTCCGGGGCCAGGAGCTACCATACCGGCAACCGCTGTGAGAGGATTTTCAGTAATTGTGACCGGATCAGGGAACCGGGACGCAACCTGGTGGCGGAAAAACTTCAGCTGCTTGAACACCTGGACCGGGAACAGCTCGATTCTCCCCTGCTCAGTGTCGGCCTGCCGATGGCGCTCAATGTGTGGGAAAATTATCCTTTCTGGGCAACCTTATTCAGAGGACTGGGCTGGCGGGTTGTCCGTTCCCGCATCTCCACCCCATCTTTGATCAAGGAAAGCGCCGCCACGGTGATGTCCGATAATATCTGTTACCCGGCCAAACTCGCTCACGCGCACATCATTGACCTCACCAGGCGTGATGTCGATCACATCTTTTATCCCCGGGTGACCTTCGAACAGCCGACATTCGAGGATACCGCCAATCACTATAACTGCCCGATAGTGACAGGTTACCCCGATGTTATCGATGGTGCGGTCAACCCTGCGGAACGCGGCGTTAAGATGGATAGTCCCCTGATTAATTTCAGGGACACCGAACAGCTGCGTTCCGGCTGCCTCGACTATCTGGCTCGTTTTGATATTGGAAAATTGCGATTCGAGCGGGCCTTTGTTCAGGCTCTTGAAATCCAGCAGTCGTTCAGGAAGGCACTGCTCCTGAAGGGAGCAGAAGTTATTGCTGCTGCCAGAGCTCAGCACTGCCCTCTCATTGTGCTGGGCGGCCGGCCTTACCACATTGATCCGCTCATAAACCACCACATAGCAGAAATGATCGCTGCACTGGGGCTGCACGTCCTGACCGAGGACGCCTTGCCACTGGACACGATCACTCTTACAGAACCTTTGCAGGTAGTCGATCAATGGGAGTATTCCAATCGCCTCTACCGAGCCGCACACTGGGCCGGGGCGGAACCTCTGGCCGAATTCATTCAGCTCAATTCCTTTGGCTGCGGTCCGGATGCGGTGATTATTGACGAACTCAAGGCCATTCTTAAGACCTACTCCAAAACTCCGGTCGTCCTTAAAATAGACGAGATAACAAGCATCGGTTCCGCGCGCCTTCGGGTTCGCTCGCTGGTTGAGTCCCGAACAGCCGGTTCTCGGGCGACCACGCAAAAGTCTCGACCGGCCCTGCCGCCATTCACGGACCGGGACCGACACCGCACTCTGCTTTTTCCCGATTTTTCTCCAATCTACTCGCTTTTTGCCCAGGCATCGCTTGCTCCCCTTGGGTATCATGTCGAAATATTGCCCCCACCCGACAAAGAATCGATTAGGCTTGGCCTGAGGTATACTAATAACGACATCTGCTACCCGGCGATCATTACCGTCGGGGATGTGCTCAAAGCTCTGCACACGGGTTCCTATGACAAAGACAGAGTCGCTGTTGGTTTCACCGAAACCGGTGGTCAATGCCGAGCCACCAACTACCACAGCCTGATTAAAAAGGGGCTGCTCAACGGCGGCTACGGTGATATTCCAGTCATTACCGCCTCTTTCAAAGAGTTGCGCTCTAACCATCAGCCGGGTTTTCGCCTCAACCGGCTGAGACTGATCTCTCTTGTCCTCTCATCATTGCTGGTCGCCGACCAGCTTATCCGCATGTACCATGCAACCGCGGTCAGAGAGAAACAGACCGGCGACGCCCTGACCATTCTGAAAAAACATGTCGACACAGCCCGCCAAAAAGTTATCGGCTGGACCGTGCAAGACAGTCAGAATATCCTCGAGGAGGCCATCGAGGAATTTAATTCGATCCCCACCTTCTCCGCCACTTACCCCAAGACCGGACTGGTAGGCGAGATCTATGTCAAGTACAATCCTTTCAGCAACTCCAATATTGTCCAGAGACTGATGCAAAGCGGGATCGAGGTGGTCATTCCTCCACTGCTCACTTTTTTTATGCAAAACTTTGTCAATATTGATTTCAACCACCGCCACAACATACTGAACGTCCCCTTCGTAGAGAGGAAAACCCAGGATCTGCTGCACAGAATTGTGGCCAATAGAATCAAAAAGGTAAACGCTCTGATGAAACGCTTTACTCATCCTCTAGAGCCTATCAGCCTGCCGGAAACTCTGGCTGTCCAGGCCAGCAGGGTCATCAGCCTGGTGAACCAGTCCGGCGAAGGTTGGCTTCTTCCCGGTGAGATAATTTCCATGGCCGAAGCGGGCATTCGCAACATAATCAGTCTCCAGCCCTTCGGCTGCATAGCCAACCACGTCGTCGCCAAGGGTATCGGCTCGCGACTCTCACGGCTCTATCCCGACCTTAACTTTCTCAACCTCGATATGGATGCGGGCAACAGCGACGTTAATCTCCAAAATCGCCTGGATTTCTTCATCCACTCAGCCAAATACCATGACCACCATGGCCTGGCATAGTCGGGCTGTGGGTTCTTGTTCGCCTCTTTATCAGGAGTTGACAGCACGTCTGTAAGCGCCTCCTGAGTTAGGACAATTTCATCTTCCTCGGCCCCCTCCCGCTTTGCAAAGTCCAATCAATATGCTATGAGAGACCGTAGCCAATGAAACGAGGGACACTACCATGGAAGAAATTCGCAGTGATTTGACGGTGATTGGCGCCGGCATCGTCGGCGTTGCCACCGCCCTGCAGCTCACCCAGAGATTTCCCCAGCTGTCAATCACTTTGATAGACAAGGAAGGGGCTCCCGCCAGACATCAGACCGGTCACAATTCAGGTGTCGTGCATGCGGGAGTTTATTACAAACCCGGCAGCCTCAAAGCCGATTTCTGCAAACGGGGGGCGGACCTCACCAGGGACCTGTGCCGGGAGCACCAGCTGCCCTATCAGCAGTGCGGCAAACTGCTGGTGGCGACCGACGATCTCGAATATCGGCGTATGCTCGATCTGGAACATCGATGCCGGGAGAACAAAATTGAAGTTGAACGGCTTGACGAGCATGATCTGCGCACCATGGAACCCCATGTCGTCGGGGTCGGAGCGCTACTGGTTCGCCGCACCGCAATCACCGATTTCATCGCCATCACCCGGACACTGATGGAGCTTTTTCAGCAGAACGGCGGGTTGACCCTTATGGGAAAGGAGGTCACCACCATCGAAGAGCACCGGGACGGTGTAAAGATACGTGCCGGCGACAAAGGGGTTGAATCATCTTCATTGCTCGTCTGCGGTGGACTCATGGCAGACAGGCTGGCCCGAAGGATGAACATCGATCTTGATTTTCAGATCATCCCATTCAGAGGCGAATACTACCGGCTTACGCCCGAATTCAACGATATTGTCAGCCACCTCATCTACCCCATTCCCGATCCCGATCTGCCGTTTCTCGGGGTGCATCTCACCCTGATGATCGACGGGACGGTCACCGTTGGGCCCAACGCGGTACTGGGCTGGAAACGGGAAGGTTACGGCAGCGTAAATTTCGATTTCAAAGATGTGGCCGAGATGGTTGCCTTTCCCGGATTCTGGAGAGTTCTCAGGGCGAATCTCGGCACGGGATTCAGTGAATTTCTGGACTCTCTCTATAAACCGGGTTATCTGAAGCGGGTAAAGAAGTATTGTCCGCAGCTCAGAGTGGCAGATCTCTCCCCCTACCCCGCAGGTATACGTGCGCAGGCGGTCATGTCCAACGGTGAACTGGTGCATGATTTTTTGTTCACTGAAACCGAGCGCTCACTGCACGTCTGCAATGCACCTTCTCCGGCGGCCACGTCGGCGCTTCCCATTGGAGCCTACCTGTGTGATAAGGCAGCGGAAAAGTTCCGGCTCTAGAACGGTCAATCGTCATATTACGCGGTGCTTGCGGGTAGCTCACCCGGTGATGATCGGCAGGCCGGCTCCTTGCCAGCCCTTATAGCCATCCCGCAGTGCCTTGGCGTTTGTAAATCCCTGTTTTTTATAATATTCTGCCCGACCGGCAGCTGATCCTCCACCTGGTCATGCTCAGTAAAATACCAGCTCTTTGTCTTTCGCCACCGCAGGGGCGATTGCCTGAAATTCACTCAGGGAAATCGCGCCATCGAGCTGGAGTTTGTGAAATTTCTCGTCGCTTTCATAGGCGCAAATCAAAAGAGCCGAATCATCTTGTACATGCTTAAAAGCATCTCTGGCATCTATCAAATCAACCTGTGACATGGCCTTTCTCCGGATTGATAATCTGTGAGAGTGAACAGTACCTGCAGTACAGCACCCAAGTTGTACCCTAAGCATCTGCCTAGAACCTGTAAATCTAAGGTTGGCAAGAACAGGGAAACCGTTATGGCAGCAGAACATTTTTTCTACACCTTCAGACGACAATGATTACCCTATGGAGAGTTGTCGAAACAGGTCCGCCTTGTCGGGATCGTCTTGAAAAAGAACAAAGCCGGAGTATTTCCATGGAAGAATTAAAACAGAGAATTCTCGATATTATTCACAAACCTCAACTCGCTGCGTTGGCAACGGTTACTGAGCAGAACAACCCCTGGGTTCGCTATGTGGTGACCGTCGGCGACGGCGATTTCAACTTGCGCTGCGCAACCTTTACCAATTCCCGCAAGGTGGTGCAGATCAAGCAAAACCCCAATGTCCATATCACCATGGGCGTGAGTGACTTCATGGACATGCACCCCTATATCCAGGTGCAGGCGCAAGCGGAAGTCACCACCGACCATGATGAGCGTCATAATTTCTGGAATGACCTTCTAGCGCCGATCTTCAAAGGGCCGGACGATCCTAATTATTGCATCGTGCTGGTCAAACCCTACAGAATCGAGTATATCACGCCGGGTGTTTTCGAACCCGAAGTGTGGGTCAGGTAGAGTATCCCGGCATCGCACCTTCTCAGATTGTCCAACGCTGGAACAGCAAGGTGAATTAACGGCGCAGCACCCTTCCCGCGCATTTATGAATAGTAGCCTGATGCATTCAGGCTGCAGCATATTCGACTGCTCAAAACCATTCAGTCTTCTCCAGGCGGCTACTACATGAAACATTATCATCGCGTGCTCACCATTGCCGGGTCCGACTCGGGAGGCGGCGCCGGAATCCAGGCAGATCTCAAGACGATCTCGGCCTGCGGCTGTTTCGGCACCAGTGCCATAACTGCCATCACTGCACAGAACACCCTTGGTGTCACGGCCATTCATCCACTTCCCGTCTCCACGCTGGAGGCGCAAGTCAGAGCAGTCCTCGATGATATAGGGACCGACGCGGTGAAACTGGGCATGCTGCACTCGGTCGAGGTAATCGAATGCGTTTCCCGCCTGCTGACTGAGTACGCTATCAGCAACATCGTAGTCGACCCGGTGATGGTCGCCACCAGCGGGGATAAACTGATTCAGGACGAGGCTATCAGCGCCTTGCAGGAAATGGTGTTTCCCCAGGCCCGGCTTATCACCCCTAACATCCCTGAAGCTGAAATAATCAGCGGGAGAAAGATCTCGAACGAGGCTCAACTGGAAGAGACGGCCACACAATTGGCCCGACAGTTCAGCCTTTCTGTATTGGCCAAAGGTGGCCATCTCGAGAACGATTCGCTGGTTGATATCCTCTATGATTACGAGATGTCAGAAGTTCACCGCTTTACCAACCGGAAGGTGGCTACCGTAAACACGCACGGAACCGGTTGTACACTCTCTTCGGCACTCGCTTCATTTCTCGCCCAGGGATTATCTTTAACCGCTGCCACCGATCGGGCAATCGGCTACATCAGAAACGCCATTAAGGCCGGTGCAGCGTACCGGCTCGGTGAAGGCCACGGACCCGTCCATCACTATCACGAATTCTGGGGCTGACCATCCCAGGCGTGGGCCATCTTCATGACAGGGATATCATAACCGCTGTTTCAGCTATTCCTCGACCACCGTCACCCGCTGAATAACGGGATCGGTAAAACCGTCAAGTCCATCTCTTACCGTGGTTGAGAAACTGTAAAGGACCGCTCCCCTGGGGCCTCCCTGGAACCAGTGCTTCTCGTAGGGTTCAAAGGTCAATTGATCGCCCGGTTTAAGCACGATCTCGTGACGTAGGCGGTACACTTCGTCTTTGCCCGGCACTACGAATCCTTCTTTGAGTGTATCCGGGCCATCCACATAAAATCTTACATCGCCCCAGATATGGCGAATAGTTTCCTGTTTTCCTGGATCATTCCCCACTTTTGGATGCCAGTGCTCCGGCTCCGTCTGATTGGGAAACAGAACCAATACCTTGGCCGCCAGTCTATCTGTATTGACCATGGTAAAGACCTGAACACCTTCGCGGCTTAGCTGGCTCAAGCCAAAATCCACCACTTCGATTTTTTCGATTTCATCATCCATAATCTGGATGCCGGCATTTCTCATCATTCGGGCTGCCCGCTGCTGGGCTTCTCTCTGTTCAGATTTCGAAATCATGGGAATGGACCTTGTCATTATTTAACTTTAAAAGAGCATCTACACGCCTGATACGAGCAGGTGGCAGCATGTGTTGAATTTCGGCCTCCAAAACCCCGCCATCAATCATCCATCTTATCCCAGATAACCCTTATGATACTGTAATGTCAAACTTTTTGTCTAACCTGTTTTTTAAGCGAAAATATTCATTCGAAAAGAAACTGGTTGACATTTGGTCAAAAAGTTTATATTGAATTTTGCATACAATATTCATTTTCGGCCACTTTTCTCCCCATCCGGCTATGAAGAAAAAGCTTATCAAGTCTGAGAATCTCGACCAGAAAGCCTATCTGATAATCAAGGCCATGATAGAGGACCGTCAACTGCTGCCCGGTCAGAAAATACCTCAGGAAAAGCTGGCCTCCGACCTGGGCATCAGCAGAACCCCGCTTATCAATGCCCTCAAATTTCTCGAGCAGCAGAAGCTGGTGGTATCTAAACCGCGCAGAGGATTCTTCGTTCGCCTGTTTTCCATGGAGGAAATGGTGTCGATCTTCGAAATCCGCGAGGTCCTGGAGGGGTTGTCAGCCAGACGGGCGGCTCAATCAATCACCAATGGCCAGATTACTCAGCTCAGCAAGATCTTCAAACCTTTTCAGCAACTCGATGACATCGAGGATTATCAAGCCTATTCCCAGGCTGACCGAAAGTTCCACAACTTTATTGCCGAGATCAGCTCAAGGGAGTTTCTCAGCTCCATACTCCAAACCTTCAACATCGTCTCGCTGGCCTATCTGTATCCCACCAGAGAGGGGTTGATCAGATCGCCCAACGCAACGATCAAGGAGCATGTCGCCATCGTCGAGGCGATATGCAGTCGTGACCCCAAAGCGGCGGAAAAACTGATGCGTGTGCATCTACAAACGACCGCCGCCCATTTAACCAAGGAGATAGAAGCCAACAAAATGCTTAAGAAGGAGGTGCCTAACCAGAAAAACGTCGCAATGAGTACATCATTTTCAACATGATAGGACCAATTACTGGCCAATTATTGGCATAACAATCATTTTGGGAGGTTGAAATGAGAAGAATTTTACTTATCGCCATGGCAGTGTTTCTGGCACTGACCTGCAGTGCGTATGCAGCTAAAAAGTTTCCCAGCAGAAACATCACCAACGTCGTGGTCTGGGGTGCAGGCGGCGGTACCGACACCTGCAACCGCATCATCTCGGCTGAGATGGCACCGTTTCTCGGGGTCAACGTAAACGTAATCAACAAGACCGGCGGGGTGGGCGGTTCTGTTGGTATGACCTATGGATTCAGCCAGCCTCATGACGGTTACACGCTGACCGGTCTGTCCGAGTCCAATGTGACCGCCGGTGTTCAAGGCGGCTGGGACAAGAACTTCGACGTCTGGGATGTATTCATCGTCGGTGGTTCTCCTGACCTGATCTCGGTCACACCGGATGCACCTTACAAGACGTTGAAGGACCTCGTTGAAGCAGCCAAGAAAGATCCTGGTTCGATCAAGGCTGGTGCCAGTGCGGCAGGCTCCATTCATCATCTGAACCTGCTCGCCCTGGAGAAGGGGTCCGGTGCTAAATTCAACTTCATCCCCTACAACGGCTCCGCACCGGCCCAGAATGCAGCCATGGCCGGCGAGGTCACCGTAGTTGTCACTTCATTGGCTGAACAACAGCAGCTGCTGCGCGGCGGCAAACTTCGTCCGCTCGCCATGCTGATTCCGGATGCCTTCGAGGTAGAAGGAATTGGTTCAATTCCGTCTGGATTTGACGACTATCCAGGACTGTCCGATTACCTGCCGATTTCCCAGGCCATCGGTTTTGCCATCCCCAACGATGTCCCCCAGGAGAACAAGGACGTGCTGGTCGATGCCTTCAACAAGGCCATCGCCACGGATAAGGTGAAGAACTGGGCAAAAGAAAACTACTATCTGCTCTCCGGCGCAACCGGCGAGGAATCCCGTAAGATTTTCTCAGCCCTGCAGTCCAACTTCGCCTGGACCCTGCATGAACTGGGCGCAGCCAAAGTCAGCCCTGACACGCTTGGCATTCCCAAGCCGTAAGCCAGGAATTCAGTAACAGAAACTGACGACCCACAGACCGGGTATTGCGAGACAGAAATTTTGGCAAATGCCCGGTCTTGTTTCTTTTCAGGATCAGGAATAATTACAGATGATTGAAATAGATAAACTGAGAAAAGCTGACGTCTTCTCAGGGACAATAATTTTTCTTTTAGGGATATTCGTCGTCTATCAGGCATTTCAAATGCCCATGCAAGACTCCTACGCCGGGGTTCAGAACGTATGGTACGTATCCCCTGCCCTTTTTCCGCTTTTCGTCGGCTCCATGCTGGCGCTGCTCGGCCTTCTGCTCATGAAGACTGCGATTTCAGCGGTCGGCAAAGAAGGTATAAAAAGCGTGATCAATTACCTTCTCAGCAGTGACTTTTTTGATTTTCTAAAACTCCCGGTCACCATCCGATTTTATGGGATTGTGATAAACTTACTGATCTTTGTATTCCTGCTCGTTCCTCGAATTGATTTCTTTCTCGGAGCTATTCTCTTTTTGCTGATCTTCTTCTTCATGTTCTATTGCGGGTCTGAAGAGGGGCTGCCATCCCTCATCTACCAGATTTTAGCCGGCGCCTTTGTGCTTTTGCTTCTAGGTGGTACCGGCTTGACAGAAAAACTTGACGCATTCCTGCTTTTTTCAGCTGATTATCTCGTCATCTTATATATAGGCGCACTTATCTTTCAATATTTCAAAATTTGCAAAAGCAACGCCCAACTGATGTCCAAGTTTAAGCTCAGTCTGTTGATCGGTTTCCTCGCTCCACTGACTATCGGCATCATCTTCAAATACTTTCTTCTCGTGCCGATGCCGCATGAAGGACTCATCGTCAGCCTGCTCGATGCCATCTGGTACGCGGAAATATGGTCATAGAGGAGTTTAAGCAATGCAATATTTAGAACGACTCCAGACCTTTTTCGAAATAGCCGGGTCGATGGTCGCCGATCCGATGTCGTTGGCCATCCTTTTCGGCTCGGTGCTGCTCGGCATCATCTTCGGTGCCATGCCCGGTCTTACCTCGACCCTTGGGGTTGCACTGCTGACAGCCCTGACCTATTCGATGGATACGCCGATGGCCATGATCTGTCTG
This sequence comes from Desulfobulbaceae bacterium, assembly GCA_024640625.1. Taxonomy (GTDB): domain Bacteria; phylum Desulfobacterota; class Desulfobulbia; order Desulfobulbales; family Desulfocapsaceae; genus JABDQA01. Next base: position 31,576 of record JAHEER010000010.1, read on the forward strand.
CTGGCCATCTACGTTGGCGGTACTTATGGTGGATCGTATTCCTCTATTTTAATAAATATCCCAGGCACCGCGGCCGCCGCGGCAACGGCCATGGACGGCTATCCGCTGGCCAAGAAAGGCGAAGGCGGCAGAGCCATTGGCTTGACCACCACCGCGTCAGCGATCGGTACTGCAATCAGTATGCTTTTTGTCGTCTCCATTTCTCCGCTGATCTCTAAATTTGCACTCGAGTTTACCTCTTTTGAATTTTTCCTTCTGGCATTTTTCGGTATCCTGATAAGCGGCACACTTACTGCGCCGGATCTCGTCATTAAGGGCTGGATTGCAGGATTTCTCGGTCTTTTTCTGGCCTGTATCGGTCGCGATCAGCTCCAGTTCTTTCCTCGCTTTACTTTCGGCATCACTGAACTGGAAAGCGGCATCGAAGTCGTACCGGTGCTGATCGGCGCCTTTGGTATCCCTCAGATAATCGATGTCCTTCGAGCTCGCTCGAAGATGCCCAAGGCGGAAAAACTGCAGCGCATTATCCCCGAAATCGGCACCGTGCTGAGAAATATTCCGGCAATTGTCCGCTCCGCCCTGATTGGTGTCGGCATTGGCGCCGTACCGGGTATAGGCGAAGATATCGCCGGCTGGGTATCTTACGGTACCGCCAAGAACACGTCCAAGCATCCCGAAACATTTGGAACCGGCGAACTGAAAGGCGTCATCGCCAGCGAGACCGCCAACAATGCCTGCGTTGGCGGGGCCATGATCCCACTTCTGAACCTTGGCATCCCCGGCAGTCCCCCCGCGGCGATGCTGCTGGGTGCACTGATGCTGCATGGCGTTACCCCAGGTCCGATGATCACCTTCGAACATCCCAACTTCATCCTCGAAGTCGCCGCTATTTTGCTGCTTGCTTCCATGGCCATGTGGATCACCGGTATGATTCTGGCCAAGCAGGTGGTCAAGGTGTTGAACATTCCCACCCCGCTGTTCATGCCCATCATTGGCGTACTCTGCATCATCGGCTCCTATTCACTCGGCCTGAACATATTCAACCTCTACCTGATGCTGCCGGTGGGCATTATCTGCTATTTCCTTACCAATATGGGGTATCCGATCGCACCGTTGGTAATCGGCGTTATCCTGGGACCAATGGCCGATGAGAATCTGCGCAGAGCATTGATGGTCTCCCAGGGCAGCTTCATGCCTGTCTTCCAGCGACCAGCAGCATTGATACTTTTTATCATAATCGTCTGGACCGTAATCAGCCAATTCGGCTGGTACAAAAGGCTTCTTGAAAAAATCAAAAAGAGACTTTTCAACAACACTTAAAACTGAGACCAACCAAAGTAATTCGGAGAGACAACATGCTGAAACTGGCTATCATCACAAGTTTTCTATCACAAACCAAAGACCGCTTTCATGAATACAACAAACCGCTCGATCTCGATCAGAAATTCGCCCTGCTGTCGACGATCGACGGCTACAGCGGGGTTGAAATTGTTCATCCCTACGAGGTCAATGACGCGGCCGAAACAAAGGTGGCACTTGAGAAATACAATCTCAGCGTCTCAGCTGTGAATGTCAACGTCAAGGCCGAGCCTGAGTTCCGCAACGGCGGAGTGACCGCCCTGGAACAGGAAGTCAGAGAAAAGGCCGTACAGTTCATCAAAAATGCCAAGGATTTCGCCGCCGATATCGGTGCCGACAAAGTAACCTGCTGTCCCCTCGGCGACGGCTATGAATTTGCCTTTCAAAACGACTACGCACTGGCCTGGAAACACCTGATAGAAACCTTTTCGGAAGCGGGAGACTATCGAAAGGATATCCCTCTGTATGTGGAATATAAACCGAGCGAAACCAGAGGCCGCTGCTTTGTCGACACCGCCGCCAAGGCGCTCTGTCTGCTCAATGACATCAAGATAGACGAAATGGGCGTGACCCTGGATTTCGGTCACTCCATGTACGGCAACGAAAACCCGGCCGAGGCCGTATCTCTTCTTGAAGCAAGTCCCTACAGGTATTACATACACATCAATGACAACGATGGTAAATGGGACTGGGACTACTTCTGCGGCACCAAGCACCTCCTCGATTACGTCGAGTTCCTGTATTACCTCAAAAAGTATAATTACAGCGATTTTTTTACCTCCGACACCTCGCCGACCCGCTGGGACATCAAAGGTACTTTCGAGGCCAACAGCAGGCTCACCACCAAAATCTGGCAGTTATTCGAGCGCATTGATATCGGTGAACTGGAATCCCTCATGGCCGGAGGCGACTATATAAAGACCTGGAAATTCATCGAACAAAATATCTTTTCATTTAAATAACAGATCCCATGAGCGAACCGACTATTGCGATAAGCTATCTTGATACCCTGCCGCCAGAGTGGCAGACCGATCTGCTGCCCGCCATTCAGCAGGAACTCGGCCGATCATCCTACAAAATCGTGGTCCTCGACGACGACCCCACCGGAACCCAGACGGTAAGAGATATACCGGTGCTGACCACCTGGTCGGTGGATGCTCTTGAAAAGGAATTGTCGGGTGATTTCCCAGGCTTTTTCATACTCACCAACAGTCGAAGCCTGACCGAGCAGGCGGCCTGCGACCTGGCCCGTGAAATCGGCGGGAACCTTTACCAGGCCTCACAAAATACCGGAGTTCGCGTAGTGGTGATAAGTCGCTCCGATTCCACCCTGCGCGGTCATTTTCCCGCGGAGGTGGATGCCGCCGCCGAGATCCTGAACAAGCAGCAGCTTCCTTATTTGATTATCCCTTTCTTCCTGGAAGGGGGCCGCTATACACTCGACGACATCCATTATGTAAAGGAAAAAAACTCTCTTGTTCCGGCTGCCATGACGCCCTTTGCCAAGGATGCGGCCTTCGGTTTCAGCCATTCCAATCTGAAAAAATACATCGAGGAAAAGACCAGAGGTAAAATTAACGCCGAAGACGTAATAGCGGTGAGTCTCGAAGACATAAGAGCCGGCGGTCCGGAGCGGGTTGCCGAAGTCTTCAGAAGCGTACCCAAAGGGGCGGCCTGCTTTGTCAACAGCGCCAGCTACCGGGACATGGAAGTGGTCGTCTCGGCCCTGATCACGGTGGAAAACGAGGGCTATGAATTCCTCTACCGCACTGCCGCCTCTTTCGTGCGCTCGCGCCTTGGGCTGGATGCCGGCGATGGCCTGCTGTCCGGCACGCAGCTGGTGAGTCCAAGCGCCAACGGAGGGTTATTCGTGATTGGCTCCTACGTACCCAAAACCACGGCTCAAGTCAATGCGCTGTTCGAACTCACCGACATCGTTCCCATTGAGGTAAAGGTCGACGAGTTACTCGATGAACGCAGAAGAAGTGAGGAGATAGAACGGGTCATCGCTCTCACCAATAGCACCCTGGGTTCAGGTGCAGACGCTGCGGTCTACACCAGCCGTTCACTGGTTGCCGGCAGTGATGCGGCTTCAAGCCTGGCAATCGGTGGCATCGTCTCCGCGAGTCTGGTCGAGATCGTCAGCAATTTGACCCATCAGCCACGCTACCTGGTCGCCAAGGGAGGCATCACTTCGAGCGATATCGCTACCGAGGCCCTGGGGATAAGAAGAGCACTGGTAATCGGGCAAGCCCTGCCAGGAGTTCCGGCCTGGCGATGCGATGAAGAGACCCGCTATCCGGGTATGACGTATATCGTCTTCCCGGGCAATGTGGGAGAGGATGACGCGCTTGCACAGATTGTCAATAAAATAGACTGACAAAGCCCAATTAACAGACAAACGTAAAATTAACAGAAGGAGAAAAATCAATGAAACATACGGTAACGACAATTCAGGCCATGCGGGACAACAAGGAAACCATTACCATGCTCACCGCCTATGACTATCCCACCGCAAAAAAAGTAAACGATGCGGGGATAGACATGATACTGGTGGGTGACAGCTGCGCCATGGTCGTTCACGGCCACCCCACCACCTTGACAGCAACCATGGATATGATGGTACTGCATTGCGCTGCCGTCGCCAGGGCCTGTGACCGAACCATGGTGATCGCCGATATGCCGTTCGGATCCTTTCAGTATTCGATAGAGGATACGATGAAAAACGCGGCTCGTTTCATCACCGAGGCAAAGGTTGACGGGGTCAAATTCGAGGCTACCCCGCATCATATCGAAAAAACCAAGGCCATCGTCCAGATGGGTATTCCGGTGGTCGGGCATGTCGGATTGCACCCCCAGGCAGTGGGCGCCCTTGGCGGCCTCAAGGTTCAAGGAAAGGATATTGATTCAGCCCGTAAAGTCGTCTCTGAAGCGCTGGAACTCCAGGAAGCGGGCGCTTTTGCCATCATCTTCGAAGCTGTTCCGGCCAAGCTTTCCGACTACGTGACCCGAAAACTCGATGTTCCCACCATCAGCATAGGCGGCGGTCCCTTTTGTTCAGGACAACTTCTTGTCACTCCCGACGTACTCGGCATGTATGACAATTTCACCCCCTCATTCGCCAAGCAGTATCAGAAATTCGGTGAGGTGATGATCGACACCTTCAAACAGTACAAAGAAGAGGTGCTCACCGGTAAGTTCCCCGGCGAAGAACACAGTTATAAAATGTCCGATGAAGTTTTGGAGGCCATCGAGAAAGAATTTGGCGCCGCCTGATTACCCTGCTCTCCGCCCCCTCCCTATCCACGGCTAAAAAAACGTCTTTTGCCGCTGGATAGATTACACCTGTATTCCAGGCCACTGATGAGCCGGAATACAGGTGTCGTGCTCAGGACCTATATTGGATTTCGAATAGAAGGCAATCGTTGTCGCGCAGGTCATACCCGAGCTGCAAACTTTCAAATCCTTTCTCACCGGCCAAAATCCCGTGGGACAAGCTGTGAAAGCGACGACTGTTTACCTGCCGGCGGTGTCACAGCCCTTTTTCCAGCTGCCTCACCGAAAAAAATGATTCATCGAGTTCCTGGTTGTATAAGATATTGTCCATTTTCAGCACTGTCCTGTGCAGTGTTCTTTTGTTTCTGGTGGTTTTCATCCAGGTCTCAACCGCTACCCAGATGCCGTCGATTTTATCGAGTTTCTTGACCTCCATATATTTGACTTTGTTGCCCGACTTCAACACATGGATGGCCCTGACAACCATAAAATTATCCTTGCTCACGTAGACAATCGATCTTTTGTAGCCATAGCGGTCCTCCACCGTACTTGATACCGGCAGCGCTTCAATAATCCAGACCTCCTGACCATTGACCAGGTCTTCTTTGAGCAGCTTGTAGGACCATTCATCGAGCACCCTCCTGGTCATATCGGCGTAGGAGAAATCTGAACCCATAAATGACGATGATTTATCGGAGGTGGCAATGCGCTTGGTTTTCCTCAGATCTGGCAGATAGAGCCATTGATCGTCATCTTTGTCACCACCGTAATAGTCGTAGGTAAGAAATCCCGTGTCCTTGACGTCGGCCGGAGCGAGAAAAAACTGCATTCTCAGCGAATCTCTGCCTTTGTCCTTTGAAAAAAGCTTGATGGTTCGCCGGCGCTCGCTGCCTCTGTGATCAATCAAAGTCATTTCCAGGTCTGCGGTCTGGTTATCGCCGTCATCACGGGCGTCGACCTGTTCCATGATTGTTCTCGCTTCAGTCGCCGCCTGCGCCGGTTGCGCCGCACACAGCAGCGACCATAGAACAAGGCATAAGCAATAGCTGAAAAACTTCATCTTACCCTCCTGCGATGGGTGGTTTATAATCCGCAGTCTGCTCGAAAGATGTTGTCCAATTGTACATCAATTAAATGGCGTCATCCACGGCCAGAGCCATGGCGGTCGCGGCAATCAGCATGGATCTGCTGGAGCGGTAATTTCCTGCTTTACTATCTCGTGGTAACCGAACAGGGAGGTGTCAAGAATTACTTACAGCACGCCCATCTTGCCGCCGAAAAAATTGTTCACCATTACCAGGTTGCTCCCCGTCTGCTCACCTGTTATGCTGCACGCTCAAATCACTCACCAACTTCTTTATCAGTAGAAATGCGAAAACTTCTGTTCACCATTTTGCTCGCCTTGCCCATTACATTCTGCGTTAGTGCCGGCAGTGCAAAGGAACTCACTATCCCGATCACCCTTGATTACGAATTGCTTGACGCCCTGCTCATCCAGACCTCGTATACCGATCCTGGTGACACAGCCCAACTGCTTTATGAGGCCAATGGGTGCCTTGAGCTTACCCTCTCCGAGCCCCATTTCTCAGGTGGAGAAGATATTTTAACTCTCTTTTCGAAAATATTTATTCATCTGGGCACCCCGCTTGGCGACAATTGCCTGATGCCCTACCAATGGAACGGATCGATCCAGATATCTCAAATCCCCCAGATTGAACCCAAAAACTGGGACCTGACTTTTCAGACCGTCGACACAAAAGTTTTCTCAGCAGACGGAAAAAAAATCGACAGCCTCGATCTCGTTTTTGACCGTGTACTGCCTCTGGTAAATGAGCACACCCAGGAGTTTGCCATAAAGCTGGACACTCCCGTGGAAGACCTGCGAACTCTTATTCTTCCCATGTTCACCCCAGAAGCCAGGCAGGAAGCGGAACAACTCCTGGACAGCATCAGACCCGGGGCGGTCACCGCCGACGCCAAAAAACTTGTCGTCAATGTCCATGCAGAGGCGACCGAGGTCGAAACAGAGGCTCTTCCAGATGAGATGGAAACTCTCACCGAAGAGGAGATGGAGCAATTTCTCGAACTTTGGGAAACCTGGGACTCTCTCCTGGTCTTTCTCATCTCCGTGCTCACCGAACAACCGCTGAGCAACAGCGAAAAAGAACAGCTCATAGATCTTCTGCTCGATACCAGGTATGAGTTCGTCACCCGGATAAATGATACAACCCTGCAGAAGGATTTTGTCCGCGATCAGTTCATAAGGGCCTGGCAGCTGTTATCCGCCATCTTCAGAAATCAGCTGCTGCACAATCCTACGGAAAACAGACTGGGCCTGCTTAGCTTTCTGACCGCCGTCGATGCCCTGATGATTCTCGACGAATTAGGTCCTGCGTTTGGTATAGAGATCAGCAGAAACGGCCTTATACGTTTAGCGAAAATCTTGGGTGGCGAGTCTATTGAACTGCACTACTCCCCCAATATCAACAAGGCGCTGCAACAATTATTTCAGGCCTACCCCGAACCTCGTGAGAGCGGAGCTGAAGACGCCCGGACTCCTCCCCCGCAACCGGAGACCTCGAACTACGATTTGCGAAAGTTGATGCACTCACTGTTTGTCACCTCAGCTCACGCGAAAGACATGCCAACTTTCGCGGAAATCAGACACTGGCAGGTGCCCAAAACCGATCTTGAGGCCTATCTCACCCGCGTCAGAGATCTGCTTGAGTTCGCTTTCACCTCTCTGGTTATCCGTCGTGAACTTCCTGGTTATATGAACGAAATATACAGCACGATGATACCGGCAATTGCCTGGCAGGAAAGTTGTTTTAAACAGTTTGTGGTAAAGGAGACCAAGCTCACCTATCTGCTTTCCTACAACAACAGTTCGGTCGGCCTCATGCAGGTGAACGAGCGGGTGTGGCGGGGAGTTTACGACACCCAGCGGCTCAGGTGGGATATTCGTTACAACGCCAGTGCCGGTTGCGAGATCGTCGATCTCTATCTGCACAAATATGCCCTGGGTAAATATGGTCCGGAAATCCTGTCCAAAAAAGATACCCTGGCCCAGTTGGTCTACGCAATGTATAACGGCGGCCCAAGTCAGTATGGAAAGTTTTTGAAGCGCAGCAAAGCAAATGATCTTTATGACAGTGACCGTCTCTTTGCCCAGAAATACGATTGGGTTAAAAATGGCGACTGGGAGCGCGCCGATAAATGTTTCTGAACATCCTTTCGTATAAGTGCCAGCTCACATAAATCGATGCCCCGCCTTTTCGAGAACCTCACGTGCCCTGCCCAGATTTTCGCCCCGGATCAGTATATAGTCGGTATCGAAGGTCGATAGTGCGAATATCGAGATCCTGGCACTGGCAAGCAACTCGGCGATGGTGGCCAGAATGCCTGTGAGGGAAAAGTTCAGGGGACCGACTATTTTTATTATGCGCCAATCAGTTTCGCTCCGCGGTGCAGCCAGATCCACTCGCCCCTCGCACACGATGGAAAGCTCCTCATCGGTTCTACTCACACTGTAAAACCGGCTCTGCTCGACAGTTTCTGGAACCGGGGCGTCAGGGGCAAACCGATGAACCGAGTAGCTCCCCTCGAGCACTGCTAGTGTTAATTTCATCTTGGCGGAGACGGGCTAATTCCTTCCAGGTATTTAGTCAGGACCTTTTTCCTCGCATCACTCTTGAACAGCTCAAGCAGTGATTAGTTGAAGCGATCGCGTCAAGGGGAAAAGGCACTCGCTCTCCCCTGCCTTCTCCTACATCCCCATATTGTAGATCTCGTAGGTAGTTTCGGTGGCCAGCAGTGCTGAAAAATTCTGTTCGTTGGCCTGCCGTTCGGCGCTGGTGGCGTAATCGTCCCAGTCCTCTTTCTTCTGCCACATGGAGACTACGACTATCTTGCAGGGATCGTCGTGATTCACCAGTGTTTCGGTGGAAATATAGCCTTTTTTCGACATTGCGTTTTTGCGCGCCTGGATGAGCATGGCCGAGGCGTCTTTCAATCCATCCTTGTTAAAGGTTCTCTTTATGAAGATCTTAACAGCCATAACTACCTCCTCAGGTTAATGTTCGTCAGGTGGACAGCAGATCAGGGTCTGCCCGGTTCTGCAAATCGGCTGTAGAGACTGGGTGGTACGGTGTGCGCACCCATGAACGTGCGCACTAGTGCGTTCGGCTCGTACGATAACTTTAAGGGACCTCATTGTGACCTCCCCACCTGAATTTAGTCAGGTTTATCGCAGAGTGGATGAATCAAGTCTGATGCTACTCTATTTTAGCACAGAAGACGATGGTGAATCCAGCGGCGCGGTCACTCATAATATAAATCAAAAAAGCTGATGTGCTGCAATCAGTTAACTTTGAGCAGGAAACGAAGCCGCTTGTTTCTGATTTTATTGATATAGGCAGGGCGCTCCGCCTTGCCGTTCAGGTCGATGATAAAAGGTTCCAGAATCCCTTCAAATTCATTGCCGCTGCGGATCATGCGGTTGATACACTCATTCTGGGGGTCCTTGCCGCATTTTTCTATGGCGGTCAGAACCACCTGGGTGCCTTCACAACCTAGACCGGTAATAGTGGTCCCCTGAACCTTGAAAAGCTTCTTGAATTTCGTGGTGACTGCTTTGCCAAAATCTGACAGAGGTACTTCATTGGTATAAATGTCAGTGGCCAGCATACCTTCCAGCAATCCCAGATTATCTGCATACTCGAGCATCATCTGAGAAAGTACCCCGTCGCTCACCATGGACTGGGGATGGTAGCCGATTTCCCTGGCTCCCCGCTCAAAATTCACGACGTGACCCACTTGCACGGGAAGATAGACAAACTCCACATCATTTTTCTTGAGCTGATCCAGGATTTTCAGGTAATCGTCTTTTCTGGCCGATATATCTGTGGAAACCACGCTGCCGCCCGCTTCCTGGTAGGTGCGTATGAAGCTCTCGGCCAGTACTGTCGAATGCGGGTCCTCTCCATCCCAGACCACCGCTGCGCGAGCTACCAACAGTTCATCCATCACGAACAGAGCCGCCACCATACCCTGGGCCCTGTCGTCAAAAATTATCTGGCTCACCCAATCGTTGTTCGCCACCTCAGGATGCGACGACAAGGTCGAAACGATTGGGATCTTATAGCGACCGGCAGCTGCCGTAATGGTCAGCATCGTTTTGCTACCGGAAAGCACCAGAATTGCATCTACCTGGTCTTGAACTGCCAATTTAGCTAAGGCGAGTTCAGCCTGGGCAGGGTTGCCTTGATCATCTTCTTGGATCAGCTGGACACGCAGCCCTCTATTGCGCCCTTCATGATAGGCGACCGCGGTGTGCACGCCCTGCAAGCCACTCTCTCCCCATTCTTTGTTGTCGCCGCTGAAAGGACCGATTACTCCGAGTTTAACAGAGATGGGCGTCGTCTTCTGTTCAGTGGAGTCCTCGCAGGCGACCAGAAGAGCAGCTAAAATGATGCAGATAAAGAACTGGGCAACACGGCGGATCATCTTCACGGTATATAGGTAATCCTTATTCTGATCAGCAGATTATCTGCGAAATTCTGCTGTACTTTTCTTTTGAATTCATTCAAATCCTTGCGGTCCAGCGGCTCTCTTGCATATAGATCAACCATCAGAATTTTTCTGTCCTGGTAGGTAATAATTTTTGCGTCGTTGACGATCAGGTATTTGTTGTTGACCAGAAAGCGTTCCTGTTTCCAGCTTTTTTCAAAATTTGCCTGGTTGGTAATTCCCCAGAAAGAGAGAGTCAGGGGAATGCTTATAAACAAGAGCGAGCCCAGCACAACTGAGAGCGCTCGCTTATCCCGCACCGCTGGCGAATAGCCGAGCACCCTGAAGGTGACAATCGCGGCCAGCACGATGCCGATGAGGTTGGTCGCAAAAAGAAGAAAGGCGTTAATGAAAAAGACGAGGTCGAATCTTCCCAGGCCTATGCCGGCAACCGCGAGCGGTGGTACCAACGCGACAGCAATCGCCACCCCGGCCAAACTCTGAAGGATTTCCTTGTAGGATTTGGTATAGGCACCGGCAACTCCAGCCACAATGGCGACAACCAGATCGAGAATCGAGGGACTGAGCCGGCCCTGCATCTCCCCTGTGAGGGGTTGGTACGGCGATAGCACGGCAAGCAAAAAAGCGACGCCAAGAGCAACCAGTATGCCGACAACAACTTTTTTCAGGGACTGCTTGAGCAGTCGCTGGTCATAGCGCAGCGTGCTCATCGACAACGATATGATTGGCGCCATCAACGGGGCCAGCAGCATGGCTCCGATAATCACCGAAGCGCTGTCGAGATAGAGGCCGACCGTGGCCAGCATAGTGCTCAGGACCATCAGCACGATGTATATCGAATCAAGCCGAGCGTCTTCGCGCAGAGCAATGAACAGGTCTTTGAAGCGCTCTTCGGAGGCGTAGGTGAAAAACGGTACGCGCTTATGTCGGGCTTTTATGAGTTCTTTGCCTGCGGGCAGGGAGCTGACGGCTAATTTTTCTTTTCCCGACACCTTTTTTGACTTCGACTCCTTATCGGGGGATCCACGATTCACCTTTACCGCACCAGGATGGACAAGAACGTGGGCCGGGGTCGATGTGGACCGCTCACCGTCAATTACGACATCAAGCTGCGGAGAAGGCTCGATGAGCATCTCTGTCGTTTTGATGTAACCGACCGAGGGCGGCATCCTTTTTGAAGCCGGATCAGAAAAAATCCGCAGCCAGAGGAGCTTGATATAGTCGACGATCGAAAAAGGGGCAATCACCACCGTAGACACCATCGAATCCTCAAAAGAACAATCGTCGCCAATCATGCTGGAGGCATAACTCAGTTCCGGGGTCTCCAGTATAACGCAGCCGCAGGCGGCAGTGGAGATTTTGTTCTGGCTTTTTCCGAGGGTGGAAATGTTGAACGGCAGCAGATAAAGCGAGCTCATCTTTTGCAGGGCATCCACCAGGATCTTGATCTTGCCGGTGGTTTTCTGGCTGTCAATCAGGGGCACCCAGCCGACGACCCCCTTGAAAAGCAGGATCTGATTGTTGCAGTAGACGATATCGAGCTCTGAGGGGTGAGCGCTCAAGGCCAAGGAGATCATTTCCATCCTGTCTTTGGGGATAGAGTAGCAGCGCAAGAGCGCCTTTTGCGAATCGAGCGGCAGAAAGCCTACGCTGCAGCCGAAATCGATGGCATATTGTAGGATTTCTTTGATGATATTGAGTTCTGCAGCAACAACAACATGGCTGATATCCTTGAGCAGGGAGGCGCTGTTGTCACGCAGCTCATTGATCGAGACGGGGGAGATAGAACATCCATGAGGATTGGCGAGTATGTCGTCCAGATGTATCTGGCCCGCTTCGGAATAAACAAACAGCGCAGAGTCGACATACTCGGCCATGGTATTCTATGGAGTTGGTATGTCCACTATTAAACGGTTGACAAAGCCTTTTTAATATCTTCTTTCTGGTCCTCGTTGTATTTTTCGAGTTTTTCTAGTTGCTCATCATCCAGGGTTTCCTGGACCTTGTCGTAAAGATCTTTGGTCAGCTTTTCGAAATCCTGCTTAAATTTATTCCAGTCCTTGGATCCTTCTTTGGCCAGTTCCTGGATCTTGTCAGCTAACTGATTAAAACTGTCCTCGATTACCGGCTTGAGCTTCTGGGCCTGCTCTTCAGTGAGGACGAGCAACTCGTTGAGGTCGGCGATCATTTTTCCTTTTGCTTTGTCAATGGCCTCCTTGTCGACCTTGGCGAGTTCCTCCCTGAGTTTCATTGCTTCCTCGCTGGACAGGACGTCCTTTACTTTCTGCTCGGCATCTCTGGACATCGAATCGAATTTCTTGGTCAGCTTTTCAAGCTCGGCATAGCCTTTGTCTACCGATTCCTTCAACCCTTCCGACATCTCTTTTGATTTCTCTTCGATAACCGGTTTGAGCTGCTCCCATTTTTCCCGGGTCAGATCCATCTTTCTTTCCATTTCAGAGATTATTTTCTCCGAATTAAACTCCTCGGACTCGGCGCCCTGGGACGCAACCGCAAAGAGCCCCGAGGCCAGGAAAATTGCAATCGGGAGAATAAAAACTGTGGGTAACCTTCTCATGGTGCACGCCTCCTTTGCGCGAATGTATTGCAACATATGAATGATTAGGATAGGTTGTGACTCCGTTGTCCGGCTAATTTTAGATATAGTGCTGAACCTGCAGGAAAGCAACAGCTCGAAACAATAATGCACTGAAACCGCGACAATTGAGGACTGTCAGTACCCGGTCCACAGATAACCCAAGTCGAGAAGCCGGGATGGGCTGAGCAGTAGAATGGGTACACTAGCCTTCTAGGCCTTAAACCTGCGGCACCCCATAGCCATGTCACTTGCCCTGTTCACCATTTTCGGATCATCCTTCGTCATCGCCCTGTCAGGCGCTTTGATGCCCGGTCCGGTGCTTACGGTGACAGTCAGCGAAAGTGCCCGCCGGGGGGCAAAGGCGGGACCGCTGATGATTTTCGGTCACGGCATACTGGAGCTGGCACTGGTGCTGGCCCTGCTGGGGGGACTGGCGCCATTCTTTTCCAGAGACGAGGTATTCGTTGTCGTTTCTCTGGTGGGAGGGGCAATACTGCTGTGGATGGCCTGTATGATGTTCAAGGAACTCCCGGAGCTGAAACTGAAATTTGATCATGATGATCAGAGACCCCGCAGTCTGGTGCTCTCCGGCATACTGCTCAGCCTGGCCAATCCCTATTGGCTTATCTGGTGGGCGACCATCGGCATCGGCTACATCATGTATTCGGTCAAATTCGGCGTCCCGGGTATTATCGCCTTTTTCACCGGCCACATCCTGGCCGATCTGGCCTGGTACAGCCTTATTTCCTTCGGTGTCGCCAAGGGTCGGAACTTTTTTACCGACACCTTCTATCGCAGACTTATAGGCGCCTGTGCATCTTTTCTGTTCGTCTTCTCGGGCTATTTTTTTTACAGCGGCCTGGAAAAAATCCTCTGATCAATCACCGCCGAAGGCCACGTCCCTTCCTGCAAATCGGTGAAGAATGATAGACGCTGTAGGTCGAAGCAGGCGGATATAATTATAACAAAAGAAGAAGAAAACCATCGATCAGCCGGCGGACTGATCGACTGAAGCGAATATGAATCCTAGCCGGTCAACTGCCGGTACATATCGATCATTCTCATCGGCAGCTTATCTATTTCATCGATGAAAATGTAATTTCCCCTGCCAAACATCTGCGGCAGGTAGTCGTGCGCCTCGCGGTCAACGGTGATGCAGAAGGTGTGGATACCAGTTCCCCGGGCTTCCATCAGGGCTTTTCTGGTATCCTCGATAGCGTAGTCGCCTTTATAGTCGTCGTAATCTTCGGGTTTGCCGTCGGTGATGGTCACCAACAGCCTGGTGCGGGCTTCATACTGCCTGAGCTTATCCGACGCATAGCGCAGGGCCGGTCCCATCCTGGTGTATTCGCGCGGCAGAATCGAGTTTAGGCGCTGATGTATTTTTCGGTTGTACGGCTCTTCAATATCCTTAACTCTGTAAACATCGCAGCGGGAGCGGCGCATGCCTGAAAAACCGAGGATGCCATAAGGGTCACCGGCCACATCCATAACTTCGCAGAGCAGCACCAGCGCTTCTTTAATAACTGTCCCCACCCAGCCCTCGGTGGAATTGGACATGTCGACAAGGAAAATGGTGGCGATGTCCCGTTCGTTGCGCTGCAGCCTGACAAACAGCTTGCTTGATGGGCTGATGCCTGCCCGCTGATCTCCCCTGGCCTCGACTATGGCGTCCAGGTCGATATCGTCACCCTCACGCTGTCGCCTGACGAAATGTTCGCTGGTCTTCATGAACTCGAACTGGCGGCGTAGCTTGAGCAAGAGTCCCCTGTGTTTTTCAAGAGTCGTGTCGACGAAAGTGGAGTGCAGAAGCGGCATTTCTCTCTCCATAATCCGGCACCAGTTTTTGCGATAGCCGTTTCGCCGGTAATCCCATTCATCCAGGAGAATGCCTTCCTGGCCACCGAGTTCCTCCCCCTGACCATCGGCAGACGATTCGCGTCGAGTCAGCCCAGCCCCCGATACTCCCGCTGCAGCGGAAAAATAGCTAGGCGGCATATGGCCCAGATCCTCCTTGATCTGGTTGATTAATTGCACCAGTTCTTCCGGCAGGTCGATTTCGGGATTGTCCAGAATCTGCTGCGCTTGTGGTGCTGAATAGTCTGCTTTGCTCTCGGTGATCACCGCCATGGCCTGATCTGCTTCATCCTGCGTCCCTTGGGCACCAGGCTGAGGAGGTGAAGTCCCGTTCTTATCCCTGAGCGCCTGCAGGTGCAGGATAAATGTTTCTTTCATAACCGCTCGTTTCTTTTCGATTTCGGCAGATGCCTTGGTGAAATCATGTCGGCCGAGCAGTTCAAGGAGCGGGGGCCGCTCGTATGATTTTTCAGCAGCTGCAAAGATCCGGTACAGCTCCTGCAGTTTTGCGACCGAATCCGCCCATGCAGCGGACAAAAGGCTTGGCAAGGCCGGGTCTTGAGTAATCCAAGAGGGGAATTTCTGGTCAAAGAGGATGCTGTATCCCAGCTCGGTGAGCTGCGCTTCTAAACTGTCTTGGTCCGCTGCAGGAAGCGCCCTTTCCAGATCGACATTCAGCTTGCCGAACTCGTGAGCCAGCCCGGGCAGATCCGCTCGCAACCAGCGCATCACCCGGCCCGTCTCGAGCAGGAAAAAAATGTCAGCGGCCAGTTCAGGGTGGGGAAACCCGGCCAGAAAATCAGCAATAGGGCTCTTCACCTCCGAGACTTCAGTTCCAGGATGTACAATCTGATTACCACGTATCTCACTTTCTGGAAGGATTTTGAAGGTGCCGAGCAGATCGAATCCCCAGTGCAGGGTCAACAGGAACTTGTAGAGCAATTGATTCTTCTGGTAGCTGTTGAGCAGAGAGATAGAGACCGGCACAAAATAAGTTGTGGTACTCGTATGGGGAGACGCATCCAGATCGATATCAAAGTCTTCTCCCGAGATCCCCCTGAGGTAGAAGAGCAAACGTTTACGCACATCCTCGAAGCGAACCAGGTTTCTTTTTCTCAGGGGAGCAAGAAATACCTGACCGGCATCAACGATCACTCCCCTGGCACTGGCCAGTCCCCGCTGTTCGTAGCGGCGCAGTATGGCCCGTACCCACTTGGGAACGAGATCGGCAGGGATAGTTTCAATCACGCGGCTGCCGTCTTCGAGAAAAGACAGACAAAGGCTGTTGCTTACCGGCCAGATCACCGGTATTTGCGAAATGAGCAGCTCTCTTGCGGAGGCAGGCAATTCAGCAATTTCTTCGACGATACCATCAACTTCCCACTCGTTGGGAAGTGATGGAGAGACAAGCTCATAGAATCGATCTTTCAGGGCCTCTTTGTTCATCGTCGGAATCAATGGTGTCTAAAACTATTCAACAGACGCTCTCAGAGGAAATATACGATCAGTTCGACTAGAACACCGCATCAACCATTTCAACTAGGGAACCAAGCAGATCGGGATCATCGGTCAAACTCTCGACCACCCCGACCATGCAGGCGATGCGAGCACCGATGCCTGAATTGATCAGCAAGCCGGCGTTGATAAGCAGTCGTGTCGAGGCGCCTTCGGGTAAACCGGATTCACGCAGTCCCCTGCTCATGGTGCCCAGCCGAACCAGTCGTCTGGCCAGCTCCATGTCGATCCCCGCCTCTGCCGCCACGATCTTCGTTTCCAGATCTTGCTCAGGGTAGGCAAAGGAGAGTGAGACAAAGCGCTGCCGGGTCGAGGTTTTGAGATCTTTCAGGACGCTTTGATAACCGGGATTATAGGAGACGCCGAGCATGAACTGTTCTGGGGCGATAAGCAGCTGGCCCAGCTTGTCGATCGGCAGTTCCCGGCGATCGTCGGCAAGGGGGTGAATCACCACCGTGGTATCTTTTCTGGCCTCCACGATCTCATCGAGGTAACAGATCCCTCCAGCGCGCACGGCGCGGGTCAGAGGACCGTCAACCCAGATTGTCTCATCCCCTTTGACCAGATACCTGCCTACCAGATCAGAGGTAGATAGATCATCATGACAGGAGACGGTGATCAGCGGACGACCCAACTTCCAGGCCAGGTACTGCATGAAACGAGTCTTGCCGCAGCCGGTCGGGCCTTTCAAAAGCAAGGGCAATTTTCGTTCATAGGTTGCCACTGCTATTTCTATTTCATCGCCGACCGGCAGATAAAATGGTTCTTCGGTAATCAGGTGTTCTTCAAGTGAGGATTGCATAAGCGTCATGAAATATCCTTTTCCCATCTAATTAAGGTTTTGGTTAACCATAAGTGCGTCTTTCCCAAGACGCAAGAATCTTACCCAGGTGAGAGTAAAGTTGAGGCGCTGATTGCACGGCACCGATTACCGGCCGAATGCACTTACTGATTCAGTCGCTTATTCTGCATTTGCCTGCCAACTGCCCCTCCTCATGATTAAGAAAAAAATATTTTAAGGACCAAGGGTGAGCGCTGGGTGTTGTCAGTGCATGAATCTCTTGTCTTCATAGAGACACTATGATTATTGTACTAACCACATTGGCAGACTGGACATCCTGCAGTTGCGGAAGTCTGGGTGATAACTAGCAACTGGACGAGACAGAATTAGACATGAAAGCACCTACCTTCGATTTGACTGCCCATATCAGATCCGTACCCGGCTGGCCCGAACCGCACGTGGTGTTCAGAGATATCTGCTCACTTCTGGAGGACAGAAAGGTATTCAAACAGGTCATCGACCTTTTTGTGGAGCGGTACCGTGAAATAAAGATCGATGCCGTCGTCGGCATCGACGCCCGAGGCTTCATTATCGGCTCCCCCATAGCATATCTACTCGATGTCGGTTTCATTCCCATACGGAAAAAGGGGAAACTGCCGGGAGATACCATCTCCGAGCCCTACGAACTCGAATATGGTCAGGCGGAGGTCGAGGTGCAGACCGCATGGCTCAGAGAAGGTCACAATATCGTCCTCGTTGACGACCTCATCGCCACCGGCGGCACCATGGTTGCGGCCTTGAACCTGCTTAAGCGAATCGGTGTCGATATACAGGAAAGCAGTGCCATAATCGATTTGCCGGATCTGGGCGGCAGTAAGAAAATCGCGGACATGGGGGTCAATGTGCACACCTTCTGCGAGTTCGACGGACATTGACGGCAGTGCATGATAATTAGTTGAAATTCCAGGATGTCTGGCTGGTCCTACAACTCGCGATAAAAAGGTACCCCGAGATCTGCTGGAGAAGCCGATTTTCGATGCCTTGAAGAAGCAGAAACAAGTACCAGCACGCCAATGGTCAGCAGATAGGGCAACATTTTCAAGATATAGGATGGAATCAGATCCATCGAAGTGGCCTGGAAGAAGAATTGCAGAGCTGTCAGTCCGCCAAAAAGCAGCGCCCCAAAAAACGCGAGCAGAGGATTCCAGGTACAGAATATGATCATGGCAATGGCGATCCACCCCTGTCCCCCCGTCATGGTTTCTTTCCAGCCGGGAGTATAGGAAAGGGAAAGGTAGGTGCCGGCAAGCCCGGCGAAAAGACCACCGACAAAGACGGAGAGCGCACGCGTTAGTTCCACGTTGACTCCTGCGGCATCGGCTGATCGTGCATCCTCGCCAACCGCCCGCAACACCAGTCCGGTACGCGTTCTGAACAGGGCAAACCAGACCAGCGGAACCAGCAGATAGGCTGCATACGCAAACGGACTCTGGTTGAAAAACACCTCGCCAATTACCGGAATATCAGAGAGAAGAGGGATCGGCAGTTGACGGATACGTACTCCCGTCTGCCCGATAAGCGGCCTGCCCAGGAAATTGGCCAGCCCGGTTCCTAGTATGGTCAGCGCCAATCCGCTCAGCACCTGGTTGGACCTCAGCGCAATAGTGAAAAATGCATGCACCAGCGACAGCAATCCGCCGGCCAAGGTGCCGGCTGCCACGGCAATCATCGGCGACTGAGTGAAATGGCCGGCGGCAAATCCGGCCAGGGCCCCGACCAGCATCATCCCTTCGATGCCCAGGTTAAGCACACCGCTCCGCTCGGTGATAATGCCACCGACCGTAGCCAGCAGAACCGCCACCGAGGATTTGATCGAAATCTGGGTGATAAAGATCAGGTCTTCGATCATGATGCCACCTTGGAGCGGCCGGAAATGGTCACGGTATAGCCTCCCAGCGCCTGACCGGCAAAAAGACCGAACAGCAGCGCCCCTTCCAGAATCAGACTAATGCTGGAGGGCAGCCCGAGGACCGACTGGAGCTGCTCACCTCCCACAAACAGGGCGCCCAGCAGTATCGCGGTAATAGGCACCGCCAGAGGGTTAAGTCCGGCCAGCCAGGCCACGATTATACCGTCATATCCGTAGCCGACGGCAAGGCCGGTTTGCAACCGATAATGAATACCGCATACTTCAACCATCCCGGCCATTCCCGCAAATGCACCGGAAAGCGCCATAACCGTCAGGATCTTGCCGTTCACATTAAACCCCGCATAGCGGGCTGCCCGCTGCTCCTTGCCGATAACCAGGACCTGGTAGCCCCAGATAGATTTTTTCAGCAGATAGAAGAGAAAAACCGCACAGAGCAGAGCCAGGGGAAAACCGAGGCTGATCCTGGTCCCGGCAAAACGGACAAGGTGCGCTGCCTCAGGGATCTGCGCGGTACCTGGAAAACCGAACCCGGCGGGATCTCTCCATGGACCATAAAAAAGGTGCTCCATATAGATAATGGCAACATAGTTGAGCAGCAGGGTCGTAAGGATCTCGTTAACCTTGAGTTTCGCCTTGAGCAGTGCTGGAATGAGCGACCAGACCAGGCCGCCCAGCGCCGACGCGGCCAGCACCAGGGGGATGACAAGCCAAGCATCCATACCAGGAAAAAGAAAAAGGGCGGTTCCGGCTGCACAGATCCCCCCCCACACCAACTGACCCTCGGCTCCGATATTCCAGAGCATCATAGAAGCTGCCGTGGCCACGGCAAGTCCAGTGAAAATCAGCGGTGTAGCTTTAACGAGGACTTCTGAAAAGGCGTCAACCGAACTGAACACCCCCTTGCCCATGGCCAGATACGCGGTCAGTGGGTGGACACCGAGGCCGGCGAAGATAACACAGCCAACCAGAAATGCTATAACCACGGCAGAGGATGCGGCGACCGCTCCCTGATAGCGGAGTGGCTCTTTGCGTTTCTCCACTCTGATCATGAACGAACCCCGGCCATTAACAGGCCAACTCGGTCAACCTGGTCACTGTCGTGGGCGTCGATGACTTCGAGGAGCCGACCGTTGAAAATTACGCCTATGCGGTCGGAGAGCGACAGGACTTCCTTGAGATCACCCGTGACAAGCAGCACGCCGGCCTTCTCGCGGCACTCGAGCAATACCCGCCAGATATCTTCCGTTGCCGAAATGTCCAACCCCTGAGTCGGTTGTTCCGCAATAAACAGTTTTGCATTTCTGGTCAGTTCTCTCGCCAGAATGACTTTCTGGAGATTTCCGCCGGAAAGCGTCCCGGCCCTGTCTTCACCTGACTCCACCACTATGTTATGTTCCCTGATGGCCCGTGACCCATCGGCCGCCATCTTTTCCCTGTCGAGCAGCATTCCCGCAAATCCGGTTTTATAAGCTTGAAGACGCGTCAATCCGAAATTATCGGCAATGGACATGGAGGCAATGGACCCCGAGTGATACCGATCTTCGGGAACATAGGCAATTTCTCTTGCGCCAGCCATCCCCCACTCCCGTGCTGTGTAGGTTGTGCCGGCAAAGGTTATGGTTCCTGCTTCGGCCCTGGTGAGTCCGGCAATAGCTGAAACCAAACCGGCCTGCCCGTTGCCGGCGACACCAATTATGGAGAAAATCTCACCCTTTTTAATCTCAAAGGTTACATCGGTAAAAGCAGGCCCTCCTACGTGGCTGTCTCCGCTAAAACCCTGCAGGGCCAGCACGGTCTCCCCAACGGCAACCTCCTTTTTATCCACACGAAGTACGACATCTCGGCCCACCATCAACCGGGCCAGCTGCTGACGGGACATCTGCCTGGCTTCGATAGGCTCTGAAATAACCAATCGTCCCCGTCGCATAATGGAGATATCGTCGGCAAGCTTCAGCACCTCCTCCAGTTTGTGAGTGATGAGAACGATCGTCTTGCCTTCACTGCGCAGTCGATCGATAACGACAAAGAGTGCATCCACCTCGGGTGGGGTCAATACTGACGTGGGTTCATCGAAAATCAGCACTTCGGCATCGAGCATGAGCAGCTTGATAATCTCCACCCGCTGCCTCTCCCCCATGGACAGCTCGAAAATACGCTTTTCCGGGTCGACGGCAAGTCCGTATTGTTCGGCAGTCTGCCTGATCTCATGGTCCACATCCTGGCGGCCATACTTCTTACCAACCGTTAGCGCCAGATTCTCGGCGACGGTCATCGATTCGATAAGCATGAACCGCTGATATACCATGCCGACACCATGATCCAACGCCTTGGCGGGAGAGTTGAATGAGACCTCCCTCCCGTGCCTGATCACGGTCCCGTTGTCGGCACTGTAACGTCCGGCAAGAATGGACATCAGGGTTGATTTGCCTGCCCCGTTTTCCCCGAGCAGCGCGTGCACCCTGCCGGAGTAGAGGTCCAGGTCCACCTCACGATTGGCCCAGACCGGCCCAAACCGCTTTGATAAGCCGCGCAGGGAGATTACAGGAGCAGACATGGGTTACGGCATCACTGCCTGCGGAAGCGGAAGTGTGGCGAGACTATGGACGGGAGCGGGGAGACGCACCCCAGCGTTCCCTTCCGTAGCCGCACAAAATATGCCGTGCACTTGAGGAGCACCTATCCCAGCCCGGGCCGCCGCTTCCTCTAGAATTTCAAAGAGACCGAGGACAGTACCGCCGGTGCTTACCACGTCATCGATAATGATATAGCCGTTCTGCGCTGAGGCGAGCAACTGCATATCCCGCTCGTAGAGAGCCAGGAATTTATCGCCGCTGGTGATGGAATCAGCGCCGACCTGGATGACCGGTCGGCGCTCCACCTCCATATGCGGTTTAATGCGATTATACGCAACAGCCACCGAATCGAAGCCGAGTTCAGCGGCAACCACCTGGGTGAGCTGCAAGGCCTTTTCCACGGCAGTCAGAACAACCACCGATTGATAATCAGCAACTTCGCGGCGAATTATTTCAGCAAGCAGCCGGCCCAGATCGTTATTGAGCCTGGTCTGTCCGATAAGATTAAACGAGGCGATACGGATATTTCCTTCGCGGGCGGGAACCAATACATAGGGAATTTCCACATCGTAGCCCAGCCCGTCAACCCGCAGCCGGTACTTTTCTCCCGATTCTCTGCTGTCAAGCACATCCATAGGGCCTCCATTTTAGGCGGCGGGACCAGACTCTGCTGCCCTCTATTCTGGGATCTTGCCCGAAACGCCCTTGACCAGAACCCTCATGGTCAGCAGATCCTTGTCGGTTGCCTTTTCACCGGCCTTCCAGAGTTCTTTCCCATCCTGATCAAGAACCGGACCGGCGAAGATATTGTCCTCACCTCTGGCAAGTTTAGCCTGTTCCGCCAGGACCTTCTTTTTTACATCGGCGGGAACGCTCTCGTTGAAGGATGAAAGAATAATACCCTGGTCTTCCATACCGCCCCAATACGGGGTGTTGTCCCAGCTACCGTCGATGACCTGCTGGACGGCCTTTTCATACCACTGTCCCCAGTTCCAGGTAGTTGAAACCAAGGCGCAGTCTACACCATATTTAGCAACGTCTTCACCGTATCCGATAGCGGGAACGCCAGCCGCGCACGCTGCCGCCGCAGAATCAGGTGTATCGGCCATCTGACGGATCAGGTCATGCTTTCTGGCAATGAGGGTTTCCGCCAGGGTTGTCTCATTGGCGGCATCCCGCCAGGACTTGAGCCAGACCACGGTGTTGAGCTTATTTTCATCATATTTCACCCCGGCTTCATCGAGCCCCTTCTTCAGTCCGATGGTAAACGCGTTGATACCTCGGATTGGCTCTGGGATCGGCTGGGTGGCGACGGTCCCCACCTTTTTGAAGCCCATCAGACCGGCCATATACCCGGCCAGATATTCGCCCTGGTACATGCGCTCGAAATAGTTACGCATGTTGTCCGACGATTTGAAACCGGAACAGTGCTCGAACTTGATATCAGGATAGTCCTTGGCAACGGCCAGGAGCGGGTCCATGTGTTCAAAAGTTGTCCCGAAAATAACGTCATACCCCTTCTTGGCATAATCGCGAAACACACGCTCGGCATCCGCAGCGAGCACTTTCTCCGTGTACGATACCTCGATCTTGTCCCCCATTTTCTCCTGCAGGTATTTGATGCCGTTGTAGTGGGCAGTCGTCCACCCCTGGTCATCAATGGTCCACAGAAGGGCAAAGGCGACCTTCAGTTTCTTGTCCTCTGCCGAAACATCCGGAGCCTGTACCCAGGTCAGCCCCATTAGCAATACCGCCAAAATCATCATACACCTTCTCGGAAACATTGTATCCTCCCTATATTATTGAAATAGATAAAACCAATACAGCATATCCACAATGGAACTCAGTGAGGAATTGTACAGACTGAGTACAGAGAAAATAACCCGGCTTGGGTAAGCCATCAACACCTTATTTACCTTCTGTTAACGCCTCATTCCACCTGGACCTATGACCTCATTTCGAGGTAGTCATTGAACCGTTATTGACTTTTCCGAGTTTTCCGGCACCACTGACCACTGAGGCAGATTCTACAAGACCCCAGATCGCAGAGAAGAGCACGGGGATGGAGAAGTCGAGGGGTACCTGCCGGGACTACTGCTTTGTTGCTGACGATTTCATGACACCTTCGATAGTACTGACTGCAGACTTTTATTATCTGAAATGGCAGGGAAACTGGATAATGAGGAGAAAGGTCACATTGCTGCAGAGAGCAAATGGGCTGAGAATAGTGTGGACACTATCAGATACTCATTCTGCATTAGCAGGTGTGGGGGGAGCACTCAAGTAATGCATCGATTTCCTTCTTTGCTGAGTCAGAATAATATGAAACGCACTTCCAGAAACACCGTGCATCGCAGATTCCAGACTTAACATAATCTCTAAGAACAGGTGGTAGCGAGGTGATATCAAAATTTTCCAGGCCTACATACTGTGCCGCACTGACTATTATCCAATCGCAAAGATTTTTTCGATAAGGTGGTGATGGCCGACTGGCCTCAATCTCCGGCGGCAACAGTTCGGCTATAACCATGATCTTCTGCTTCTGTTTTTCGCTCAACTCATTCCAGATCTCACCGAGTTTCTTGAACACCTGGTCTTTATCGTCCGCGCATCCGGAAAACATCTGACCAGTGCCTGAAACGAGCCAGTTTTTCGAAACACCGGTTACCTGAACGATTTTATCGATTGATCTGGAGTGAGGGCGGCTCTTGTGCGTGTTCCATCTGCGAATCGTTTGAGGGGCTATCTCACACTTATTGGCGAGCTCTGTGTTAGTCCAGGATAGCGTTTCGAGGAGATTGTCCAGACGCTGTGAAAATTCAGTTGTCATAGTGATGTACGGTTTTTAAAATCGCTGCGAACGTGCACTTGCAAGGGACTGGGCCACAGAACTTCCGATAAATCTTCAGATCCAAAATAGCGGGGCCGCAGAGGCTATTGACTTTACCGATCTTCAGGCTTCCATTTCCAATCCTCATAGTAATCCCAACTCACCATTGAGTTGAGCTGTTTCAACTCAGCATCTTTTTCATGGATAACGCATTTCATGACGTCGCCACCCGAGACCAGACCGATGACAGTGCCTTCTTCTTCAATAAACAGATGCCTGATCCGGAGTCCCAGAAATTTATCCATGAGATTAAAAACCGTATCGGAGTGGGGCGCAAATATCAGCTCGGTGGTCATGTAATCTTCTATCAAGCCGTTTTTAAGATCAAAACCTTCTTTGATGACATCCTGCATGAGATCTCTTTCCGTCCATATACCGATGATGTTCTCGTCCCGGGTGACTAGAATAGCCCCTACCTTATTCAGATTCATTTTTTCGAGTGCCGCAAAAAGCGTTGTCCCCACGGGAACCGACACGATCTCCCATCCCTTGCCTTCCAGCATGTTTTTGGCCGTTTCCATATTTTTCCTGTGTCTCTTGAGTTTAATAAGCAGCAGCGGTCCATCAACAAGACATTAAAGATAAACAGCACGCACCCTCAGATGTGTTTTCTTTCATGAAACCTATTAAAAAATTTACCGATCAAGCTCTGGCAGTTCACTCAAACCAGGAGCACCGCCATACTCCTGGCAATTAAAGTGTATCCTGCTGGCAGGAGCTTCTCTTTTTATGCACCAGGGTAATGATGATTACTTCCCGGGTGGACGATAATCAACTGTCTTTTTGGTCGCCGCATCAACCTGCTCGGGAGTCATAAGAACAGTGGTTTTGATTTTTACTGCTCCACTTGAATTGACCGCAAGCGAGAAAGCGGCAGCAGTTTCTTGGTCAGGGAATTCTCCGATGGCAACAACGTCATCTTCTCCAAATGAGAAATAAAAGGCTTCTATGGTTCCACCCATGCCTGTTATTAACTGATTCACATGTTCCACCCTACTTGTGGCCCCTTCTGCAAGCAAACCCTTGATCCCCTCACCGACATACGATGCCTGAAATAAATACTTGGCCATTTTAATCTCCTCACAAAATTGGATATCTTATCTTTGGTGGTCGAACTGATTAAGATCATTTTCTGGTCAACTACAGGCATCACCTCCTATTGAAACTATTAAGGAAGAGTGGTTTCAGGATGTACCTCTTGTAATAGGCAATGTGTTAATCTGCCAAGAATTGGACAATAACTGGACTGACTAAAATAAAAATTAGGGTAGAAGTTAATCCTGTCAAGCCATATTCGTGCTACAATGTGGCAATCGCTGCGATATTGTACATTTGCTGTATTGAGTGGTTATATACGCTTTCTCCCCCTATGGACTTTTCCTCAGGGCACCCTTTTTTTACCGACAATGGACAGGATTGAAGGAGTTTCCGACGCGCATCATTATTGATAAGGACATAAGTCCAATCCATCCCATCATGCAGCGTTGCTCTCCGTGCTGGATAAGGCTGCTTTCTTTATACTCGAGAACCTCCAGTTATTAATTTACCTCAGATTTAAGTTGTTAAGCCCGATAAGTTGTATCACTATCAGCCAATAAATGAATAAGGATTTGTACGAAAGCAAGTAACCACAATTGAGCAGATCTGGAGAATTGCAGTGACAACATTTGCCGACAAGCCATGGGAACATCTTGAAGCCCTGATCGAAGCAGGCCGCGTAAAAGATCTCCTGGATTTTTTTGAGTCTTTGTCACCCCAGGAAACCGCACTCGTTCTCTCCAGGCTTGATGAAGGGGACAGGACGACCCTTCTGACCCTGTTGAGCCCCAACGATGCGGCGGACCTTATAGAAGACATATCGGATGAACAGGCGGCACTCATCCTCGGCGAACTTCCCGCCAGCGATGCCGGCAGAATCGCTGATGAACTGCCCAGCGAACAGGTAGTTGATGTCCTTGGAGAGCTGGACACAAGCGAAGCCGAAGAGATACTCCAATCGATGCCGGCTGATTCTGCAGAGGTGGCCAGGACGTCATTGAATTACCCCAAGGATACGGCAGGAAATCTGATGATAGCTGATTTCCTGGCGTATCAGGAAGATACCAGCATTGGCGAGGTCAATAGGGATCTGCAGGATAACCAGGAAGTCTATCGAACCTACAATATCCAATATATTTACGTGGTTGACTCAAAAAATTGCCTCGTTGGAGTCATGCGGATTCACGACCTGCTGTTTTCATCACACACCTCACTGCTCCGAGATGTAATGATCCGCAATCCCTACCGAGTAAGTGCCGACGCTGCTTTGGACGAGGTATCTGAGGAGTTCAGCCAACATAGTCTCCTGGCGCTTCCAGTAGTCGACTCCGACAACGCTCTTCTGGGCATCGTCCTGCCGTTGGCTGTCGAGGAAGCGAAAAGTAAAAGAACCGTAAAGCACTTCTTGTGGTTGTCGGGCATAATTGGCGGGGAAGAGTTTCGATCGATGCCGCTTGTTAAGCGGTCCGGCCGCCGACTCAGCTGGCTTACCCTCAACATCGTGCTCAACATCATCGCCGCCAGCGTTATCGCGCTGTACCAGGATACGCTTGCCGCCGCCATAACGCTGGCTGTATTTCTCCCAATGGTAAGCGATATGAGCGGCTGCTCCGGGAATCAGGCAGTGGCCGTCAGCCTGCGCGAACTTGCTTTGGGATTGCTGCGGCCCGGAGAGATTCTCAGAGTGGCATTCAAAGAATCCACCCTTGGCCTGATAAACGGCATCGTCCTCGGGATATTGCTCGGTTTTGTCGCATATTTGTGGAAAGGAAACCTGTTTCTTTCATTGGTCATTGGTGCCGCGCTCGCAGGGAACACCCTGGTGGCCGTAACATTCGGTGGTATGCTGCCGCTGGTGCTGAAAAAACTGAAAATTGATCCAGCGCTCGTGTCCAGCCCATTGTTAACGACGGTTACCGATATGTGCGGTTTTTTCTTGGTTCTAAGCCTTGCCAGCGCCGTTTTACCTCGAATTAGCGGTTGATCTATCTTAGATTAGAGTGGCAACAGGTTACAGGTGCACGCGGTTTTTCTGGTACAGCCGCAACGATCAGTCATCTCTTCTCGCCCGACATATGACATGAAGCATATAAAATATCTGGTTCTGCTTGGTATGTTTTTGTGTGGAGTTCCCCTGGTAAACGCTTACGCTGACGCGGCAGGTACACCGGGGTCGATCGCTGAAACAGAACAGCGGCAGGCGATCCAGCTGATTCTTGATAACCTTGCCACCGACCCCGAGATTGACGCAGTCTTACAGAACAGACAGCAAATTAAAAATGATATAGCCGGCTACAATCAAAAAATCACCCAGATCCAAAAAGAAATTGGCCAGCTGGACCAGGCGCTTGCAGGTATAGGCGACAAGAACGGAGAAAAATCGGTTGTCAACCAGGCGCTTTCCGAACTGGTAGCCCTCAAGCAGCAGAAAGAGCTTGAACTTGTCGAATTACGGCTCTTGATGATGACTGCTGAAGAGGCACTCAAGCAGCTGAATCACTACATAGAGCGTCAGAAAACCAGAGAAACCTTCTTTCAGGAAAAACCTCTTTGGCGGATTTTAGCCGAAGCGCAGGCAGCACACTATGCTCCTGACCGTCAGACATACACCGCAGCGCCCAAAAGTCAGCAGACAGTTCTCTTTCTCATAGTCGTGACCTCACTGATTTTTGGACTTTCGTGCATGCCAAAGGTTCTGAATCTGATCAAGGCATACAGCAGCCCCTGCAATATGGTGCATATCTTTATGCTACTGATTACCCAGGCCAGGGTCATCAGCAAATTTTTCCTGGGATTTGTCATATTTTCGACCCTTTTCATCAGCCTCACATTCTTCATGTTTTCAGGCCACCCCCCTATTGTGATGGGCAGCTTGATACTCTATTTTTACCTTGTCTTACGGCTTCTACTGCAAGCACTCATTTATCGTTTCAGATCTGCATCCGCAACTTCATCGAATCAACCTTTGAGCGGCGCACAAGGCAACGTCAATCTCTACGCCTTCAGTCTGATTTCAGCAGTGGTAATTGTATTTTCCTCCGACTATAACATTTACCAAACCTCGACTGGCATTGCTGGTGCACTCAGCTCCCTGCTCTATTTCGCCTGGCTTCTCAGCCTGTTTATGTTCAGCCGATATTTCTGCTCCAGCGTTCAACCTGCGTTCTGGAGGTATGTAAAACTTCCGCTGCTGATAGCAGTATTGTTTCTGGCTGGACTTGAGTGTTTTGGTTTCCGCAACCTTACGGACTACGTCATTGTGACCACCGGTTATACATTCAGCATCTTTGCGCTTGCCTTGATATTTTATGATTCCATTGACTTGCTGATGGAATCGTTTCGCGCCTCCAAGGATATGGTGGTGAACCGATTTTCCCTGACTCCGGTTGAGGAGAAGCGCCGAGTCAAAACTCACAAAATTCTTGGCATTGGCCTGAAGTTATACGTGGTGGTGAGCGCTATAATTCTCGTTTTGCACCAGTGGAATATCACCGATACAGACAACGAAAAGCTCTTCAAATTTTTTCTTGAAGGTGCCGATTTCAGCGGCTTCATCATCTCTCCTGCCCGCATCACGCTGGCATTGCTGCTTTTTGTATTGAGCTGGCCGGCGATCGAATACTTCAAGCAATTCATCGATCGGAGTTGGCTGGCCTCGGCTGACATGACGAAAAGCGCACGCGACACCTTTCTAACTGTTTCAGGTTATGTGGGTTATGCAGTCGTCATCCTCCTCACCCTTGGTGTCGCAGGTATAAAGCTGACCGGTCTTACCGTGATTATTGGCGCCCTCTCGGTGGGTATCGGTTTTGGTTTGCAGAATGTCGTCAACAACTTCATTTCCGGTCTGATCCTGATGTTTGAACGGCCGATAAAAAAAGGTGATTGGATAGTTGTTGGCACGACCGAGGGGTATGTCAAAAAAATCAGTATCCGCTCGACCATTGTGCAGACCTTTGACCGCTCAGACGTCATTGTGCCAAACTCAGAGCTGATCGCCAACCAGGTTACCAATATGATGTTCGATGACCAGCGGGGCCGGCTGCGGGTATCAGTTGGGGTGGCATATGGAAGCAATACCGAACTCGTCAAGCGCCTGCTCCTTGAAGTTGCGCATTCCCACAATCAAGTGATAATGGATGGATCTACGCCGGAGCCGCGGGTTTATTTTCAGGCGTTCGGAGATAGTTCTCTCAATTTCGACTTACTCGTTCACCTCAAAGACGTAGACCTCAGAATAGTAGTTCGCAGTGAAATGCACATGGCAATTGATAAAATTTTTCGTGAACATGACATCGTAATCCCGTTCCCGCAGCGCGACGTCCATATGAAGCACAACGGAGTTGCTTGATTAAAGGAGGTGGGTGTGAGTTTCGAACAATCGTTTCAGATCATGTCACTGGATATGAAAGGCGGGGCAACAGAGATTGATCTTGCCGAGTCTGAACGCACAGCCGATTCAGGCACCGGACTCAGCTGGGTACATCTTAATTACAGCCAAAGCGCTGCTCACGAGTGGCTTCACACCCTGAGCTGGCTCGATCCGATTATCAGAACGAACCTGATCGATGATGACACCAGACCGCGCAGTTTCACCCTAGCGGATGGGTTATTCCTGTCGCTGCGAGGGGTAAATTTGAATCCCGGGGCCGACCCCGAGGACATGATTGCAGTGAGGATGTGGGCCAATAAACACTGCATTATCACCTCTAATAGAAGACGACTGCTCTCCCTCGAAGATATCAGAGCATCTCTTGATAGAGGCACCGGGCCCCGTTCAACTGCTTCATTTGTAACGCAACTCATAGAGAGAATTGCGCTGCGGGCCGAGACGGTCGTTGAACAGATCGAAAATGACTTCGAGGAAGTGGAGGAACGTCTCAGCACCGGTGACGATGCCGAGAGCCGGGCCCTCCTTGCCCAGATGCGGCGTCAGGCGATCAGGCTCAGGCGGTTCTTTTCCCCCCAGAGGACCGCACTGGAGCATCTGCTCAACGATTCTCCCGGCTGGTTTGGCAAGCGAGACAAGATGCACATCAGAGAGAGCATCGACAAATTCAACCGCTACGTGGAAGAACTTGATTCGTTGAGGGATAGGGCAATCGTTGCCCAGGAAGAATTTATAAGCAGGCTTTCCGAGACGCTGAACAAACGCATGTATACCTTGTCGCTGGTGGCAACGCTCTTTCTTCCGCTCGGCTTTCTCACCGGCCTGCTGGGGATCAACGTGGGAGGGATACCCGGGGCGCAAAGCCCCTATGGGTTTGCCGTCATCTGTATTGGCATCATTACCGTCTCCGCCGGCATGATCGCCTTGCTCAAACTAAAAAAGTGGTTCTAGCGTATCGCCCAGAAGCCCAATTCCACAGCTCGTCTGTGTCGCCTTTAGAACCCAACAATTTGTTCATCTGGTACCGGTTCATCAAATTGTTATACACGGCCTGCAGATTTTTCTTGCAGTCCTGGAAAGAAGAATGTAAATACCGCCACCTCGATAGGGTACACCTCCAGGTACCCAATTCGATAGGATACTGAAATATATATATTATTTATAATTCTTTTCTGTAAAACAATTGTCCTTTTCACAGGTAGTAGAATGGATGTTCTTGGACTGGTGCTGAGCACTGACTGGTTGTATGCGATCCTGGTTTTTTTCGCCCGCCTGACCGATGTGTCTCTCGGGACGCTGCGCACCATTGCAATCGTGCATGGACGAACCACCCTGGCCTTCTGGCTCGGCTTTTTTGAATCAGCCATCTGGCTGGCCGTCGTGTCCACGATCGTGCAGACCGTAGCCCAGCAGCCGTTGCTCGGCATCGTCTATGCGTTTGGGTTTGCGAGCGGAAATCTCGTCGGCATCAAGATAGAAAAAGTGATTGCAATGGGACATCTGATACTAAGAATCATCAGCAGAGACAATTCTCATTCTATCGCTGGGAAGATTAGAGAAAATGGTTACCGAGTGACCACGTTCGCCGGTGAGGGCAGGAATGGCCCGGTGCAGGAACACTATGTCGTGTGCAGGAGAAGAGACTTGAAAAGTGTGCTGCAGACAGTCATAAAAATTGATCCGGAGGCGTTCTATGTGACTGAACAAGCCGGCTCAGTGAGCAATGTCTGCCGGCCGATCATGCAGCCGGTAACCGGTTGGAGGGCAGTTTTCAAGAAGAAATAGAAAAGCGCCCGACAGTGGCGAAATGTACAGGGATAGATACATTATCTAAAGAGCAGCAGCATTACTCCATTTATCCCCGGGAGGGAGTACAATGATCCTGATAGTCGACAACCAAAGCAGTTTTATCAAGAAATTCAAGCGTCAATTTCTTTCCGAACAAGATTTTGATTATGTATTTTTCGATCATAACCAGCCGATTACCCTGTCCGTCAAGTCCCGGGTATCCGGCATCATTCTCTCCGGCGGCAGGGGCAATCCCTATGAGCCGCTCAACCTGACGACCAACTTCGTCGCCATCATGAATTATAATGTCCCCATCATCGGTTTTTGCCTGGGACATGAAATCATCGCCGCCGCCTACCAGGGGCGTATAAAAAAACTCGACAAATATCATCAGAAAAAAGAGACCATCCGTCTGACGCAGGATGACCCGATTTTTGCTGGCTTAAACACCCAGGAGGTCAGCCTGGTCAAAAGGCACTCCTATCATGTCTCTGAACTGCCGGACGACTTTATCTCGATAGGCGAATCTGATACGACACCGAATGAAATCATTCGCCACAAAGATAAACCGATTTATGGTTTCCAGGCTCACCCTGAAGTTTCCGGCGGTCAGGGCTTACTGATGGTCAGGAACTTCCTGGGGATGTGCGGGGTTGTTTAACAACAGCATAAGATGGGTTAACACATGAAAGTTGCTATCATCTACAACAAGGATCTTACCGGCGTCCTGAATAAATTCGGTATGCAGAATAAAGAGTTCTATTCCGAAAAAAACGTTCAGAGGGTGGCCAATTGCCTCGAGCTCGGTGGACACAACACCAGGGTCATAGACGGAAATATGTTCGTCATAGAGCGCCTCCAGCATTTCATGCCCAAAGCCATCGACGGGGACCAGATGGGGATGGTATTTAATATGGCCTACGGCATTCAGGGGGAGAGCCGCTACACTCACCTCCCCTCACTGCTTGAGATGCTGGGTATCCCATATGTGGGTTCAAACCCATCCGGACATGCTCTTGCCTTAGATAAAGTGATGACCAAGATCGTGTGGCAGAACAACGGCCTGCCAACCCCTGATTTTTGGGTCTTCAACGCCCCGGATGACGACCTGTCCAAGGTACGGTATCCGGTGATAGTGAAACCGAAAATGGAGAGCGTCTCTTTCGGGTTGAAAGTCGTCTACAAGGAAGATGATCTGCGGGAAGCCATCAACTTCATTGTCACCACATTTCAGCAGCAGGCCCTCGTGGAACAATTTATTCCCGGCCGCGAATTTGCGGTCGGATTACTGGGAAATTCACCGATCGAAGCGTTTCCCGTTCTGGAATTCGATTTAGAAGGCGACCCGAACGCTATTCAGACTGAGGAGGACAAAAAGAAACGGCCCAAACAAAAGATCTGTCCGGCGGATCTGCCGCCGGAATTGACGGAGAAAATGATCGACTACAGCAAGCAGGCTTTCCGCGCCCTTGAGCTGAGAGATTTTGCCCGGGTCGATATCCGCATGGACGCCGCCGACAACATCTACCTGCTGGAAGTCAACTCCATGGCCAGCCTTGGCCGCGGCGGGTCCTACGTGTACGCCGCCGGGGTGGCCGGATATGATTTCTGCGCCCTGGTCAACAGGATGCTCGACGTCGCCTCCGTCCGCTACTTCTCCGTGAACCTGCTCGCCCAGCTGCCTGAGGAAAAAGACAAGCGGTTGCCCCTCAAAAGCCGTCTGAGAACCTATTTACGCGGGCGGCAACAGTCCACAGAAGCCGTTCTGGAAAAGCTGGTCAATATCGATACGCATGTGAGGAATATTGAAGGTGTCAATAAATGCTCCGAATTGATCAAGTCTCATCTCGCGCCGTTCAACTTTGCCAGTGAAATATATCCGGAACTGGAGATTGGCAACCTCCTGTTTCTCAGCAACGCGAACGGCGAAGAGCTCGATTACCTCATACTCATGCCCATAGACGATTCGGTGAAAATGTCGAGTCACGAGAACTTCCAAGCCACGGAGCACCGGCTGTACGGTACCAGCATATGGGAGAATAAGGGCGGTATCGTGACCTGCATATCCGCATTCCAGGCATTGCGGTTTGCCAGAATACTCCGCAAGATCCGCATTGGCGTGCTGGTCATAACCGACTCGGCAATCGCCGGCAAATTCTCTAAGAACATCATCGCTCAGAAGGCAGGCAAGGCAAAACGGGTAATCAGCCTGCACGGAGGCAACACCGAGGGCAGCATCGTCACCTCCAGATCGGGGTCTGCGTCATACACTTACAATCTGAAACTCATTGACTCGAGCCGCTCTGAAAATGTTGCGCTGGCGGCGGCGCACTTCTTTAAAACCATCTCAGCCATTGTCGATCTGGGCAAAAATGATACTGAAAATGTCATAGCCCCCTTCGCCACCAACTTTCAATCAAACATCTTCAAGACGGTTGCTTACGGTTCCGCGAAAATCAGCGTCCGATTCAATACAATTGCCGACTTCGAACGAATCGACCAGCGCATTAGGAAAAACACTTCGCTCACCAGAAGATTGAGTAAAACGCTTCAGTCCCAGCTCGAAGGCGGTTTAACCAGGCAGCCGCTGCCGTCGAGTGAAGCGAGCATGGGCTTGTATGACGCTGTCAGTAGAATCGCGAAACGGTTAGACAGCAGTGTGGTCTCCGAGCATCGATGGAGTTCGTCCGACATCTGCAATGTCTCGATCGACGTGCCGAAACTCGATGGCTTCGGCCCACTTGGCGGATTCGATAAACAAAAGTCGGAGTTTATCATCCGTCATAGTCTGGTTGACCGCGCTTTGCTGCTTGCCCTGTTGCTGCAGAGTAAGTAGCAGATCAAGATGACTGGTGCCCGGAATAAGGTGATTAAATACCTGTGGGAATACAGTGAGAGTAATTCATATCTAGAAGAATTGGCTGCTTGGTTTTCCGATCTCACTGCAAAATGTGCTGTTCTGGTATGATAAGATACTTGCCATTACACCTCAGTATAATTCCCATTGGTGCCGCCAAGGTACTTGGACCTAATAAATAAATTCATTCTTGTCTTTTACGGTTTTTCTTATCTCTCCCACAAACTTTTGTGTTCTTTGAGTGAGAGCTTCAACTTTGGCCCCAAAGACATCATCTTTTTTAAGCATGGTACTCGCTTTTGCTGATAACTCTTCCAGCTGCTCCCTATATCGATCAAGATCAGCCAACAACGCTCTTCGCGCATCATGCGTTTTCGCTAAAGACTCAACGTAAGATACAAGTCTCGAAACAGACAGTTCGACTAGGAAGTCTCTGGGTACCTCGTAGCAGCTCGATACATATTCTATTTGATCCAGGGCCTTTTTGCTTAAAACAAATGTCTTGGGTCGGCAGCAGTTCTCATTGCGAGAATGAGTGACCGCGTCATCTGCGAGCAGTTCCAGAGCTTTATCGTCTTCAAGCAGCTGATCCAGTAAGGTCTTCTGTTTGATACCAAGATGTTTGGCAGATACTTTCAGCAGGTTTATGGTCTTCTCCGGAAGCTTGAAAGTAGTCCGTACCGATTGCTTTGCTCTCAGCTCCTCCGTATTAAGCTGGAGCTCCTGTTCCCTCCTCCGCTGCTCACTTTTCTTCATGATCACCTCATAAGTGTAGTCTGACAAAATCAAGTATAATTTTAATATTTATGTTATATGATGTAAAGTAATTTATTTGACATTATCTTTATAATAATTAATATAGAGTAGCATTTTGAAGTAACATTCAACCACAGGCGGTAAAGCGTTTAAATGTTCTATTAAATCAGGGTTTGGGAGGTGTTAAATGACTACTGGTTGGACTGATATCAATAAAATGTTTGAGGCTATGTTGCTGAAAGGAAGGCTGGATGAATTCTACGAAGACCTCGGGAAATCATTTGGGTGGCGTCCGGAACTGGCGGCAGTGGGCTATTATCCACGAACAAATTTAACGGATGAGGGAGACCATTTCTTATTCATTGCCGAGTTGCCAGGGATTGAAAAGGAAAATCTGCAAGTCAAGCTGCAAGGGAATTACCTTGAAATAAGCGGTGTAAATAAAATTACTGGACCAGAGGGATATTCCACCCACAGGAGCGAACGGAAAAGCACCGAATTTACAAGAAGCTTCACCCTGCCTGCAGATGTGGATGCAGGGAAAGTCAAAGCGACACTGAAAAGTGGGTTGCTCACCTTAACACTGCCTAAAGCTGAAGCTATGAAACCAGTGCAGATAACCATTAACTAAGAAGCTGTCCCGAGATTGTGGATTTTGCTGCAAGGAGACAATTATGGAAGGGGAAAATTTGATTGACAAAGGTCAAGCCGCTAGAAAGCTTGCAAAAACTATACTCAAAGCCACTCCACTTGTTAATATCTATGAAAACGAAGAAGAGATTCTGCTCTGCCTGGAATTACCGGGCGTGTCAAGAAAAGACATTAAAATTCAGATAGATAATGGGTTGTTAACCCTTATAGGTGTGCGTTCTATTGAGCGTAAAGGTGTCTCGGAATGGGATGAAATAAAAGATGTCGAATACCATCGATCTTTTTCTGTTCCACCAACGATTAACACCGAACAAGTAGCGGCTGATCTGGTCAATGGAGTGCTGACCTTGAGATTACCTAAATCGGCGGCAGCCCAACCGAAGACCATAGAGATCAATGCCAAATAATTGAGGGTATTTGAGCGAGGTACAACAATTTTGAGGAGGCTGGTATGGCAAAGTTCAGCAGACACCACACTAACAGTGAGCGTTTTGGAAAATGTCAGATCTGTCTTGGGTATATCCCTATCGAATACTATTTTGCAATCGGAGACGAGATCAATTGTTTTGAATGTGGTACGGTGTATTTCATCGACTCAAAAAATCCAGTAAAATTAAGGATGTCTGATCTTTTCATTGAAGACGATAGGTTCTCCGAAATGTCGTTTGAGGATTAATAAGGGAAATCGTTTACAAGTTACTACCCGTTTGTTGCCGTTATTCCTTGGCAGCAGGATAAAATTTATCAAACAGGTCGAGTCCTCTTTTTGTTGCTCGACCTGTTTTTGTACCTGCAGGATCAACACGGGACCAGTTCGCACTAGCTGATGACTGACTTATCGATATTCATGGTGATTCATTCTTTATTAGTTGTTGACCTTGGTGATCAACCGTTGGCAGCGTAACAATCATTATGAAAAAACGTGATTCAACCAGAACTCAGCACGCACATAGAAATGGCTAAAAAAAACATAACCAACTTGCCGGTCATCGGCTGGCGGGAGTGGGTGGCACTTCCTGAACTGGGAATCAAACGCATCAAGGTTAAAGTCGATTCAGGCGCCCGGTCATCTTCTTTGCATGCCTTCGATATGAAAACTTTTGAACGGGATGGGGGGCAGTGGGTTCGCTTCAAGGTGCACCCAATCCAGAGGTCAAGCAAGAAAACAGTTTTCGTGGAGGCCAGAATAATTGAGTACAGATCGGTGAAAAGTTCTACAGGTGTAGCTAAAAAGCGGCCTGTAATTATCACCGCAGTCGAACTGCTGGGAGAAACGTGGCCTGTTGAGCTGACCCTCGCCAGCCGCGACAACATGGGATTCAGAATGCTACTGGGGCGAGAGGCTTTCAGGGGACGATTTCTCGTTGACTGCGGTAAGTCATTTTATGGCGGCAGACCCAAAAAGCAGAAAAGAAAACAAGCTGACGCCTAAATTGTGCGTCTGAAACTCAGAATTAGAGGAAACACATGAAACTTGCCATTCTCTCTTGCAGCCCGCAAAGCTATAGCACCCGACGACTTCGAGAAGCTGCGGTACAGCGCGGACATGTTGTCAAAGTGTTAAATACTCTGAAGTTTGCCATTGATCTTGAGCAGGGTCGGCCGCATCTTTATTTTCGGCAAAATCGTTTATCTGATTATGATGCCGTTCTACCGAGAATAGGGGCCTCAATCACCTACTACGGTACCGCCGTTGTAAGGCAGTTTGAACAAATGGATGTATTTTGTGCCAACTCATCCGGCAGCATTTCAAACTCGAGAGATAAATTGCGTAGTTTGCAAATACTCAGCCGACATCGAATCGGTATTCCGCGAACAACATTTGTCAGAGACAAAAAAGATGTCCTGCCTGCAATTGAACGTGTCGGCGGCGCTCCGGTTGTAATCAAATTGATTGAAGGCACCCAAGGCATCGGGGTAATTTTAGCAGACTCAATCAACACAGCTGCCGGCATCATAGAGTTGCTGCAGAGTCAGAAACAGAGTGTTCTTATCCAGAAATTCGTAAAAGAAAGTAAAGGCCGGGATATAAGGGCATTTGTAGTTGGCGATCGAGTGGTTGGTGCAATGCGGCGGGTTGCTCAAGGCCAGGAATTTCGCAGTAACGTGCACCGAGGTGGCATTGCTGAACCTGTAATTCTTGATGAAATATATAAAGAAACTGCCGTTCGGGCGGCACAGATCCTGGGTCTCAAGGTGGCTGGCGTTGATCTGCTTGAGGGAAATGATGGTCCATTGATAATGGAAGTAAACTCCTCACCCGGGCTGGAAGGGATAGAGGGGTGCACACAACTCGATATCGCCGGGTCGGTAATAGATTATATAGCTGCACAGGTAAATTTTCCGGAAATCGACCTGCGCCAACGTCTTACGGTGAGCAGCGGTTACGGTGTTGCTGAAATTCATATTCCAGAAGAGTCCGAATATATAGGAAAAACTATTAGTGAATCCGGGTTGCGCGAAAAAGATATTGTTGTGCTTACCCTTCATCGTGACACAAAAGTCATACCCAACCCTCGACCTCAGCGCCAATTTATGGGAGGAGACCGTCTGCTCTGTTTTGGCAAACTTGAACTGATGCGTGACATGACTCCGGCGAAAATTCGCCGCAAGAGACGGCCAACCATTAAAGATTTGCCGGAATTACCTGTAGCAGAGGAAGTTTTCAAAGACTCAGGATCAATCGAGTCCGTCACAATACCAGCCACCCAAAACGCACCTGGCCATGAATAAACTCAACACCGACAAGACAATTGCCGACTGGTTTGGTGAGAGGATTGATCCGGGCGAATCACGTAATGTACAGCTCACCGTCGGGGAGAGCTACAGCAGCATGGCTGTCCAGATTCAAATTCACATTCGCCGGGGACCCGAAGACGGGCCCGTGGTGTTTGTCACCGCTGCTTTACACGGAGATGAAATTAATGGTTGTGGTGCGATTCGCCAGTTAATCCAAGATGATTTTACCCTGCAGAGAGGATCCTTAATCCTCGTTCCGGTACTTAATCTTCCCGCTTTCGATCGCCATTCTCGCTATCTGCCTGATCGGCGTGACCTGAACCGTTCGTTTCCTGGAACTGCAGACGGAAGCCTCGCAAGCAGGATGGCGTATAGGATTTTCAAAGAAATTGTGGAGCGTTCCGATTACGGCATAGATCTGCACACCGCCTCAATCCGTCGCACAAATTACCCCACGGTTCGAGGTGATCTGACCAACCCCGAGGTTCGAAGGATAGCCAGGGCTTTCGGATCCGAAATCATAGTGAACGGCAAAGGTCCAAAGAATTCATTCCGCCGGGAAGCATGTCGTGCTGGATGCCCCACAATTATCATGGAAGGGGGTGAGGTCTGGAAAGTGGAACCCGGTATTGTGGAGACGGCAGTCCGGGGTGTGAAAAATGTGCTTCGCGAGCTTGAGATGGCAGATTTTCCCACCGAGAAACCTCCTTATCAGATTACCATTGAGAAATCCAAATGGATTCGGGCGGAGCATGGAGGATTTCTGCACTTTCACATAAAACCTGGAGATATTGTCGAGAAAGGACAACCGCTCACAACAAACACGACGATCCTGGGAGAGGAGCAAAGTACACTCTACGCCCCATTTAACGGCGTAGTCATGGGGATGACAAGCCTGCCTTCGATAAGTCCTGGCGAACCCATATGCAACCTCGGCAAGCTTCCGAGAAAATACAAACCGGATGAGTTGAAGAAATTGCGATCAGGAGAGGATGGGCTTGAACAGCAGGTCCTTGAAGAGCTCGGCTCAAGCGTTCTGGTAGTAGACCCGCCTGAAGACGCAGGGGATTCTTAAAATTCGTTTTGTGAGTACTGCTCAAAGAACTCACCTACACCATCTTTCGAGGTGAAGGGGGTATTCCAGGATCATATGAATGCTGACGTAGTGTTGAGTTTATCCTAAAGTTCTAGCTTTGAGTGGATCAAGAAAATTGATTCCCTATTGGTCAGAATTGACTAGGTGGCGACAGGATTATTCTTCAATTGGGGGAAGAGTATCTGTGTTATCACCCGGGTCTTTCTTTTTTTCAAGTTTACGCAGCCTTTTTGCTTCTTTTTTCTTTTTCTTTTGTAGCTCTTTTTGACGCTTTTCAAATGAATAGTTTGATCTAGCCAAAATTCAGGTCCTATGTGTTAAAAATTTTATGGAATAAGCAGCCATACAGAGATTGGAGTCTTAAATAGAGCTCGTTGGCTCCCCTACGCACGCCTAATTTTGTCTCAAACAAAGCGATGGGGGTAATATTTTAGTTCTATTTCAAGGCACCTTCTTGAGATATTTTGCCCCTTGGGCAATTGACATTTCTCTTCTCCCTTTAAAAATCACCCTGATAGTTCCACAATAATCAACCTTGGTAATTTTCCCAATCCCCCATTCTGCTCTGGCTTTATGCTTAACGTTTTCACCTATGATAAAATTCTGTATAATCAGTGCCATGGCTACCTCAAAAAACGTCTTTATTCCTCTTTGCTCGACATAAACAGTCTATGCTATCCCAAGATGATACGCCTCATTAACAATTGATGTAATCTCTGTTGTGGCCTCCCCTGAGGCAACAGAATAAGACCGCTAACTCACACATAAATGATGAAACAAGAACTGAACAAAAGGAAGATTTGAGGTTTCAGGTATAGCTTTTTAATAGCAAAGCCATAAATGGAAGGTAAATTGCCCCTTTGTGCAATTTTTCCTACCTAAAAGATGAGCGTACAAAATATATGACAATAATTATATAACTGCCTATACAATGATACGAAACATCAGCTCAATTATTATTTAGTAAATCAT
Source organism: Desulfobulbaceae bacterium (assembly GCA_024640625.1). GTDB lineage: Bacteria > Desulfobacterota > Desulfobulbia > Desulfobulbales > Desulfocapsaceae > JABDQA01. Next base: position 72,172 of record JAHEER010000010.1, read on the forward strand.
TATAATGATAATCATTATAATGAAATCTGCCAGCGTTATATAACCCTTCTATTTCCCTCACCCAGCTGCAAAATCTATCTGTTCGTGGGAAAAGTGAGATTGCCTGAGCAACTGCGTTTTTGCTATATCTTTGTCAAATCAAGCCCCGTTAAACCCATTGCTGTATATCTTTATTTTTCGTCAAACGACGCGCACTGAACTATCAGCAGTTATTACACCGTAATAATATTGATTGGAGCACTACAGATTCAAGCTAAAAAAGATTGGCGAGGGACATATTTTCTCATTGAATACACACTAAGTCATCACGCCATAAGGAGATTTCTTGCCGCCTTGGTTTCCCCTTTGGGGTTTATTCATCTTTCTCTGACCTAGAAGTTTAACCTTTTTCCCGATAAGTCCTTGTTTATCTTGGTGACATTCAAACTCAACCGTCACACCGATTTTTAAAAACTGACAATTAACAAGGTCGGACTTGCGCACCTTTATATCTGGACCACTTCCGTTTTCTAGAAAGCCGAAATCTTTATCACGGAACCATTTTTTTACTGTTGTTTGCAAACAATCACCTCAAATTTAATAGTTGAATATCTATGTAATCGACACAAGACGATTTACATTCTACGGGTTCTGGAAAAGAATCACGTTGTTATGTTCCGACAGAGTAAAATATGCCATCGGAGATTTTTCTCCGCGTTACCCACAGCACAAGATAGATGTTTTACTCACCCAGTGCTCCGTCCAACTGAAAATAAAAAGGAATAGCGCACAACTGCGATTCTACTTCAATGGACGAGAGTGGCAAAAGACCTGTGCAACTCTGCTGAACCCTTCATTAAGTCACAATTGACCGCCTGTGAGATTTATAATGGCAGCCAATATTGTCTGAAATAATTTTTTATAGGACTTCGCGTACTTAGAATGGTAAATGAAATTAGATTTTTCAGGTATGTTGTCGGCCTCTGGGTATAAAGCACTTTTGTTTAATGCTTGATTGCATAGGCCCATCACTATGCACCGTCTTCACAGTGATGGCTATAACAAATTTCTTGGAGCTTGACAACGTTCGAAGCGGCAGGTCCTTCAAGCCATCATGCTATTTCCCTTGGTACTGGTCGCTTCAACAACTCTTTAACAGTTCGCCACGGTCTACAGCAGGCCAATGTAGCAAAGGATCAGAACCATTCTCCGGAACTTGCTTAAGGATGCCTTATCTTTTTCTTTGCCCTTGAGATTATTCTACTGACAACACTAAGCATTAAATTCATATATAAATCTGCAACGCTCATTTAAACCGCTGGGAAAGCTGCGCAGAGGTGGTTGGTGGAGTCCAATTCGACCTCCTAATGACCAGGTCAATTCCTGGACAGTACTAGACCTTTGAATTAACGTGGTAGTTAGTGGAGGCAACAGGTTCCGAACGGTTGCGGAAATTCGCAGATTCATTCCCCTCCTTCTCAAATCCTGATGCTGTGCCGATCTCAGGTGATGATGGCGGCCAAACCGTTGCCTGAGCTGAAGCTTGGGAGTCTTACGCATCTATAAAAAAAATTCTACCAGACTAAAAAGGTGTAAAAATGAAAAAAGTAATAGTTTCTTTAGTACTTGTTCTGCTGTATGCGTTCCCTTCCATGGCCGCAAATGGGGTCATTTCTGTCCAGAGCGACTTCGATGTAGAAGAGACAGCCGATCGACTCGAGAATATTCTCAAAGAAAAAGGCATGACCGTATTCAATCGCATAGATCATTCAGAGGGAGCAAGCAGTGTGGGAATAGATTTGCGGGATACGGTATTACTGATTTTCGGCAACCCCAAGGTCGGAAGCCCGCTGATGAAGTGTCAGCAGGTTGCAGCCCTTGACTTACCGCAGAAAGCTTTAATTTGGAAAGACGCCGAGGATGCGGTTTATGTATCTTACAATGACCCCAAATATGTCCAAATGCGCCATAATGTAACCGGATGCGAGGAAGTGCTTGCAAAGATAGAGAAGGCCTTGTCCACCTTCACAAAGGCAGCGGCAACCAAGTAATATATCGGATACTCTGGATTACCCGTACGTCTGCTGCTTGAAAACCCGCCATGTCGGCGGGAAGTGAGAAAGAAAGAAGCAGAAAAGCTGCATGATTATTTACTAGTCGTGAATGGCCCGGCTGAAGTTATTTCTTACGTACCGCACACTTCTGTAACAATAGAAATATGTCCCTCGGCGCTGCCTGTTCCCTTCCCGGACCGGTTCACCCCTCTTCTGAAACCACCAAGAAGATTTGCACTGGCAGCGCTCTCGTAGACGACATCTCCAGCCTCGGCTTCATAATCAGGTGTAATCTGCTCTCTAATGGCAGCTTTGACAGTTGCCAGAGTTGCGGTAGCTTTCTGAGGCATCTTCACAGCTATAAATCAGAAGGGTATCTTTTTCTGCCCCCGATCATTTCTTCTCCTTATCGAGAAGAAGCTTTTTTCTCTGCTTCCCCCAGCGGTATCCGCTAATGTTTTTATCCTTGGTAAGTACCCGGTGACAGGGAATCAATACCGCAATCCTGTTAGCCGCGCAAGCGCCGGCTACAGCGCGCACTGCGGCGGGAGTGCCAAGCTGCCCGGCAATCTCGCTATAGCTGGATGTATTGCCTGGCTCTATCGTGCGCAGCGCACTCCAGACCTTCTGCTGAAATGAAGTCCCTTGGATATCAAGGGGCAATTCGCACCTCTCGAAAGGATTGTCCAAATGATGTATGACCGCTTTGACCAGTTTTTGAAATTGGGGTGCGCCACGGTCTAGTGAGGCCTTGGGAAACATACTGCATAGATTGGCATACACCTGTTCTTCGCTATCGCCCAGTTCGACCGCACAAACTCCCCTGACGGTCGCCGCCACCAGGACACTGCCCAGATAGCAGGTAGCTGTACCATAGACAATCTGCATTCCCTCAGCTCCCTTACGGTAGTTCTTCGGCGTCATCGCGAGGCGGTCGTCATTTCGATTATAGGCGCCGCTCAAGGACTCAAACCCTGCAGAGTAAATAGCCTCGGCCACTGCGGACCCGTCTGCGAGCATGTGGCGAAAGCGATCGCTGCGATGTTTAAGGTAGTATTGACGGGGAGTGATGCCGACTATTTTCTTGAACAGGCGGTGAAAATAGGAGGGGCTCAACCCTGCCTGTTCGGCAAGCGCCTCCAGCGACACCGGGGAGCGTTCTCTTTCCAACCGTCTGCAGGCCTTAATTATGAGCGTTTCGCGATCTTGGGATACCCTTTGCTGGTCTGGCCTGCATTTCCGGCAAGGCCGATACCCCTGCTGCTCGGCTTCGCCTGGAGTTTCAAAGAACACAACGTTTTCCCGATTGGGAGATCTGGCACTGCATCCCGGCCTGCAGTAAATACCGGTGGTCAGGACCCCATAAAAAAAGGGATCGCCAATCTCTAATTCTCGGCTTACGATCGCCTGCCATCTTTTCTCGTCCCTGGTAGACATATTGTTGGTTTTCATCTCAATGTCCGCTTCCTGCTTTATTGAATTGCTGCGGTGAGTGCGCTTGGACGGAGCACCGACCGTATCTAATTACCACGCATGGTGCGCTATCCATACTATAGATAGTGAAGGCCGCACAAACACTTTGATTGTTGCTCTCTCATTCAAGAAAAT
>JAHEER010000146.1 GCA_024640625.1 Desulfobulbaceae bacterium
CGGCCGCAAAGCCGAGAAAGAACTCATCAAACCTGGCGGTGAGAACGTCTACCCGCTCGAGGTCGAAAAAGTGATTCTGCAGCATCCTGCGGTGCAAGAAACGGTGGTGATCGGCGTTCCCGATCCCAAATGGAAAGAGGGCATCAAGGCGGTGTGTCTCCTCAGAGGCGGCGAGACATTGGCAGCTAATCAGCTGATTGAGTTTGTTGGGGAGCGGATAGCGAGGTTTAAGAAACCTCAATATGTAGAGTTTGTAAGCGAAATGCCTCGTAAAGAAGATGGCTCCATAGATCGTGAAGAAGTTAAATCTCTTTACGGCAAAGCCTGAATAAGTTGCCGGAGAGCTGCCAAGGCCTGGTGTTGAGCGGTTGCCAACTTGAGAAAAACTGCTGCCCCTGATTTTTTACCAGGACGTGTCAGAGCACATTCGCGCCACTTCACTCTATACCTGCCAATCAGTAGCCTGTGTGATGTAAGGCTGGACTGAGACTATTTCTGATCACCTGAGAATTGGCCGAGCTGGTTTTATTTAATTGGTTTTAGAGAAGAAAGTATTCCCAAGCTGCACGTGCTAATGAGAATGAACGTCCAAAATGCGGCAGCATAGCTTCCCGTCATATCAAAAAGCTGGCCAGTAAAAATCGGACCTACTGCACCGCCAGTTGTACCAAAACAAACAACAATGCCCAAAATAGTGCCATGGGCCTTGATGCCAAAAATTTCAGCTACAATAGGTGATATTGCAGTAAATAGGCCCCCATGAGCCAGACCATAGATACAGGCAAAGAGGAATAACATCCAGAGCGACTGTGCAACCTGCAGCCACAACAACGAGATGATTAACAGCAAGAGACATGCACCCATGATTTTCTTGCTTCCAACTTTATCGATGGCAAGACCTGACACAAATCGACCTATCATGCTCACCCCGCCAATTGTTGACAAGGCCCCGGCGGCCTGACCGGCAGACAAGCCAATATCTCGAGCATGGGGCACAATGTGAATGATGATACTTATAAGGCAGAAAATGACCAGGAAATTAACAAGGCAAAGATTCCAGAACTGATAGGTTTTTCTGGTTTTTTCAAAGCTTAAGCTGCTGTTTTCAGATTTGCTGATCTGCTGACTCGATGACGAATCTCTTCTGCTTATGGGCTGATAATCATGAGGGTCTCGTTTAAGGAGCTGGGCAACGCAGAATAATAAAAAAGACGCTGCCAGACCAATGATGAGACACGTTTGTCGCCAGCCCACCACTCCGATAAGAAAACTTGCGATCAGCGGTATGGTGAATTGACCTGCGCCAGTACCAACCTTTACAAGGCCTGTCATAGCCCCTCGCCTAAGTGCAAACCATCGGGCTATTGTGGTAAGAGCAATAACATCAATTGAACTCAAGCCAATGCCAAGTAAAACACCATAAAAAAGGTAGAGTTGCAGGACCGAATTTACTTGAGACGTCAAAATAAGCCCGGCTCCGAAAAACAGAGAAGTAACAGACATCAATAGGCGAGGACCATACAGGTCATTAAGACGTCCAATCAGCATGCCGGTAAAACCCATCATAAAGAATGCCAACGATGAAGCACCCGAGATAGTGGCTCTTGACCATTGAAACTCGGACATTAGCGCATTAAAAAAAACACCATACGCAACATACGAGCCTATCCCCACAGCCTGAATGGTAAAGCAGGCTGCGAATATGATGTAGCCATAGGATTTTATAGTGGTGCTACTATCGCCTCGCATAAATTGTCAAAGCTATCAAAGCAAAGAGAAGATTAAAAGTAAGTGAAGCCGTCATCAGGGGGATATTCCCCCAAAAAAATCACTGATCATCATCAACCATATCCATCAAGACGCTCTGAAATTGGTCATCCCCTGGTAATTTTTCAGCAATTGCTTGACACAATAATGCAGTCAGGCACAGATGATCATTTTACGCCCATATAAAATGTGCAGGGTACCAAGGAAATACCAAGAAAGAGAGCCCTAAAAATAAGAGGAGAAGGAAAAGGTTCATCGGACTCTAAGGTGGAGGAGAGCAGGTTGTGGTTCAAATTTAAAGCAATCCTCCATCTAACAATGACTGAAGGCTTTATTCTTCTGAGCTCAACTGGTATTCCACTGTCATGTTTGGAGCGCTCGATAGGGATTGAAAAACCACGCAATATCGTTCCGTTAGTTTGACCAGTGACGCCAGCTCATCCTGAGTTGCACTGCTGTCTAGATCGAAGCGAAGTCGAATATTTTTAAAGCCCACCGGTGTCTCTTTGGAGACTGCGAGTGTTCCTCGGAAATCAAGATCCCCCTCAGCATTGATAGTTGCATCTTTGAGATCGACTCCAATTGAGGTGGCTACTGCTCTGAGGGTAACTCCGGCACAAGCGACCAGGGCCTCCAGTAACATGTCTCCAGAGCAAGCAAAATATCCATCTCCCCCGGTAGCCGGGTGCAGTCCAGCTTCAACGAGCGCTTTGCCGGTCTCGACTCTACACGATATCCCTTCACCAACCCAGCCTTTTGCGGTAAGAGTTATTTGGGCGGTCTCGGGTTGCTCTCGATATTTGTTTTTTAGGGGAGACTGAAGCGTTTTTAATGCATTTGCATCCATAATTAACTCTTTAATTTTGTCATACTGCTTTGGTTATCCAATTTAATATGGCATGGCCTTAAAAAAGACCTTGTACAATTCGGCATAAAGCTTGTGTATGCCGCAATATGGTAGTTGTCAAGGAGTGCCGGGCTGTCCTCCATCTAATTGAATTAGAGGAGTCACCATATTAAGGTTGAAATACTAGTGAGTTAAAGATTACAGGAAGCCTTAAACTTGCACTTCAGAGTGAACGAATACTTCATGCTGTGGAAGGGACATTGAAATCCTGTCGTCGTCGTTGAAAGCCTGTACCAATTTAAGCCATATGTCGGTACGTGTTGATAAAAAGTCCTCGGTTTTCACCCAACAATAAGCCAGTATTTCGACACCTGCAGCTGTTGCGTTCATGACATGAGTAAAAGGAGGACTGGGTTCTTCTAGTACTCGCTCATCACCAGTTAGCACTTGAATGACTACTTGTCTCGTCGTTTCTAGCTCACTGTTATTGTTGACGCTCAGCTTAATTTCAATTCGCTTTTCTGGCATTTGACTATAATTCTTAATTTTAGCTGCTAGAGCCATTGCAGTTGGAAAGGTTGTGATTACCCCGTCAAATTGCTTAATGGTGATGCGAAATACATCAATTGCAGATACGACACCAAAAGTTCCATTAATGTCAACAATATGACCGATGAAAAAAGGCAATTTGGGTACGAAAGGTGCGAGGAAGAAAACGACGACAGCCCCGATCAGCACCCCTGCCAGGGCCAGTTCTGCGATCCCCTCCGTTGGTACCCCGGTTTCTTCTAGAATCAACAACGATACGATTACGATAACAAGTACATAGAGGGTGCCAAAAAACACTCTGACTAATCGTTTGGCCTTGAGATAAGGATAGATAAATTTTGCAGCAAGCCAATGAATAATATAAATCACGAGTATAGCGCCGATCACGATGTATAGACTTTCTATAATCAAAGACCCATATTCGGCCAATGTGTCAAAAACAAATGCTGCAGTTTCAGAAATTTTATTTATTTCTTTCACCGGTGTATCGTCAGCCATAAATGCCCCCTGCTCTCTTACCTTCGCTGCTTTCATTTGGAATCTGTGGAAAATGAACCTTTGCGCTATGAATGAAGAGCGAACGTATTTTGTCCCAGAAATCTCCGCCCAAAACAAAAAAACTCGTCAGAAACGCAATATCGCCAGTAACTCCAAAAAGAATCAGGTTATCTGAGTAATATGGAATCCAATGGCTGACATAAATCGACAGCCAACCAAACAGAATTGGGGCAATGAACAAAATCAAACCAATAAAATAACGAAGCTTACTTACCGTTTGGGGGGGGCCATACTGTCTGAAGAACCGTGCAACATGCGTTTTAAATATCTGATAGCCAACCTTACCCATAAGCGCAATTGCCACAATACCGAGAACCTCACCCCCTAGCAGAAATACCGCAGTTAGCAGTGCAGTCATCGCTTTCGATAAACTCAGGTAGGCAACCAGCGGTATTCCGCCAACCGGCAAAATGATGCTGAGCACAAATAACCCAATTCCTGCCTTCAATTGCCAAGAGGTGACAATCTGATCTCCGTTATGAGCATGTTCGTTCATCATGACAAACTATCCATCACGGCAGGCCTTTGTTCCGACTGGCCAGAATGATGCGCTGCGCTGAAAACCAGGATACAGTCATGCGGTGCATGCTGTATCCTGGTAGAAGACTTGGGTGGTTTACTGACGCGCGGCAGGATTTGAAAGCTGTTTGAGCACGCCATCGATACCAAGGGTCGTCCCTCCTTTTGGCGGGAACTCCTCAAAAGATGCCAGCCACTGTCTGGTAAAGACTTGGGCGGGAACAAAAAGCCACATGTTCTCGGCCATCCAGCGCAGGTACATCTCCGACTCGTGCCAGGCTCGCTCGAACGGGTCGGCTCTCAGATTAATAATCTTCGGCCAGGCCGGCTGCTCGCGAACAGCGGAAGCAATATTTCCCTTGAGAAGGGCAAAATGCACCTTCCAGTTGTTGTAGCGGATGGCGTTAAGATTACCTACCTGGTCAAAGTACATGATCTCTTTACGGGGTGAATCCGCAACCTCTCCCTTGAGCCAGGGGAGCAGGTTATAGCCATCAAGATGGACCTTGTAATCCTTGCCGTCAACGGTGTGCCCTGCCTTGAGTTTTTCTTTTATATCCGGCTCTCCAACAGCTGCCAGCAGGGTCGGGATCATATCTTCGTGGGAAGCGATACCGTTGAGCTTTGTCCCGGGCTCGATAACTCCCGGCCACTTGATAAAGGACGGCACCCGGAAACCGCCTTCCCAGGTCGTTCCTTTCTCGCCATGAAAGGGGATTGTGCCGCCGTCCGGCCAGGTGAAGGTTTCGGCGCCATTATCGGTGGAATAGAAGACGATCGTGTTGTCTTCTATTCCGAGCTCTTTTAGTTTGGCAAGAACACGGCCGACACCATTGTCGTGCTCGAGCATGCCGTCGGCATACAGGCCGATTCCGCTTTTGCCTTCCCACTCTTCTGAAAGGTGTGTCCAGACATGCATACGTGTTGTGGTAATCCAGGTGAAGAAAGGCTTGTCAGCCTTGTGGGCGCGGTCAATAAAATCAACAGCCGCATCGAGGAACTCGGTGTCCGCCGTCTCCATGCGCTTGCGTGTCAGTGGCCCGGTATCTTCAATTTTTTGCCCGCCTTCGCCGTCTGCCCAACTGTGGAGCACACCGCGGGGACCAAATTGTTTACGGAATTCTTCATCCTTGGGGTAATAGTAGCCCTCCGGCTCCTCTTCGGCGTTGAGATGATAGAGATTGCCGAAGAACTCGTCGAAGCCGTGGACGGTGGGCAGGTGTTTGTCCTGATCACCCAGGTGGTTCTTGCCGAATTGCCCGCTTATGTAGCCGTGAGGTTTGAGTAGCGTTGCAAGGGTGACCATGCTGTCGTCGATCCCCTGGTCGGATCCAGGCATGCCAATAGTGAGCAGACCGGTGCGGAAGGGGTGCTGGCCAGTGATGAAGGCTGCCCGACCGGCGGTGCAGCTTTGCTGAGCATACCAGTCAGTAAATAGTGCTCCTTCTTTAGCCACGGAGTCGATGTTCGGGGTTTCATAACCCATCATTCCCTGGTTGTAGGCGCTGACGTTCCAATAGCCGACATCGTCTCCCCAGATCACGACAATGTTGGGTTTCTTCGTTGCGGCCTGCACTGATGATACAATCAGTATGGAAAGACCAAACAATACAGAGCTCACGATACGTATCGGTTTTTTCATGTTACGCTCCTTTAGTGAAAATTATAGGTTTGCAGGATGAACTATCTTGGAAACAAAAACTGTAGCGTCCATGAAAGGGACCAATCCGGAGCACCATCTGGCTTTTCTACATTGTAATAGGCTTCAAGCTTGGTATTCATCTTCTGACTGCCGATTTCAAACATTTTACCGAAACCGCCACCGAGCGGCACAGTCCATTGATTTCCGGAGTCAGCCTCCCAGTTGGCGATAATGATCATATCACTGATAAGATACCAGCCGCCTTCAAGATTATAGTTAATGAAGGGCTCGAGGAGCATTTGACTGACCGTGTTACGGTCAGAGTCTCCGGCAAATGACCAAAGCTGCCTGCCAAGAAGTCCGAGTGTCCATGGTTTTGGTTGAACCAGAACCACTGCCGTAGGACCTGCACTCCATTTACCGCTGCCCAGTTGATCATCTGTGGCAGTATCCATCATAAGTGAAGGGCCAATGCCCCAGATAACTTTCTTCGGATCTGCAGGGGAAATAAAAACGGAATAGTTTATATCACCGAGACCGGTTGCTCCGTCACCTGGAATTGGGTTTGGAATTTCCGGTGTCCCCGTCACTGCGCCAGGGGTATCAATGAGAGGCAAAATAATTCGGTGAATAAGATTCCATTCACCTATTGTCTGGGGTAAGACCGGCTGAATATTCAAGAAACTTGCCTCACCATTTTCAGCACCATAATCAAAGCTGAACTTGAAAGGCAGGCTGTACATCGCGCCAACCGGATTTTGAGTCTTTGCCGCTAAATCATCGCCGTCTGATCCTTGCTCTTGACTTTGAGCCAGACTGCCGCCACTGAAAAGCATCAGAAACGATAGCGGTAGACATATGTTCTTCTTGCGCATTGTAGCTCCTCACTTCAAGTGGAAAAAAGAGTTTGAATCCTGGTTCTCATGGTGATACATCCATAAATTTGTGTTGGGGCTCGAGTAGCTGCACGCCCCATTTAAAGAAAGGATTTGAACCAATGCGGTTTGAATCAGGTTCAAGGCCTTAAAACTTGTGCTTTATAAGCATTTAATGCCTCTTGCTCTAGTTCCCTGGAAAAAGTAGAATATTCTGCAATTCTGGCTTGGGCCTCTGGCGCTTTTGACCGGCGCCAGTGCTGCAGAGCAGTGACACAGTC
>JAHEER010000231.1 GCA_024640625.1 Desulfobulbaceae bacterium
CGACAACCCCCCTCTCTGGCCTCTTCAGAAGTTCGCCATTCAAGCCGGTACAGGAGCATATGAGAATAGTATTCTCTTGCATCTGTTTCATTCCAGCGATCATGGACGCACTATATCGTCAAGACAGGGATCAAATTGATGAATTTGGTCATAACATTATCCAGCTGGAAACAGAGGCTGACACAATTAAGCAAACCTTCCGTCTCAATATGCCGAATACGCTGCTGCTTCCAGTAGACCGAGAGGATTTGCTGAGTCTCATTAGTGATCAGGATCATATGGCGGATACTACCGAGGATATTGCCAAGACCCTGCTTTTTCGGGACATGGAAGTGCCTGATTCACTTAGAGAAATAATCGATGAGTTATTGGAAGGAACCATGGAGATCAGTTCCGCCGCCAGGGATATGATCGAGCGGCTTGACGAACTGGTGCAGGTAGGATTTCGCGGCCGTGAACAAAAAAAAATATCTGAAATGATTGCTGGCGTCCGGCGGAGCGAGCACAATATTGACGATATATTATATAGAACCAAAAAAACTCTTTTTGAAAACGAAAAAGGCATGGATCCTGTCTCTGTGGTGTTCTGGTATCAACTCATCGACCTGCTTGGAAGTATTTCAGATCAAGCGGAAAATGTCGCTGATCGACTGCTGCTCTTTATCTCAAGATAACACGGGAAGACCAATGGAAATTATTGCCTCCTACGGAACAGTTTTTACTATTCTCGCAATTACTTTTGGCCTCTATATGACTTGGGGGATTGGAGCTAACGATCTTGCCAATGCGATGGGTACTTCAGTTGGATCTGGAGCGGTTACGATCCGACAGGCTATCTGCATTGCAGTCATCTTTGAATTTTCTGGAGCTGTTCTGGCTGGAGGGCATGTTACCAGTACTATTCGGAAAGGAATCATAGACCCAAGCGGTATTGTCAATACTCCTGAGATTTTGGTTTACGGTATGCTTGCGGCCCTGCTTGCAACGGCATTCTGGCTGATGATAGCCTCGTGGAAAGGTTGGCCGGTATCCACGACCCATTCGATCATCGGAGCGTTGATTGGCTTTGCCATCGTTGGCATTGGCCCAGATGCGGTGAAATGGGGCAAGGTAGGCAGTGTAGTAGCCAGTTGGGTGATAAGCCCAGTAATCGGCGGGACTGTTTCTTTCTTGCTCGTTATGAGCACACGACGGCTTATGTTCGATACCGATGATCCTCTCAAGAATGCCAAGCGCTATGCTCCTGTCTATGTTTTTCTGGTTGGTTTCATTATCTCACTGGTCACCATATTTAAAGGATTAAAGCATCTGAGAATTGACTTAAGTGTTTCTCAGAGTTTTTCAATTGCTATCATTTTTGGACTGTTGACCGCCGGTATGAGCTGGTTATTTATCAGAAAAGTCAAGGAAGATCGTGCAGCTGACCGTGATTTTCACTTTGCCAGTGTAGAAAAGGTGTTCGCCCCAATGATGCTCTTTACAGCCTGTGCCATGGCATTTGCTCATGGTTCAAATGATGTTGCAAATGGTATCGGACCGCTTGCAGCCGTCATCTCTATTATCAGCTCTGGCGGTGAGGTTATGCAGGAGTCTGATTTGCCAATTTGGATACTGCTTCTTGGCGGTGGTGGTATTGTTCTTGGGCTGGTTACTTGGGGGTACCGAGTGATGATAACCGTTGGCAAGAAGATCACCGAACTGACTCCATCGAGTGGTTTCTGTGCTCAGCTTGCCGCTGCAACGACTGTCGTTATCGCCAGCCGAACCGGTTTGCCTGTCTCCACAACTCATATCCTCGTGGGTTCAGTTCTCGGGGTCGGTCTTGCACGCGGTATTGGCGCCCTGGACTTAAGGGTCGTGGCTGACATTTTCATAAGCTGGCTTGTCACCTTGCCGGCCGGTGCCATTATGGCAATGCTCTTCTTCTTTGTCTTGAGAGGCATTTTCAGCTGATATTGGCTGCAGAAAATGTCGATAAAGTCATGCAAAAGGCAGAATCAGGGATGGTTTTCCCTTTTTTATTAAACAGTTAACATTGCCAATACGAGCCTATCCAATTGCAATAGAGGGCTTCC
>JAHEER010000046.1:0-6297 GCA_024640625.1 Desulfobulbaceae bacterium
CCGACGCAGGCGAGCAGCAGGCCGAAGCAGGCGCCAATCAGTCCTTTTAAAAGATTTCCTTCAGAAAGTGCGGAAATCAGGGTAAGTCCGAATATCGCCAGCCAGAAATATTCAACCGGGCCGAAGGCCAGGGCGATTTCGGCCAGCGGCGGTGCCAGCAGGAGCAGAAATGTCGCCCCTACGAGCCCGCCGGTGACCGAAGCGATACAGGCAATGGAAATGGCCAGATCTCCCTGACCTTTTTTGGCCATTGGAAACCCATCGAAGGTCGTGGCAATGGCCGATGGGGTTCCGGGGGTGTTGAGCAGGATGGCGGAGTAGGCACCCCCATAAATGGCGCCGGTGTAAATGGCGCCCATCATGATTAGTGCAGAAGTGGGCTCCATGGAGAAGGTGATCGGGACCAGCACTGCTACAGCCATGGTCGCGGTCAGTCCCGGAAGTGAACCGATGACCGTGCCGGCAATCACACCGCCCAGGGCCAGTATGATGTTCAGCGGCGTCAGGGCCGCGAATAGGTAGTCAATACCCGGCATGATTCAAAGCTCCACCATCTGCGCTTCTGATTTCGATTAGAATTTCTGGTTAACTGTGGCGCGCTGCTCTCTTTAGTGCTGTAATTCCTATCTGTTACTTGATGATATTTGCTTCGCGGGCAGCCTCCAGCATTACTTTTGCCTGCTCATCGATAAATGCCTTATAGCCTTTGTAGTCAACATCGAGCAGGGCCATGCCATCGGCCTCCATGCGCTTGCGGAACTCGGGATCGGCGTTGATCTGGCCGATCATGTCAGAGAGCTTCATGCGAATGTCCTCAGGTGTCGACTTGGGCACCGCAATGCCGCGGAAAGCGCCGGATACCAGATCGTAACCCAGTTCCTTGAAAGTCGGGATGTCCGGGAACTCAGGATGACGCTTTTCCATCGCCACGGCGAGCATGCGGGCTTTTTCGGCCTGTTTTGCTCCGACCGAGGTGTAGCCCCATTCGGCCACGACCTGCTTGCCGAGCAGGGCGGTAACCGCAGCCCCTGTGCCTTTGAAGGCCACGTACGTGGTCTTGATGCCGGCCATTTTGTCGAACCGCAGCTGGGCGAGATGGTTGGCGGTTCCCTTGCCCGATCCGGAGAAGGTGACTTTGCCCGGATTTTCTTTGGCGTAGGCGATCAGGTCATCAAGCGTCTTGAACTCGCTGTCATTGGTAACCACGATGGCATCCGGGGTGTAGTGAAACATGTAGACACCGGTGATATCCTCGGTGGTGAAACCAACCGCTTTCTCCTGCGGCTTGACAATGATATGGGGCAGGTTGATGCCCATGATGTTGTAGCCGTCACCCTTCATCTTGTTCAACTGGGCCCAGCCTACGGCTCCGCCGCCGCCGGGCTTGTAGGAGATGATCAGGTCCTGGCCGAACAGCTTCTTGAAAAACGGCTGCTGGTGCCGAGCGGTAATATCTGACTCACCTCCTGGTCCGAAGGGGATCACGTAGTTTACACCCTTGCTCGGATAGTCATCAGCCAGTACAAACGAGCCGCTAATGGAAAAAATCGCCACCAGCGCCATAATGGTAAAAAATTTAAATTTCACATACATGGGTCTCTCCCCCTTACATCGTTTGTTGTTCAGTTCAGTACCGAAGACCCGCGGAGCAGGCCTCCGGTACTCACCCGATTGACGTGCTTAGGCACTCTCGTAAAGCTTGGTCAGAACGAATTCACGATGACCGAGTACCTCGGCTGCCGTCATTCTGCCGTTGGCGGTGCGCACCATCATTTCGAGCAGCGCGTCGCCAGCCTGGTCCAGATTCAGATCACGGCGCAGCAGCCCCGAGACGTCGACGTCGAAATGTTCGGACATGGTCCGCAGGGTGCGCGGATTCGAGCAGAGCTTGATGACCGGCAGGATCGGGTTGCCGATGATGTTGCCCTGGCCGGTCGGGAAGAAATGGACGACGAATCCCGAAGCGGCGCAGAGGGTAACCTGCTCGGCAGCGGCAGAGGATGAATCCTGGAACCACAGGCCCGGTCCGGAAGGCTCGACGGCCTTTTCCAGGGCGCCGACCACGGGAGCTTTGGTACCGATCTTCTGGATATTGCCCAGCGCTTTTTCTTCGATCGTGGTCAGTCCACCTTCAATGTTGCCTTTGGTCGGCTGGGAGTCGGACAGATCGTTGGTCTTTTTATCGTCGACGAGTTTGGCATAGCGGTCGAAAAAGAACTGGAAGTCCTTGCGTACCTGATCGTTGGCGCAGCGCTCCAGCACCAGATGCTCGCCGCCGGTCAGTTCGGTGGTTTCACCGAAGAGAATGGTGTTGCCGTTTTCGTAGAGCTTGTCATAGGCGTTGCCGACCGTGGGGTTGGTGGCGATACCGGAGGTCGTGTCAGACTCGCCGCATTTAGTGGAAACCCACAGCTCACTGACATCGCACTCGACGCGCTGATACTCGCTGACCTGGTGCACGTATTCCTTGGCTTTCTTGGAGGCCGCACAGATGGTATTGAAATCGCCGTTCTTCTCAATGGCGAAACCGGTAACCGGCTTGCCGGTCTTGGCGATGCCCTGGACGATGCGGTCGGTCCACAGCGGCTCGATGCCGATAACAATTACGGCGGCAACGTTGGGGTTGCAGCCGGTGCCGATGAGAGTTCTGAAATGCAGTTCCAGGTCTTCGCCAAACTGCAGGCGACCGTATGGATGGGGAATGGCCATCGTGCCTTTGACGTTGTTTGCCACTGCTTCGCACGCCGAATTTGACAGATCATCCAGCGGCAGAATGATCACATGGTTGCGAACACCGACCCGGCCGTTTTCACGACGATATCCCATAAATTTACTTTCCATGATTTACCACCTCTTTGTTTTAACGTTATGTACGTGAAGATGTTCGCCTTTCTTGATCGGTGCGACAACCTTGCCGATATCGGTGTTGTATTTGATTACCGTATCGCCCTCTTGGTAATCCTGAAGTGCGACCTTGTGTCCGATCGGAATATCGCTGAGCAGCTTTACCGTGATCGTTTCATCCTCTTTCATCACCCAGCCGGTGATCTCCTGACCGGCCGACAATCCCTCGACAACTGCGACGCCAACGCCGTCGGCAGCCTCATGTACTAAAAAATCGATAGCCATGTATTCCTCCTACATTGGTTAAAATTATGAATCGAGCACTACAGCCCTGGGGCTTCACTCCACTCTCGGTTCATGTGCTTTAGGGCTTTCATCGTGAAAGCGTTCCTCTTATCCACCGGGGCCTGCCTGAGCCGGTCCCGGTTAAAATCCATCTAACTTTCTGTTCGGTAAAAATAGGTGGTGTTGGCATTGGGAATCACCCCTACCCGGGGCGCTCCAGCAAAATTATCCACCCATTCACCAACGACCCGCGAAGGGTCAGCCGAGCGCAAGTGGCAGGTATGCAGCACGCCGGCATCGAGTTCGCTGCTCACCGCCACATCGAACTCGTTCAAGGTCCGTCCGAATAGATAGGCCTTGTGGGCTCCCATTCTGAAGCCCTGTTCTTTGAAATCGGCCAATACTTCTTCCGGACTGGTGAACTGCGATACGTAATCAAAATACACATCATCTCCAACGCCCTGGGTTGAGGCCGCCAACAGCAGGATATGGCCTCCTTTCTTGACGGCCTGTGAGGCCAGATTCAGACCTTTTTGCGCCTGGTACAGGCAGATATCCTTGGGGTATCCGCCGCAACTGGCCACCACGATATCGAACTTTTCGTCGATCTCCACCCCATAGAGCGCCGCACATGTCTTAGCGCCTTCAATCAGCATCTTCAGCGGGTCACCGGCCAGCACCTGTACCACTTTCTTGGTCGGCGCCATGATAACGTTGACCGCCAGATCAATGCCCACCATTTCGCCGGCCTCGTTGAGATCTTCCCGAACGGGGTTGCCGTGCAGAATGCCGACCTGGGCGAGGTCGTGAAACATCAGGGAGTGATTGTGCTCTATGGTTGCCGAACTCCCGCAGCCGATGATGATCCCTTTGGATCCACCAGTGAAACCAACGAATTGATGCGGATCGATCTGACCGATCACAATTTTGAAATCGGCTTCAGCCATCTGGGCATTTATTCGAATCGGTGTCCCCCGGCTGGTATGGCCATAATCGACCATCGGACTCTGGTTGGCATCGTGACCGGCTACCGAGCAACCGCCGACGATCTCGGGCGGCACCAGGCGGTTAAGCGTTTCCCTGTCGAGCGGTGGATGCAGGCCGCCGCCGACAATGATGCTGATTCCTGCCGGATCGAGACCAGGTACAGTTTCGAAAAGCCAGTTCAGCAGACCTGGAAGAATTTCTTTTACCGGCAGCGGGCGTGTTTCGTCGGGAATGGCAATGGCCGCCGTGGATGCCTTTTTCAGGTTCTGGGTTATTTTTGGTTCCGCGGAGTTAAGAAGGGTGAGGGCGTTAGTCAGTTCCAGCTCGACTGAATCGACCGGATCCAGATGATTTGGTTCCAGAATTTGGGCCTGAGCGGACTCCGGGATATGAACGGTGATGGTTCCAGTTCCGTATTTGAGATCGAGTTCCATTGTCCTCCCCCTGTATGAATGGCAACAATGTATCAAGCAAGAGATGGGCCACTATTGTGTGTATCTTTAAGGTGCTGAAAAGTGATCGTTTATAAAAAAAGCATCGGTGAGGTGCCGAAAAATGGTGCCCAATATTAGGCACTGAGCCCAATTTTGGGCTTGTTTTTTCGGCAGACTCCGGCTATGCATAGCTCATGGTTCAGACATTCGCCGAAAATTCGAGTCCTAGGTCTCGTTGGAGTAGTGAAACCCGCTATAAAATCCTGCTCGAGCTCAACAATGCCATCGTCACCTGTAAGAGCAGAGAAGATCTGTTCTCTGCCCTGTCAAAGGAACTGCAGCGTCATTTCGCCTACGACCGCTTATGCATCATGCTCTATGATGCCAATCTGCATACCATCACCTATTTTGCCGCTGCCGACGGGATTCAGCCCACCGGGGTCGTAGCCCAGAAATCGAGGCCGCTGGCAGACGGGGCAATAGCCCGGATGGCTATCCAGTCGGGCCAGCCGGTGATATTCGACGATTTGACCCGCTATACCGATCTCAGCTCGGTAGGAGAACTGGTGAGAGCCGGGCTAAAATCAACCATGGTCTTTCCGATGATCGTCAGGGATCAGCTTCTGGGGACCATTCACTTCAGTTTCCGCAACGCCCCCGAAGGGGTTACCGAGCTGACGGAGCTGCTTCAGGCCTTGTCCCTGCAGATTGCTATTGCCGTTGAAAACATGCTGGCCTATACCTCGCTGCAGAATTCCAACAAGCATCTTCAGGAGGAAAAGCAATACCTCCTCACCCATGGCCGCGAGTATCAGACCACCGACTTCTTTTTTGCCTCCTCCCAGATGAACCGGATTATGGAAATCATCGAACAGGTAGCCGAAACCGACGAAACCATTCTGATCACGGGGGAAACAGGCACGGGAAAGGATTTTCTCAGCCGCTTGATTCACGACAGGAGCGGTCGGAGGGATAACCTGTTTGTGAAGACAAACTGCCCAGGGCTCACCACCTCGTTGTTTGAAAGCGAACTTTTCGGCCATGCAAAGGGGGCCTTCACCGGCGCTGATCGCCAGAGGCTCGGCCGCTTCGAACTGGCCGACGGCGGTACTATTTTTCTGGATGAAGTAGGGGATCTGCCCATGGGTCTGCAGGCCAAGCTTCTGCAGGTGCTTCAGGACAAAAAGATCGAGCGGGTTGGAGAGTCAACCTCCACCGAGATCGACGCTCGTATCATCGCCGCGACCAATAAAAACCTGATTGAAAGCGTAAAAGCGGGACAGTTCAGACAGGATCTTTTCTACCGTTTGGAAACCTTGACCATCAATGTGCCGCCGCTGCGCGAGCGGCTCGATGAT
This sequence comes from Desulfobulbaceae bacterium, assembly GCA_024640625.1. Classification (GTDB taxonomy): domain Bacteria; phylum Desulfobacterota; class Desulfobulbia; order Desulfobulbales; family Desulfocapsaceae; genus JABDQA01. The sequence goes on from JAHEER010000046.1 coordinate 5,909, forward strand.
ATTCCCCTGCTGATCAACGGCATCAACGCCGCCGAGTCCGAGCGAATGAATCGCCCGGCCCCGGTGTATACCGATGACGCCATTGACTTTTTGCGGCACTATAACTGGCCGGGTAATGTCCGGGAACTGAAAAATATGGTCAAGCGCTTGATCATCCTCAACCCGGGAGCCCTGATCAATGAGTCTGAGATCAAGCGAACCTTTCCGGTAACCATGGCCAGTGTCGCCCAGCTTAAAGATTTTGTCACTCGTGACCAGGCTGAGCGCGACCACATACTCCAGGCGCTGGCTGCCACGAGGGGAGTGGTTGGCGGCAAGAGCGGCGCTGCCAGACTTCTGGGGATTCCCCGGTCAACCCTGCAGTACAGGATGAAAAAGCTGCGCATCGA
>JAHEER010000046.1:6397-25786 GCA_024640625.1 Desulfobulbaceae bacterium
AAAAATCAACATTTTGTTCCCTGCTAGGGGAAGGGAGATCCCATGGCGAAAATCGTCTGTGTAGGAATGGCGTGCCTGGATTATCTGTTCAGAGTATCCAGGCTGCCGGACGGCGGTGGTAAATTCTTTGCCGAAGACTACCGGGCCGCACCCGGCGGACCTGCCGCTGCGGCGGGCATTGCAGTTGCTGCGCTGGGGCATGAGGCACGGTTCATCGGCCGCCTTGGCGATGACCAGGTAGGACGCGACCTGGTCGGCCATTTGGGCAAAAGAGGCGTCGACGTTTCCGCTGTGCGCCTGATTGACGGGCATACTTCCCAGGTCTCATCAGTGTTGATCGATCACACCGGCGAAAGGCAGATCGTCAACTACTCAAGCAGCGCGCTCGATCCAGATCCTGCCTGGATAGAAAAGCGCCATCTCGCCGAGGCCGATTTTCTTCTGACAGATGTGCGCTGGCCCGAAGGGGCCGGGCGGGCCCTGAAACTGGCGCAAGAGCTTGGCATTCCCAGTCTCATTGACGCTGACATTGCTCCGGTTGACATCAGCGGCCTGATAGATTTGGCCACCTACACCATTTTTAGCGAACGCGGTCTGGAGATGGTCAGTGCGCAAAAAGACCTGCATGCATCCTTGGCCCTGATCAACTCATCGAGTCCCACCTGGCCGGCGGTAACGGCAGGGGAAAAGGGGAGCTATTGGCTGGAGCAGGGCGGCTTACAGAAGTGCCCGGCAGAAGTGGTCGAAGCGGTTGACACCTGCGGTGCCGGTGATGTGTTTCACGGTGGCTTCGCGGTGGCCATGGCAGAGCATAAATCAGTCGCCGAGGCGATGCATTTTGCCGGGGTGGTCGCAGCCTTGAAATGCCTGACTTTCGGTGGCAGCCTGGGAGTCCCACCACGCAATGCGGTTGACAGCTACCTGGCCCAGCGTGAAAGCTAGACTAGGTCCTGTTGCTTGAGCCAAACAGTCGCATGCGGACAGCCACCGATTCGCTGACTGCATCGATACCCTGCCCAAGATCCTCCAGCAGGTCGCTTTCCGGTTCTTCTGTCAAGCGCTTGGACAGGAAGGATTTGAGCACGACTTTCAGTCCGGTATTTACATTGATCTTACGGATACCGTTTTTGATCGCCATGGTGATCTGCTCGTCGATTACACCGGAAGCCCCATGCAGCACAAGCGGAACCGGCACCTGCTCATGAAGCTGCTGCAGAAGTCCCTGATCGAGCGAGGTGCCGGCACTCTTCATGCCGTGCACGCTGCCCAGGCTGACGGCCAGGTAATCGACACCGGTTCGTTCGGCGAATTCGACCGCCAGGGCGGGATCGGTCATCTCGGCCTGGCTGACAGATGCGGTTCCGTGGGGAACAATGCCGATCTCACCCTCGGCGGTGGCGCCGTGCTCGTGGGCCATTTGTACCACACTTGTCGTTTTTTCAACATTGTCTTCAAAGTCAAGAGACGAGCCGTCAAACATCACCGAGTTGATCCCCAGTTCAAGCGCCTCTTTGACTATGTCGAGATCCCTGGCATGGTCGAGATGCACCGCCACAGGTATCGATGTTTCCCGGCTGATTGAGCGGCAGGCGGAGATCAGCGGTTCCAGTCCCATGTATTTGACCGACATCATGCCCACCGCCAGAATGGCTGGTGAGCGCTCGCTTTCAGCAGCCTTGACCACGGCTCTTATGAATTCCTGATTATGGATATTGAAATGACCCACGGCCCAAGGTGCGGCTCGGGTAACACCGAGTTGGTTCAGATTGCACGGGTTCATAAGGGCTCCTCCCTGGAATCTTATGATAATGAAATTGGGTAGCGATCAAAGCACACCAAAATTGAGCGAAAACAGATTATATTTGTTGATAAAATTTCATGTTGCATAAAAAATCAAGCAAAAAATGAAAATATATTGACACCTAATCGTTTTCATGTAAAATAATTTACATATTTAGGTTTGTGATCCGATTTACCTACGCTTTGCCCAGGAGCGATCCCTTATGGAAGCTGTCACCCCCCGTATTGGCGTGCTGGCTGTCGGCCGTGACACCTTTGATGTTCCTTATGCCGAACAAGTCCTGGCTTCAGCCTGGCAGACACTGCGCTCCGTTGATGCCCAGTTGTACGGCGAGCAGACCATTCTCTTTGCTGCCGACCAGGTTGTTCCCGCCCTCGAATCTCTGAGACAGCAGTCGGTTGATCTCATCATCCAGCTCCAGGTCACCTTTACCGATGCGGCGATGACCATGGAAATCGTCAGGCAGACTGATACCCCGCTTCTGCTCTGGTCGTTTCCGGAACCCCGCAGCGGCGGGAGGCTGCGGCTCAATTCTTTCTGCGGCATCAACCTGGCCGCCCACGCCCTGTCAAGGGCAGGACTTGACTATGAATATGTGCACGGCGCTCCTGATGATCCACTGATAATAGAGCAGATTAGTATTCTCTCCAGGGCCGCCGCGGTGAAGCGCAGTCTCAGAACCACCAGGGTCGGCGTTATCGGCCAGCATCCCGAGGGCTTCGATGCCTGTATGTTCAGTCACGAAGAGTGTGCAGAGTTATTTGGTGTCGAGGTTGAAGAACATGACCTGATCCCATTTCTCGACAGCCTCAAGGCGCTTGATGACGATGTCGCCCTGCCTTACTTTGAGGAGCGCAAAAAGGTTCTGGTCAATCTCGAGGAGATGGATTATCAGGCCACGATAAAGAGTTTGAAGGCCTATGAAGGCATGCGCAGGCTTGTGGAAAAACACAGCTATGCCGGGCTGGCTGTGCGCTGCTGGCCGGATTTTTTCACCTATTACGGTGGTGCCGCCTGCGGTGCCATTGCCCTGCTCAACGAACACTTTATTCCCGGCGGCTGCGAAGCCGATGTCCACGGAGTCGTCACCGCGCTTATTCTCCAGAGGCTGGCCGGAGAACCAGCCTTCAATACCGATTTGGTTGATGTGGACCGGGAGTCCGATACCTGCGTATTCTGGCACTGCGGCCAGGCACCGGTGCAGATGGCCGACCCGGAAGCCGAGGTTAAGGCAACCATTCATTCGAACCGCAAGCTGCCGTTGCTCAACGAGTTTCCGCTCAAACCGGGGCGCATCACCATGGCCCGGTTCTCCAAAGGCCATGACAGGGCCGCGATGGTCCTGGGCGGGGGTGAAATGGTGCGGGCGCCACTTGCGTTTTCGGGCACTTCCGGGGTTGCCAGGCTTGACAGCCCCATCGGCGAGGTGCTGGATAATCTGATGAAGGCTGGACTCGAGCACCACACAGCCATTGTCTACGGAGAACATAGGCCGGCTTTACGAAAGCTTGCTGACTTGTTGAATATAGAGATCATAGAACTGACCAGCTGAAAGATTTGTCGACAGACTCGTTTGGGGAGGGAACGGCATGGAATCATTAAGAAAGCTCGGCGTTTTTCTAGACAGGATCAATGGGGTGGTTGAGAAGATTGCTGTCAACATGGCCTGGGTAATGCTCCTGGCCATCACCCTGCTCAATATTGTCCAGGTATTTTACCGCTATGTGCTCAACAACGCCTTGTCCTGGTCCGAGGAAGCCTCCCTGTGGATGATGGTCTGGATCACCTTCGTTATCCTTCCCGTGGCCTATCACAAAGGGTTGAACATCTCGATGATGTTTTTCAGGGATATGCTCAAAAAAAGTCGAATTGAGTTCATCATCCGCTGTCTCTTTCACTGCATCGTCATCACCATTGCCGTGGTCTGTTTCTATCAGGCCTGGATAATGTACAAAGGCGGTTTCCGCATTGAGCTGCCGGCCCTTGAGGTGAGCAAAGCCTGGGTCTACGCGATCATGCCTCCCGCCTGGCTGCTGCTGATCCTGGCAGCCCTCGGCGGCATAGCCAAGGATTTTATCGGCGTAGTCGATCCAAAGGCCGGCCGCGCTGAAGAACTGGTTGGTGAGGCCAGTGCAGAGGGAGGGAGTCAGCCATGATGTACTTTATGATTTTCCTGGTCACGATGTTCGGCGGTCTTGCGGTAGTCTTTGCACTACTTTTCGGCCCCGGCCTGGCTTTTGTCATCGACGGCAAGATGATGTTTATCAAGCTTCTCTATTCACGCTTGTTCAATGGCATCTATAGTCCCCCGCTACTGGCCCTGCCCTTTTTCATCGTGGCTGGAGAAATCATGAACCAGGGCGGCATTACCAAAAATCTGGTCAAGCTCGCCCAGGCCTTTCTGGGGCACCGGCGGGGCGGTCTGGCCCAGGTCAATATCGCCTCATCCATGCTTTTCGCCGGTCTTTCCGGTTCGGCGGTAGCCGACACCTCAGCCCTTGGCTCAATGCTGATTCCAGCCATGGAAAGGAATGGCTACACCAGGCGCTTTGCCGCTGCGGTCACCGCCGCCAGCTCAGTCATCGGCCCAATTATTCCGCCTTCCGGACTAATGATTCTTTATGCTTTTGTGATGAACGTCTCGGTGGCCGGTCTCTTTGCCGCCGGTCTTGTTCCCGGTATTGCCATCGGTTTGGGATTGATGCTCCTTACTTCCTATCTTGCCAAGGTTCGTAATTTTCCGGTGGCAAACGAACCAATGCCATGGAGCGAGCGGGGGAAGGCGCTCTGGGATGGCATTATTCCTATGTTGACACCGGTCATCATGCTGGGAGGCATCCTGGCCGGGATCTTTACCCCCACCGAGGCTGCTGCAGTCGGTGCCGGGTACGCACTTATCGTGGCCCTTGCCACCCGGCAAATGAGCTTCAAAGACATTCCCCGGGTCTTTACCTCGGCAGCCATATCTTCAGGCGTAATCCTGATGCTGGTCGGGGCAGCGGTCAGTTTTGCCTCGATTGTCAGTTTTTATCATACGCCTGAGAAAATGGCCAGATTGGTGCTTTCCGTGAGCGAAAACCCCTATGCGGTATTCTTCATGGTCAACATCTTATTGTTCATAGTCGGCATGTTTCTTGATGCTGGGCCGGCCATCCTCATTCTCGGACCGATTCTAGGACCGGCCATGGTCCAGGTCGGAATTCATCCGCTGCACTTTGCCGTGGTGATGTGCGTAAACGTGACCGTGGGGCTGGCGACGCCGCCGATGGGGCTGGTGCTTTTCGTGGCGGCCGGTCTGAGCCGTGAATCGCTTGAGAAAATTGCCATTGAAATGATCCCGTTTCTGCTGGTGGAATTTCTGGTTATTTTTCTTATATCCTATTTCCCGATACTCACGCTGTCGATCCCCAACTGGCTGGGATATTTAGATATTCCCGCCGCGGCCAGCTGGATTCTGGGCGGGGTCGGGGGATAGTTAACCTGTTAAACTTGAGCACCACAAAAAAGCGGCTTTGAAAGCGTGAGGTTCTTCAAGGCAGCCACAACCAAAACTGGAGGAGTAAAAAATGAAAAAAGTACTGGTAATGCTGATCGCTTGTTTCTTCGTTTTCGGAGTGACATCAGTGTACGCAGCGGATCACACCTTCCGGGTGGTCCATCTGTCCAACCAAAACGACGAAGACTATGACGGTGCGATGGTCTTCAAGGACTATGTTGAGGCCCGTTCCAATGGCAAAATCGTCGTTGAGATTTACTCGGGTGCTCAGCTCTGCGGCAATGCCGCCGAATGTTATGAGGCTACTCAGAGCAACATTATCCAAATCCACCAGATGACCATTGGCGGTATCTCCGTCGCCTTTCCGGAACTGCAGGTTCTGGATCTGCCCTATATGATGGACAACGATGCTGTGGCTGAAGAAGTCCTGACCGGACCGTTTCTCAACGTTCTCCGTCAGCACGTCCTGGCCAAAGGCGGCCCCCGCATCATGACCATGACCAACACCGGTGGTTGGAGAAACATCGCCAACACCAAAAAGCAGATCAAGTCGCCGGCCGATATGACAGGGCTGCGCATCCGCACCATCAACTCGCCGCTGCAGCAGACCCTGGTTAAAAACCTAGGCGCCTCAGCAACTCCCGTCGCCTGGCCGGAAGTCTACACCTCTTTGGCAACTGGTGTTATTGACGGATCCAAAAACGGGATAACCGACATCGTCGGCATGAAATTTCATGAGCATATCAAGCATATGACCCTTGATGGACATGCGTATATGGCGAGCCTCTGGATCATGAATGAAGATACCTACCAGGCCTTGACACCGGAACAGAAGCGCTTGGTCAATGACGGGTTCAGAAGTCTCGGCCAGGTCTGCTTTGCCTTCCCGAAACGACGCTCCATTGAAGCTTATGAGGAGTTCAAAAAGGCAGGCGGAACCATTTACGTGCCGACCGCCGAGGAAAAAGATGCCTTCAGAGAAGCAGCTGCTCCGCTGAAGAAATGGTACACCGACAAGTACGGTGCCGAAGGTGTTGAGCTGCTCAAAGCTTACGAAGCGGCAATCATCGAGGCAGAAGCAAAACTCGATGCCGAACTTAAACTCAACATGTAAGTTTTAGGTAAATTTCTCGAAATTGACGGGCGGTCTGGCAGTTGCTGCCGCCGCCCGTTCTTGATTTACCGCGAAAAAAATGGATCCGCCAAAAGATGAGCTCTAAAGTCAACTACGCGATAATCGGCTCCGGCATGATGGGCCGGGAACACATCCAGAATATTTCCCTGCTTGATGATACAGAGGTAACGGCCCTCTGTGAACCCGATGCTCAGCAGCAGTCGCTGTCGGCAAAGCTGGTGCCTGATGCCGCTGTGTATAAAGATTTTCGTGATCTCATAAAAGATACCAATGTGGATGCCTTCGTCATTGCCTCACCCAACCACACCCATATTGACATCCTTAAAGAGATCCTGGCCAACGACTGCCGCGCAATTCTGGCCGAAAAACCGCTCTGCACAACAGTGGAAGACTGCAGAACCATCGCCGGACTGGCTGACAATTACCAGGCGCCCATCTGGGTTGCCATGGAATATCGCTATATGCCGCCGGTGGCGGAATTTCTCACCAGGGTGGCGGCTGGTCTTGTCGGGGATCCCAAGATGATCGCCGTACAGGAACACCGGTTTCCTTTTCTTAAAAAAGTGGGCGATTGGAACAGATTCAACATCAACACCGGTGGTACGCTGGTGGAGAAATGTTGCCACTTTTTTGATCTGTTGCGGCTTATTGCCGCTGACGATCCGGTGAGGGTCTATGCTTCGGGGGCAGCAGACGTGAACTTTCTTGAGGAACGCTATGGTGGTAAAACTCCCGATATCATCGATAACGCGTTTGTCATTATTGACTTTGCCTCCGGTGTGAGGGCGTCGCTGAGTCTCTGCATGTTTTGCGATGGTTCCTATTTCCAGGAGGAAATATCAGTACTTGGGGCCAAAGGTAAACTCCAATCTCTGGTGCCAGGGCCAGATCGATTGTGGGCTGTGGATAACCTTGATGACCTTGGCCACTCAACCGGCTTCACCGGTGAGCATCGTGAATCTGAAATTGTCTATAGCCCGCGAAGCCCGAAGGGGCCAATCAGAGAAACGGTGAAGGTGGATACCAACCTGCAGCTGGCAGGTGACCATCAGGGCTCCACCTTCTATCAGCACCGCAAATTTCTCGACGCAGTACGCGGCCAGGGTACGGTTGAAGTGACCGTCAATGATGGACTGCAGGCGGTTTTGATGGGCTTGGCGGCGGAACAGTCGATCAGGGAGCATAAAGCTGTGAAAATATCGGCTTTATAGACAATCAAGGGTAACTTACTGAGGACACTTGCTGATCTTCATTGAGATTCGAAATTGAGTATCGAGGGCCAACAGCACTTTGGCTGAACACATTTACCCTGGAGATACATGAAAAAGGATACCAGTTCAAAGGTTGTCGGGCGCCGTGAGGAAATCGCCAACGTGGTCAATGCCCAGGGATACGCGAGTATTGAATTTCTAGCCGATAAGTACCGGGTGTCCACCCAGACGATCCGTCGGGATATCCAAGCCCTGAGCGAAGAAAATCTGGTCACCCGTCTGCACGGGGGGGCTGGCTCGGTATCATCGCTGGTTAACGTCAGCTACGATGCCCGAAGGATATCCATGCTCGAGGAAAAAGAACTTATCGCTGCCGCCGCCGCTACCCTTATTCGCTCGAGCCAGTCGATTTTCATGACGGGCGGGTCGACCATGGAGATTGTCGCCAAGCAGCTTTCCCAGATCCCGACTCTCTGCATCATCACCAACAACATCCACGCGGCGATCCATCTCTACAGCAAGAAAGATATCGAGCTTTTAATGCCGTGTGGACGGGTGAGAAATCACAATGGCTGCATCATAGGTCCGGCCACTATGGAATTTATTGCCAATTTCCAGACCGATTTCCTGCTTATGGGCATCGGTGCCATCTCGCCCGAAGGGCTGCTTCTTGACTACGATTACGAAGAAGCGATGTTAATGGCCAAGATGATGAAGAACGCCCGGGAGGTTATTCTGGTTACCGACAGCACCAAATTTGAAAAGAGTGCGACCGCTCAGGTCGGTCACCTCAGGGATGTATCCTATCTGGTCACCGATCGCCAGCCTCCTGCTCCTGCCCGTGACCTGATAGACGAGCACAATGTTGCCCTCATCGTCCCTGAAGTGGGCTGACCTGCCTGACGAGTTTCATGCGTCGGAATTTTTTCCCATGCTTTAGCGTGCGTCTGAGGAGGCCATGCAGCCGAGCAGATAGTTCGACGGGGTGACAACCTTGTCGTGCCCTGCCTGAAACTGAAGAAGCTTTTTCTTTCAGGCGGGCAGGACGGGGGGCCGCTTCAATCCTGTGCGCCAGCGTACAGGCCAGGCCTCAAGCCCGCCGGCAGCCCCCAGCAGGGCGCCGAGAACAGCACCTCGGCCGCAATTATCCCCGCCGCACATGGTGTTGGCGATCAGGCCCTGTTCAGGCCGTTCATGATACTTTGCTGCCAGATAAAGGGTTGCGGGCAGGGCCTGATCCATATAGCAGGCCGACGAAAAATGTCTGCCCACCACGATATGATCAGGGTAATCGAGCAGATCGAGAAATGAGGTGCCTGCAGCACCCGTCAGACTCGACAGTGAAGGCGCCTCAAGAGCCTCGACCATCGGGGTGCCGTGCAAAAGAGCGATGAGCAGATCGCTGATCAGGGCGGCGCCCCTGTTCATGAGCGGGCCGCCATGGGTCAGAGCCAGATGTTCCTGGCTGATCTTTCGGGCGTACTCGGGTGAATCGGAGAAAAAGATGGTCAACGGCAGCATCAGGGTGACGCCGCCGATGTGGTGCTCGTCCGTCCTGCCGCACTTTTCCGGCGCGATACCGCGACCGTAGTTGGTAAAAAAATGCCTGAGGTATTCCTCTACATAGGTGTCGCGGTGGTTTCTCGGGGTGGTCAGAAAGCTGATGAAATGCTCCAGCCAGGGGCCCGGCTCATAGTTTTTTCGGCCGCAGACGAATTTGAGAAGTTCCGCTGCCAGCTGCGCATTCAGGGTATTTTCCCCGGCTTCGAGGAACTGGTGATAATGAATACCCTTTTGTCCCCAATAGCGGGCCTGGTCGTGCAGGATGTCAGCTTTCGGGCTGGTTGGCAGGTAAGACGATCGCCACAGGATCGAATCAGGGTGTGGATTCCTGGGGGCCAGATAATCCCCAATCTGGCCGTAATCACGACGCAGGGCGTCGGTGTCGTAATACCAGTGCACCGGCATCGCCAGCGCGTCGGCGATGAAGAGGCCATAGAGGGCGCCGGCAACCCGATCAGTGTAGGAAATTTTGCTTTTCATAGAGCAACGATAGATCTTCCTGCGTAGGCGGCAAGTCTGAGACCGGTTTTTAGGGCTAGAGTTATCAGATGAAGCACCTTTGTGGTTCAGACGCGGCGGAAGCTTTATTAATGGGCCAGCGGTGTTTACCTTGACCCTATGTGTGTCGTTACAGGGAGGGTGTATCCCCGGTATGGAGATAAGTAAATGACCGGAATACGGATTCAGGGCGTTGGTACAGCCGTGCCTGAACATGTCTGCGACCAGGCCTACGTGCGCAAGGTCGTCGAGAACTTGTTCAGCGAGCGGGTGGAAAACCTCGAGCGTTTACTGAAAGTGTTCGATCATCTGCACATAGAACAGCGCTATATTGCCCGGGAGCCCGAGTGGTACCGGCAAGACCGCGGGTTTGGGGAGAGCAACGATCTTTTCATCGAAACGGCGAAGAAACTGTCGATGGAGGCTGCCCAGCTGGCAATTGCCAGGGCAGCAGTAAGGGCTGAAGATTTCGGCGGAATTGTCGTGGCCAGCACCACCGGCGTGATGACGCCCAGTCTCGAGGCCTATCTGGCCCAGGATCTGGGAATGCCCATGGACGTCATTCGTCTGCCCTTGTTTGGTCTCGGCTGTGCCGGCGGAGTGGCCGGGCTGGCCAGGGCGGCGGAGTTGAGCGCCAGTCGGGATGGCGCCCCGGTGCTGTTCGTTGCGGTTGAAATATGCAGCGCCACTTTTCAGCGCAATGACCTGTCGAAATCCAACCTGGTCGGCACCTCAATTTTCGGTGACGGTGCGGCGGCTGTGGTGGTCGGCAGGACAGAGGTCGGACCCGAGGTCGTCGGCTCCTACCACCGGTTGTTTCCAGATACCTACGACATTATGGGCTGGGATTTTGTCGACAGCGGTATGAAGGTGCGCTTCTCCAGGGATATCCCCAATTTCGTCAGAACACATTTGCCCGGCGTGCTCGAAGAGGCCTGCGTATCCTGGTCCATTTCGAAGGAAGAAATCAGCTCATTTATCACCCATCCTGGCGGCGCCAAAGTGCTTGAGGCGTTTGCCGAGGTGATTGGCGGGGACCAGCGCACGCTCGCCGCCTCACACGAAATACTTCGTCTCCACGGCAACATGTCTTCAGCCTCGATCCTCTTCGTGCTCGAGAAAATGCTTACAGACCACGAGCTGCAGTCGGGCTACGGCCTAATGTCGGCCCTCGGTCCTGGCTTCAGTTCCGATCAACTACTGCTGCACAGCCCATGACACTGACTGCGCTTGTTGTCGCAATTGTCGTCGTCCAGCGTTTGAGCGAACTGATGCTGGCCAACAGAAACTATCGCTGGGCCATGCGTCACGGCGGCAGGGAACACGGTGCCGGCCACTATTGGCTGTTTGTCGTGCTGCACTCGCTCTGGCTGGTTTGCATGGTCGTTGAATCTCTGCTCCTGCAGCCGCCGGTGCCGACCTGGTGGCCGCTTGGGCTGGTTCTGATCATGGCGGCTCAGGTACTGCGCTATTGGGCGATTACTAGCCTGGGGCGCTACTGGAATACGCGCATCATCGTGTATGATCAGATGACCAGGGTTCAGTCCGGACCTTACCGTTATTTGAGGCATCCCAACTATGTTGCGGTCGTCCTGGAAATAGCTGTCATCCCGATGCTGGTGGGGGCCTGGTATACGGCCCTGCTGTTTACCATTGCCAACGGTGCATTGCTCCTGTGCATAAGAATTCCAGCTGAGGAGCGTGTTTTGAAGAACCTAGGGGAAAGCGAAAATTTTGCCACCGTCCGGCAGCGTAATGACTGATTCCCGCAAAGAAAACGAAACAAGGGATTTCTGTAGAGCTCGAATTCGGTGAAACTCAATCGAGGAGGACAAAATAGAAATGTCACGCAAGATACTCATCTATGGCGGTACCGGAGGTATCGGTTCGGAAATTGGCAGGTTGCTCATCAGCCGTGGAGATGAAGTTTTCCTGGTGGGACGTCACTCGAATAAAGCAGCCGATGTGGTGTCCATGGACAGGGCGCACTTCATCAGCGGCGACGTTACCAGTGAGGGTGTGTTCGACAAGGTGATGGAGGAAGTTGGTCCGCAATTGAACGGGCTGGTCTATGCAGTGGGATCGATAAATCTCGGCAGCTTACGGCGCCTCGGAGCCGAAGACTTTACCAGGGATTTTGAGCTCAACGCCATGGGTGCGGCTCTGGCGGTCAAGGCGGCATTGACAGCGCTGAAAAAAGGAGGAGAGGCAGCGTCGATAGTCCTCTTTTCCAGCGTTGCCGCACTGCACGGGTTTCCACTGCACGCCTCGGTGAGCATGGCCAAGGGCGCCGTTTCCGGTCTGACCCTGGCACTGGCGGCCGAACTCGCCCCCAGGATACGGGTCAATGCGCTGGCGCCCTCTTTGACTAAAACACCACTTGCGGAACAGTTGTTGAGCAGCGCTGAGGCGACCGAGGCACTGGCTGCGCAGCACCCCCTTAAGCGCCTAGGCCTGCCGGAGGACATAGCCCATCTGGCGGTCTTTCTGCTGTCGCCGGAGGCCAGCTGGATAAGCGGCCAGATAGTATCCGCCGACGGCGGCCGTTCCTCGCTGCAGACCGGTCGTTAGAAGAAAAAGGTGACAGACTTCAGTGTTTTAAATCGAAAAACCGCGGTCTGTTCCCTATTTTACTACTGCAGCATTTTCAACTGCTCGAGAAAATCTGCATTGCTGGGTACGCCTTTCTGGATGAATCTGATGATACCCTGCTTGTCGATAAGATAGGTCAGACGGCCCCTGCCGTAGTTTTTCCTGAACTCTTTCTCAGAGTCTGAGACCAGCGGAAATTCTATGCCGTTTTCCTTGATGAATTCCTCTAAGGTCTCCATATTGTCATCGCTGACTCCGATTACTTCCGCATCGAGCTTTCTGTATTCTTCCAGGTCACGCTGGAAGTTAGCCAGTTCGCTCGCTCAGACGGAGCTAAAAACGGCAAAATAGAGGGCCAGAACGACATGTTTCTTACCGGCATAGTCGGCCAGGGAGATTTCGCCCTGGGAAGAAGGGGTTGTAAAGGCGGGGGCTTGGTCGCCGACGCTGAGCGCAAAAGATGATGCCGGCATCAGAAACAGGCAGAGAATTAATGCCAGGCAAAGCCCGGTGAGATTTTTTTTCATAAGCTGACCTCATACTGAAATGATGGATGTAAGGCAGATTTACTGCCGTTCAACAAGACAGTAAACACGATTTCAGCGCATGGAATCGATCTTATTGCGCGAGGGAGAAGAAGGCGAAAGGCTGCAGGTTTTCTACAAAGGCTACCAGGAAGAAAACTGCCCGGCGAATCTGAGGCATCGCCGGGCTATGGGCGGTTCGAGCCCGTCTCTCAGTAGCTGTCCGGCCCCAGCGTTACTTTTCCTCTGAAGGTCCAGTAGATCAGCGACGTGTAGGACAGCACCAGCGGCATGCCGATGGCCACGATGATCAAACCGATGGTCAGAGTCAGCCGGCTCGAGGCGCCGTTGAAAATGGTAATGCTGTAGGCGGCGTTGTTGGCGGCCGGCACCAGGTTGGGGAACAGGTTGGCGCTGAACAGGATGACCAGGGCGGCAATTACCAGGCAGCTGCTGATGAAGGCATAGAAGGGTCGTTCCTGCCGTATCGCCCGCATGATGTTGGCAATGGCAAGCACATTGATCAGCGGCACAACCCAGAGCACCGGAGTGTCGCGGAAGTGCTGCAGTGAGGCGGGGACGAACATGGTCGACCAGACGGTAACGAGCACGAAGAAGAAGACGTAGACGTACCAGGTTCCCTTCATCCAGCCATAGAGCCGCTGCTGCAAAACACCCTCGGTTTTCATGTAAAGATAGATGGAGCCGTGCATGGCGAGCAGGGCCACGGTAAACAGCCCCACTGCGAGACTGAAGCCGCTGACCAGGTCGAGCATCGAACCGAGGAAATCACCCCGCTCCGAAATCGCCACTCCCTGCATCAGCGCTCCCACGGCAACGCCGAACAGCAGGGCGGCCAGGGTCGAACCGGCGAAAAAGAGAATATCCCAGAAGGTGCGCCAGGCCGGATTGGTCCGCTTGGACCTGAACTCGAGCGACACCGCCCGGAAAATCAAAGCGAAGAGTAAGAGCACGAAGGGCAGGTAAAAGGCGCTGAAAATCGAGGCGTAGGCTTCTGGGAACATTGCGAAAAGCGCACCGCCGAAAGTGACTAGCCAGACTTCGTTGCCGTCCCAGAGTGGGCCGATGCTGTTCATCACCAAGCGGCGCTCGGTGTCGTCTTTGGCCACGAACGGGTGCAGAAACCCGACTCCCAGGTCAAAGCCGTCCAGGATCGCATAGCCAATCAGCAGGACATTGAGCAGGATAAACCAGATGATGCACAATAATTCGTAACTCATTTTATTCTCCTCTCACATGCTAAGACTGGCTGAGCCGAGCGTGCTGTCGTTCGGACGAGGCATCCTGAAAGCCGTGCTCGGCCCCGTCTTCTGTTACCTCAAACTCCTCTGGGCCCTGGCGGATCTTACGGTCAAGCACAAAGATCCAGACCGCGGCCAGGCTGAGGTAGAGAATGGTGAACAGAATCAGCGAGGTGGCCGCTTCCTGGGAATTGACCGATGGGCTTACCGCATTGACGGTGCGCAGCCCCTCACGCTCGTCATATTCATAGAAACCGTCTGCACCGACCAGCACATCACTGCCGTCCTCGCTCCACTCTATCGGCGGGTGGACGATCCAGGGCTGGCGGCCGACTTCAGCGCCAATCCAACCGGCCTGATTGGAGGCCATGACCAGGCCGATGCCGAATACGAAGCACCACAGCAGCCAACGCTTGCCCACCAGGGTTCGGCGCCAGTTGAAATAGAGCCCCAGGGCACTGGCGATGATCATCAGACCGCCGATGCCGACCATGACGCGCCAGCTCAGGTAGGAGATCAGCAGCGGCGGGCGGTCCTCCGGTCGAAAACGGTCGAGACCGACAACCGGCTTTGAAAAGGTGAGGTCATCAAAAACCATGAAGCTCAACCCTCCGGGGATGCTGATATCGAAATCGATGCGCTCCTCCTCGGCGTTGGGCCAGCCGATCAGGTTGAGATCGGCCCGGCCGGTGTCGAAATGGGCCTCGAAACTGGCCAGTTTCGCCGGTTGGTAACGGTACACGTTCTGGGCCTGGGTATGCCCGTTCAAGGCCAGACCGAGCGAAGAGATCAGAGCCAGCACCAGGGCGCCGTTGATGGAGTGGCGGGCAAATTCCCGGTGCCTGTTTTTTAACACGAAATAAGCGGACACACTGAGCACGAAGAAAGCGCCGACCGCGAAGCAGCCCAGCAGAACATGGCTCAATCGCTGAACGGTGGAGGGGTTGAACACCAGGTCAAGAAAATTGACGATTTCAGCACGGCGCTGCACCACCCCGTCGATAACCCAGGGCGCCATGCCGGAACCGCCGTCACGCATGATGTCGACTACGTGATGGCCGGCCGGGGTCTGCTGCCAGCTGTTGGCCACGACGATCCAGATCGAGGAGAACACCGAACCAAGGGCGACCATGTAGACGCTGAACAGGTAGAATCCACGGCTTACCCGCTGCCGGCCGAAGGCGACCACTGCGAGAAACCCGGATTCAAGAAAGAAGGCGAAGATGCCCTCGGCGGCCAGGGCACTGCCGAAGACATCGCCGACGAAGCGGGAGTAGGTCGCCCAGTTGGTACCGAACTGGAATTCCATAACGATGCCGCTGGCCACGCCGATGCCGAAGTTGAGCACGAATATTTTCATCCAGAACTGGCAGGCGGCGGCGAAGACCGGTTTGCGGGTGAGATAGTAGCGCGTTTCCAAATAAGCGAGAATGACTCCGAGACCGATGGTCAGGGGCGGAAAAATGTAGTGGAACATTACGGTAAAGGCAAACTGCAGCCTGGACAATAAAATGACCGTATCCATCAGTTGACTCCTCGATTTCTGTATTTCATGAATGTTGAAACTGAACCGACGAGTACACAGGTTGCCCCTGCTGGACATATCTCTCCGGTATACCCATGGTGTAAATAAAACCGAAATCAGCTCTTTTGTCAGGCGAAATTGTGCTGACACTTCTGGGCGGTAGCTTTTAAGGTAGGGGAACCGTATTAATTTGTGAGAGATTAATGGTACGTTTCGAGCACAATAGAATGGTTATAAGCCTGGCCATTCGCTGCACTGCAGAGGACGCCTGGAAACTGCTCACCGATACTCAGCAGTGGTCGCGCTGGGGCCCCTCCGTCGCCCGGGTTAGCTGCGTGCAGCGCTACATCGGTCCCGATTCGGAGGGCAAAGTGAAAACCTCGCTTGGCTTCTGGGTCCCGTTCGCCATTACCGAATACCGTGACCACCAGTTCTGGAGTTGGCGCATCGGCAGGTTTGCGGCAACCGGTCATCGGATCAGAGTCGAAGATGAAACTACTTGTGTAGTGGCCTTTGACATGCCCTGGTGGGCGCTGCCGTATCTGGCTGTCTGCCGGGTTGCATTAGGCCGAATACGCAGGCTGCTCGAAGCGGGCGGACAACATTCTTGAAGAATTACATTAGCACGGCCCTCAGGATGGCGTGGACATCTGTATCTTTTTTTCCTTGTTGATGACAAGCGTCATCAAGGCAGGGGCCAGCAGAAGATCGGCGCCTAGGGCCAGCAGCACGGCGCTGCCGGTCAGTAGTCCGAAATAGAAGAAAATGTTCATGTCGGCGAACATGAAGATGAAAAACCCCAGGGAGAGCACCACGCTGGTGGTCAGCATCGCTCTGCCGGCGGTCATCAGGGTGTTTTCCACCGCCACGTGTAAATCTCCTGTCTGTTGGTAATAGCGCTTGAAGTTGTACATGAAGTGGATGGTGTCGTCGACGGCCAGGCCAATGACGATGGAGGCTATAAGCATGGTGATCATGTCGAGATTTATGCCAAGCCAGCCCATCAAACCAAGGACGGTAATAATAGGGGTGAGATTGGGGATCATGCTGATCAAGCCCAACTTCAGATTACCGATTAGCAGGATCATCATGACGGTGATGACCACTAGGGCAATACCATAGCTTTGAGCAGCCGAGTAAATAGCGGCATGGATAATCCTGCCAAACAGCGACATGATGCCGGTGGCCGCTACCTGCATGGGTTCGCCGCCTTCCAGAGTCCTGCTGCCAAAGGTATCAGAAAATCTGTCTGTTACATCACTGATGAAAGGTATATAAAGTAAGGCGTCCTGCCAGGGGACCTTGAGTGTTACGCGGGCATAACGATATTGGCTGTCGGTTAGATTGTCGATATCGTCTGAGCCGGTATTGGTAAACAACAGGAATTCCTGGGGAATCAGCTTCTCGTTGTCGGGTATTTTGTAAAAGGCCGGGTCGTTGCCATGCAGGGCCTGGTGGATTTCCTTGAGCAGTGTGGTGATGGAAAGCGCTTTGCCTATGGGCACTTCATGGTCGGCGTAATCGTCCACCAATTCAGCCATGAGCCGCTCGATGTCAAGCAGGGTGGCGCGGTCGTAGAGTCCGTTTTCTCTACCGGTGTCGAGTACCATTTCCAGCACCACGGTTCCCTTCAATTCCCGATCCAGCAACTGTGTGGCCTGGCGAACGCCCAGCTCCTCTGGCAGCCACTCGAGCCCATCATGGGAGAACAGCACCCTGGAGACACCTGCCAGGCCGAGGAGCACTACCACCGCTGCACAGGTAAGAACCAGCAAGTGATGGCTGATGCTGAAGGCAGCGACGGCTTTCAATAAACGATCGATGGGGCCGCGGTCTGCTAATTTTTCGGGGACTGCGGGTTTCAGGGGAAGAAGGGAAAGCGCCGCGGGTAAAAAGGTAAAGGTGTAGATCAGCGAAATCCCCACGCCGATTGCAGAAAAAATACCGAGATCAGCGATTGGCGCAACTTTGGCCATGGAAAAGGATGCCAGACCGGCCGAGGTGGTCAGAGATGTCATCATCAGGGCGATCCCTGAGTGCCCATAGGCGGCAACTATGGCATCATGCCGAGCCTTTCCGTGGCGGATGTTTTGATAAGTAAGGGAAAGGACATGAATCGAGGCACCTACGCCAACGGTGAGAATGAAGGAGGGGAGCATGGTGGTCGGCAGTTTGAAGGAGATGCCCAGCAGCGTCATCAGTCCCACCGTGGAGATCAGCGACAGACCAACGAGCATCAGCGGCAGTATCACCCCGCTGGTGCGACGAAACATCAGAAACAGGCAGCCGCCAATGACCAGCAGTGCCAGTTTCATGAAGGTGAAGGCATCCTTTTGCATGTAATACTTGATTGCATGCAAATTGACTGGAGGCCCTGCCGCCGATATCTGAAAGAAAGGATCCTGATGACGGGCCACCACCTCATGGACGGCTTCCACAAAGAGATCGTTCTCCAGATCAGAGAGGTAGGCTTGCTCGGGGAAGTCGCCTCCATCATTATTTTCTGCGCTGGGCTCATCAAACCCTGAAAACAGATCACCCTCGGGCTCGCCGCCATACACCTGACTCTGCAGAAGAATGGCTGTGTAGTTGCCATCTTCCGACACCAGATTGTTGATATAGAGCGGATTACCCAGGACGCGCTCGCGCAGTTCCGCTAACTCGCCAGACCTGGTCGGAGTGCGGGGCAGTAGATCGTCAACCAGTAAAGTGTCTCCTTCTCCCCGGACATCTCTGACGTTGATTAAAGAAGTGATGTCTTCAAGAAAGGGAACGGAATCGAGCAGATCCTCATGCAGAGCCCTCAGTTTATCGAGTGTCTCGATGGAATAGAGCGTTTCGCTGTAGATGGCCAGGACGAGAAAATCGTCCCTGCCGAATTCCTCCCTGAAATGGTTGTAGGTTTTCAGATAGGGGTCATCCTCATGAAGAAAGCCTTCGTTTGAGGTGTCGAATTTAAGGTATTGGAGCTGCCAGCCCAGCAAAGCTGTGCAGAGGAAGACTCCAATAAGTACAGGAATGCGAAAACGCAGTACGGCGGTGACAAAAACCTCGAGATATCGACTCGTGCGTCCATATTGACCAACCACTACCTTACCCCCGTGGTGTGTTTCTCTGTCGACGTGGAAATTGGGAAGCGGAAATCGCTGGTCTTCATTTTCCGGCTGCTAGCCCAGGGACGGCTGCAGGGTTAAAGCAAGCACCAGCAGAGCGCTGGCGGCTACCCAGGAACCGACTATTCTCACCCCGATTTTTTGCCAGCTTTTATCGCCAAAATAGTCCGCAAATGCCAGTGGGTACAAAAACAGAAAGCAGATGCCTAGACCGCTGCCGAGCAGCGAAAAGAATTTTGCCTGGCCACCCAGCACATCCTGGGCCGAGTCGAGTCCGATCAGAAAGCCTGTGAGGGCTGCCGCAAGGAGACAGAGGGCCATGGGAATCCTGAGGTTCGCCGCGATCAGGATGCCGAAAATCGCTGCCAGGGGCAGCAGGGATGTTTCCCCGCCGCTTTTTATGGAGAAGAGGGTGGCGGCAAGACCACCGAAAGTAAACAGGGAAAACACCAGCAGCGCTGGTTCAACAACTCTGGTACCGTGTTTTCCCAGAAAAAGCCCCGCAGCGATAATTACCAGCAGGTGGGCCGGCACCACCACCGGGTGGAGCAAGCCGTTGTAGAGGTCGTTGAGTCCGGCAAAGGGCACATGGGCCAGGGCCAGCCTGGGTACCGTGCAGAAAATTGCCAGGAAAAAAGAAACAGAGAGAAACCGTCTCATATAATTCCG
>JAHEER010000147.1 GCA_024640625.1 Desulfobulbaceae bacterium
GGGGATCGTCTTCTGATTCGCCCCGGAGAGCGCATTCCGGTTGATGGGCTGGTGGTGCACGGCTCGTCCACCATCGACGAGTCGATGCTGACCGGCGAGAGTCTGCCGGTGGACAAGATATATGAAGACAAGATCTTCGGCGGCACCCTGAACCAGTCCGGAGTGCTGCATATAGAGGCACAGCAAACCGGTGAGGACACGGTACTGGCCAGAATCATCAAGATGGTCGGCCAGGCCCAGGGCTCCAAGCCGCCGATCGCCTCGCTCGCCGACCGGATAAGCCTTTATTTCGTACCCATCGTAATGACTATTGCCGTCTTCACCGGTCTCAGCTGGTACTTCATCGGCGGCGTCGAATTTTCCATGGCTTTGCGGTTTTTCATTGCCGTGCTGGTGATCGCCTGTCCCTGCGCCATGGGGCTGGCCACGCCCACCTCGATCATGGTCGGCACCGGGCGTGGGGCGCAGCTCGGTGTCCTGGTAAAAAATGGTGAGGCGCTGCAGACCGCCGAAAAAACCAGCGTGGTCGTCTTCGACAAAACCGGTACCCTGACCAGGGGTGAGCCCAAGGTGCACGCCTTTAAAAATTACCATCGATCACTGCCCGATGAAGAGATACTTAGGCTGGCTGCCTCGCTGGAACAATCTTCGGAGCATCCGCTGGCCGAGGCGATAGTCAAGTATGCAAAAGAGCGCAATTGCGCCCTGAGGGAGTCAAAATCTTTCAGCTTGCTGGAAGGAGCCGGCGTCGAAGGGGAAGTTGAAGGCAGAGACATAGTGATTGGCAACGAGCGATTGCTCACGCAGCGGAATATCGATCTGCCCGGATCGAGTTCCGGTACAGAGAACGACGAGCATTCGGGTAGTACGGTTCTGTACATCGTCATCGATAAAGAGCTCGCAGGCTCAGTATCCATCTCCGATACCTTGAAAGACAATGCATCCGACAACGTGAAAAGACTTAAAAATCTGGGATTGAAGGTGGTCATGCTCACCGGCGACCATCCCGACACGGCCCGGGCGATCGCCCGTCAGGCCGGCATCGACCACGTTATCGCCCGGGTGCTGCCGGAGGAGAAGCAAAAGAGGATCATCGAACTGCAGAACGAAGGTATGGTGGCCATGGTCGGTGACGGCATCAACGATGCCCCGGCGCTGGCTCAGGCCGATGTCGGCATCGCCATGGGATCCGGTACGGAAATTGCCATGGAATCTGGTGATATCGTCTTGATGTCGGGCAATCTCGCAGGGGTGGTGACGGCCCTGTCATTATCCCGAGCGGTGATGAAAAACATTCGCCAGAACCTGTTCTGGGCCTTCGGCTACAATGTAATCGGCATCCCCATCGCTGCCGGCCTGCTCTATATCTTCGGCGGTCCGACCCTGAGCCCGATGCTGGCCGGTGCGGCAATGGCCTTAAGTTCAGTATCTGTGGTTACCAACGCGCTGAGGCTGCGTTATTTTTCTCCTGAATAACGGGGACACAATACCCATCGTGTCCCTATACCTGAATACAGTGCCGTATTGCAAACATCAGCCCCAGGGACACGATGGGTATTGTGTCCCCCAGCTGAACTGCTCATCATTCCGTCGCTTTTGTCTTGACTTTTCCACCTGCTCTACTATATATAATCCTTCGTTAATGAATGGTGGTTCAGCTTTGAATAACCATTTTGGGCAAGATTCACTTTTCAAAGCGATTTGAACTCCGCCCACACGCAGTCATTACGTGAGCAGCCGTTTCAAGATCTGACACGGCGCATTTAATTCCAATACTTAAAAGAAGAGGAACACTATGTCGAAATTAGTAGCACCCCATGGTGGAAAAGGTCTTGTTTGTGCACTTCTGGAAGGCGCCGAGAAGGAAGCCGAACTGAAGAAAGCTGCTGGCCTGAAGCAGGTTGATATTTCCGCCCGCGCCAAAGGCGATCTGATCATGATGGGCATCGGCGGCTTCAGCCCGCTGACCGGTTTCATGACCAAAGCCGACTGGAAAGGCGTATGCGAGAATTTCCAGATGGCCGACGGCACCTTCTGGCCGGTACCTATCACCCTCGATGTATCTGCCGCTGATGCTGCTGACATCAACGAAGGTGACGAGATTGCCCTGGTCAGAAACGGCGTAACCTTCGCTACCATGAAGGTTGAAGAGAAGTTCGAGATGACCGAGGAAGACAAGAAGTGGGAGTGCGAAAAAGTCTTCATGGGTCAAGGCGAAGAGTCCGTTGACGGTAACTTCTGGAAGATCGCACCTGAAGATCATCCGGGTGTTATCATGGTTATGGCTCAGAAAGAGTTCAACCTTGCCGGTCCGGTTAAGGTACTGTCTGAAGGTGAGTATCCTGCAGAGTATCCGGGAATCTACCTGAAGCCCGCCGAAACCCGTGCCCTGTTCGACGAGCGTGGTTGGGCCAACGTTGCTGCCCTGCAGCTTCGCAACCCGATGCATCGCTCTCACGAGTATCTCGCCAAGATCGCAGTCGAGGTGTGCGACGGTGTTCTGATTCATTCTCTGATCGGCAACCTGAAGCCCGGCGACATTCCGGCCAAGGTTCGCATCAAGGCCATCGACATCCTGATCGACAAGTACTTCGTCAAAGAGAATGTTTACTCCGCTGGCTATCCGCTTGATATGCGCTATGCCGGCCCTCGCGAAGGGCTGCTGCACGCCACCTTCCGTCAGAACTACGGCGTCAACAACATGCTGATCGGCCGTGACCATGCCGGCGTTGGCGACTTCTACGGACTGTTCGAGGCCCAGACGATTTTTGACGAAATTCCGGTTACCGGTGATCCTGGCAAGGACCTGCTCTGCAAGCCGATGAAGATCGACTGGACTTTCTACTGCCACGAGTGCGACGGCATGGCGTCCTTGCGCACCTGTCCGCATGACAAAGAGTCCCGCGTCATCCTCTCCGGTACCAAGCTGCGCAAGGCGCTGTCCGAAGGTGCCGAGATTGTTGACCACTTCGGTCGCGACGAAGTTCTCGATCATCTGCGCGAGTACTACGAAGGACTCACCGAGAAGGTCGAGATCAAGACCCAGAGCCACGCTGAAGGTTCGAAGATGTAATCGAGATTTTCAGCTCTCACCCTGAGAGGGGACAGACCCAGGATGGGGTCTGTCCCCTTTTTTTTGCCAGTGGCGGACAGAATGTTTATAACAATCATTAATTATTAACTATGCTTCAAAATCCCACAGGTTTACTATGAGCGTACTGCAAGTCGGTCTGGGCGAGCGCAGCTATCCTATAACTATCGAACAGGGGTGCCTGCAGGGAATTGCCACTAATCTTGGGGCAACGCATTCGGCCAGCCGCTATTGCATCATTACCGATGACAATGTTTCTGGACTCTACGGAGAACAGCTGCAGGAGGCTATCCGGTCAGCCGGCATGGACTGCGATCTGCTCGTTTTCCCCCACGGAGAAGCACACAAGCATCTGGTCACGGTCGGTTTGCTTCTCAGCCAGGCTGCTCAGAAGGGGCTTGACCGAAGATCGATGATCATCGCTCTGGGAGGAGGGGTTTCTGGAGATATCGCCGGTTTTGTCGCGGCAACCTATATGCGCGGAGTACCATTCATCCAGATCCCGACCAGTCTGTTGGCCCAGGTAGACAGTTCGGTGGGGGGCAAAACCGGCGTCGATATCCCCGAGGGCAAAAATCTTGTCGGTGCGTTCCATCAGCCCCTGGCCGTCTACATTGACCCTGACGTATTGAGCACGCTGCCCCGCAGGGAGTATATCAACGGCCTGGCCGAAGTCATTAAGCACGGCATTATCAAAGATGCCGATTATTTTCAGATGCTCGGAGAAAAGTTCGACCAGGTGATGGCCCTCGATCCTGAGGTGCTGGGGGAGCTGATCCAGGTGAGCTGCAGGATCAAAGCGGAGGTCGTCGCCGCGGATGAACAGGAGTCCAATACCAGGCGCATCCTCAATTTCGGGCACACCATCGGTCACGCGGTGGAAGCGGCCTCAGATTTCCAGATTCTCCACGGTTTTGCGGTCGCTATAGGTATGGTTGCCTGTGCCAGAATATCAGTACTCAAAGGAATCCTGGGGAATGATAAGCTAGCGGCCATAATTTCGATGATAAAACGGTATGGATTGCCCACGGAAGTACCAGAAGATCTTGACCGGGACAGAATAAAATCCTACCTTTTGACCGACAAAAAGAGAATTGGCAGCAAGACATCCTATATACTGGCCGTCGACATCGGAGAAGTGATCATCACCGAGGAGGTTAGTGATGAGGAGATAGATGCCGTTATCGGTTTGTAATCATAAATCCCAAATTTAGACCATAATCCTGGAAAGCGATGCCGATTTACGAATTCTACTGCTACGACTGCAACACCATTTATAATTTCTATTCCAAGAGAATCGATACCGAGACCAGGCCGGACTGTCCCAGGTGCGGCCGGCTGGAGCTGGAGCGGCAGGTCTCCATGTTCGCCACCATCGGCAAGGCCAGTGAAGAGGACGATCAATTCGCCGGAATCGACGAGTCGAAGATGGAGCAGGCACTCGACTCGCTGATGCGCGAAGCGGAGCACATCAACGAGGATGACCCCAAACAGATGGCCACCCTGATGCGCAAATTCACCGAGCGCACCGGCATGAGCCTGGGCGACAACATGGAAGAGGCGATCAGCCGCATGGAACGGGGGGAAGACCCGGAAGAGATCGAAAAAGAAATGGGCGATCTGATGGACGGCGACGATTTTTCCTTCGAGGCGATCAAGAAAAAGGCGATGTCAACAAAGCCGCCGCCAGCTCATGATGAGACGTTGTACGATTTGCACCCAGAATAGCTATAAGGGGGACACAATACCCATCGTGTCCCGCCAAAAAAAATCTGTGAAATTGAGTTAAATCAGCCCTCTGGGACACGATGGGTATTGTGTCCCCTCATACAAATTTTCACAGCTCCATCGGCGTATACAGCCCGATAACCCTGCAGGCCTCACCTTCAAAATGAAGTGAACCGCTGCCGCCTTTACCGACCGTGCTGACCGACAGCAGGCCTTCCTGCTCGGTCGCATAGATCAGACAGTCTTCGGTTCTGATATAAATGTCCTGATCGCTGATCTTGTACCAGTTTTCTTCCTCTCTGCTAATATCGACCCGATAATTACCGACCCTGTAGCCGCTGGTGCCGTAGACCGCCTGCACGCTGCAGCGATTTTCAGTTGCCGTGAACTCAATTTCACCGGATGCGCCGTTCATGCTTACCAGTACTTCCTGGGCCTGTACATCCTCCAGACAGTTTTCGGTGCGGATCAGGATATTTTTGCTATCTATCTTGTAGAAATCGTTATCGTAGGTGCTGACCACTTCCTTGTAATCCCCGGCGAATGCGGCCGGGTGTAAAAGGCAGACTGCGCAGACGACAAATATGGCGGTTCTCATATCCCGATCTCTCCCCAAGTTAATGAACGGTTTCGCTACTGCCATCATAAATGAAGTGGGTCATTTTGCTTGCCGATTCCTTGGCTTTGATGATTCGCTTGACCTCTTCTTCGGACATCCCCAATGTTTTGGCCAGCCTGGCAACGTCATATACCGGTGTGCCGTCGCTGGTATAGCTGGCCGCCTCCAGTTCCGGAAATGTCTGTTCGGTCGCATGGCCTGAAGCCTGGAGCAGAATCGAAACGATTTCCGGCGGCCCATAGAGAAGAAGCCATTCGACGGCTTCGGCCCATAGTTTGGAGTCTACCGTCTTATTCTGTACTACCTTAAGAGCTGTGTCCAGGTCCCAGTGTTCTTTGAAGTCCATTGTTGCTGTTCAGTTTTGAGGAGACACACTACCTATCATATCCCTGAAATCTTTAATACGGGACACAATAGGTCGTGTGTCCCATGGTCGGTTATCTTTTGTGAAAATTCCTGCTACACTATAATATACAATTGCAGGTTGGCAATTGTCCATGAGCGGGAGTCAATTCTCTGCACAATCACAAATAATACACGTGGGAAGAGAAAGATGAATAAGTTCGAAGGCGGAATTTTTCTTGAAAATATCGAGTGGTTTGATGAAAGCGGCCAGGAACTGGTGCACCGTCTGCCGGAAGCAGGCTCCGGGGAAATCAAGCTGGGAGCCCAGCTGACCGTCCGGGAGAGCCAGGCGGCGGTACTCTTCTACCAGGGCAAAGCCAGGGATGCATTCGGCCCGGGACGCCATACGCTGGTGACGGCCAACCTGCCGATCCTGACCAAAATTCTCTCCATTCCCTGGCGGGGAGACAGTCCGCTGCGGGCCGAAGTCTATATGGTAAACCTCAAGTATTTTACCAACCTCAAGTGGGGAACCAGAAACCCGGTGGCCTTCAGGGACAAGGAGCTTGGGCTGATTCGGATTCGGGCCCACGGCATCTTCAACATTCAGGTGGTGCAGCCCGTCCTGTTCATCAATTCGCTGGTCGGCACCATGGGCAAGATCACCACTGAAGAAATTTCCAGTTACCTGAAGCGAGTGATCGTCTCCCGGTTCAATGATTTTCTCGGGGAGCGCCTTGATACGATCATCGATCTGCCGGGTAAATTCGATGAATTTTCCGTGCACCTGCAGCAGCGTCTGACCCTCGATTTCGCCCACTTCGGTCTGCGTTTGAGCCATCTCTACATTACCTCCATCACCCCGCCGGAAGAGGTGCAGAAGGCTATCGACGACAGGGCCCGGATGAACGTCATCACCGATATGGATAAGTTCGTCCGCATGAAGGCCGCCATGGCCATGGAAAAGGCTGCCGAAAACCAGGGAGAGGCGGGCGCCGGTTTGGGCCTGGGGATGGGCATGATGATGCCGGCCATGTTCAATCCCGCTGCTGTCCACTCTGCGAGTGGGGGCAAAACGCCGGAAGGCGGTCAATCCGGCGGCACGATCACCTGTCCCGACTGCTCCAACGATATAGCCCGGGACTCGAGATTCTGCCCTCTCTGCGGTCATCAGCTCGTGGTGCTGAGCAAATGCCAA
>JAHEER010000148.1:0-4328 GCA_024640625.1 Desulfobulbaceae bacterium
CACTTGCCTCAAGCACTGCCGATCACCACTCGCTTACTTCATGACCAGCTACCACAGTGGCCCCGCCGGAGCCCTTCGCATGGGGTTCGGACATGGACTGTACTGCCTGGTCTGCTGCTGGGCGATCATGGCAATCGCTTTTGCCCTTGGCACCATGAATATGGTGTGGATGGCAGCGGCAACGTTGATCTTCTGTATCGAGAAAATCGCTCCTGGAGGACAAATTTTTTCAAAGGTTTTTGGCTTTGGATTTGTTGTCTCTGGCGTGTTTTTGATTGTTTGAGGTATAGAAAAACCTGTCTATAATTCACCATCTGTAAAACCCAAAAGCCCCCGGTCCTAAGATCGAGGGCTTTTCTCACATTGCAAGATTTTTGTGAATTTTCCGGTCTCCTAGTAGTTTTTCATATATGTCTTAATCTCCCAGTCGGTGACTGCCGTTCGATACGAATTCCATTCTTTCTCTTTGCCCTCAATATACTTGTTGAAAATATGCTCGCCAAGGGCCTCTCTGGAGATCGGGTTCTCCTTGAAGGCATCAATGGCCTCTTTGAGATTGGCAGGCAAGCTGGCGATGCCGGAGGCTTCCTTTTCATCCGGCGTCATTTTGAAAATATCAACATTGATCGAATCCGGAGCGACAAGTTTGTTCTTCACGCCGTCAAGGCCGGAACACAGCATCATCGCCAGAGCCAGGTACGGATTGCAGGCCGGGTCCGGGCAGCGTACTTCTGTTCGGGTGCTCAGCCCTCGAGACGCAGGAATGCGGATCATAGCTGACCGGTTGGAGGCCGACCAGGCGACGTAAACCGGAGCTTCATAGCCTGGCACAAGACGCTTATAGGAGTTGACAAGGGGATTGGTCACGGCAGTAAACCCGCGCGCGTTTTTAATAATTCCGGAAATATAATGATAGGCCGTAGCGCTTAACTTCAGAGGGCCTTTTTCATCAAAAAACGCATTGCTGCCGTCCAGTTTGAAGAGCGACTGATTGGTATGCATGCCGGAGCCGTTGATGCCGAAAACCGGCTTGGGCATGAACGTGGCGTGAAAGCCGTATTTTGCGGCTATTGAGCGGACCACCCACTTGAATGTCACGGTATTGTCTGCAGCTTTCAGAGCATCAGCATATTTGAAGTTGATCTCATGCTGCCCCTCGGCCACCTCGTGATGAGAGGCCTCGACCTCAAAGTGCATGGCCTCCAGGGTTTCAATGATCTCCCGACGGCAGCCGATACCAGTGTCGTCCGGGTCAACGTCGAAATATCCGGCGACATCATTTGTTGACGTGGCCAGGTTTCCCTTCTCATCTTTGAGAAAAAGAAAAAATTCACACTCGGTCCCAACATTCATGGTGTAGCCGAGATTCTTGGCCTCGGCGAGGACCCTCTGCAAATTCACCCTTGGGCATCCTTCGAAGGGCGTCCCGTCGGACTTGTAGACATCACAGATGATCCGGGCAGCATTGACTCCGTTCTTATTCCGCCAGGGCAGGACGACGAAGGAGTTAAAATCCGGTTTAAGATACATGTCTGATTCATTGATTCGCACAAAACCGTCAATTGATGACCCGTCAAACATCATCTGGCCGTCCAGGGCCTTTTCGATCTGGCTGAGAGGGATCGCGACATTTTTCATGAAACCAAAAATGTCGACAAATTGCAGGCGGAAGAAGTTGACATTCTGTTCCTTGATGATTTTCATTATTGCTTGACGGGTCATGAGCAAACTCCTTTTGATAAGCAATCATGTGAGGTTTCGGTAAATACTGGGGACGCAAGGCTAGCCTCTGGCCGATACGAGACTGACAAGAACGGATCAAAGTATCTTCAGGTGGAGATGATCATCTAGCGATCAAAGCGAACCATGGATAGCATTAAGGCCTCATTTAACAATTTAACTCCGTTTTGAGCATAGTCAACGCGCTATGCTTCCTTCTAAGTCGCGATTTCTGATCAACCCCTGGTAGCCTCTCTTGTTATTGAGAGGGGGATAATCGTATTGATGATGACTAGAACGGTCTTGAATTGGTGCTATCATTAGATTCGTGCTTTTTATAAGAAGCTCATATTCCTGATGGAAGTAAGGCTAAAAAACAATGAGGATTTCCTGAACACGCAGGCAAGAATTTGTAAGGAGGCCATGATGCCGACGGAACAGGCTGAAACAGGCAATTTGCAGATATTATTGGGTCAAGTTGGTGCTGGGTTGGATGAATATTTAAAATTTGAACATCCAGATGCCATGCATCCAAATAATTGCTGGCGTGAGTTTCTAGATAGTCCTTTGCCGCAGCAGGGAGTCGGCATCGGGCAAGTGACTGCTGATTTGGTTAATCATGTCATCCCAAATGGTTCCCCTGTCCCCAGGCCAGGATTCAGCTCATTTATTACCACCGGTTCAACGAGCGCTTCCACCCTTGCATCCGCTGCCGCGAGTATCGCCTCCCCTCAGCGATATATGCATACAGCGTTCAACTTCCTGGAAGAATTATCATTGCAGTGGTTAGCGAAAATGTGCGGCATTGAGAACATGCAGGGTGTCTACAGTAGTGGGGGGTCCGTCGCGAACTTAATTGCCCTGGGTGGGGCACGACAGTCAGCCTTTGAAAGATTAGGACATGACCCAGCGGCCGATGGGGTTAATAGATCGGTCAGTGTTTATGCCAGTGAAGAGTGTCATCATACGATTCAACGTTCCGGTGGCATATTGGGAATTGGCCGGCACGCGATTAAATTGATCGCCTGCGACAGTAAAGGTCGAATGCGGCTGGATTGTTTACAGAAAGCGATTGCAGCAGATAAGGTCGCCGGCATTTTGCCGATGGCCATTGTCGCCAATGCGGGTACCACGAATACCGGCGCGATCGACCCGCTACAGGCCATTGGTGAAATCGCAACGGAAAACTCCATCTGGTTTCATGTAGATGGCGCCTATGGATTGCCCGGTATCTTGGATGAACAGATCAGCCATCTTTTTCAGGGCTTGGATTTGGCCGACTCGGTGATTGTCGATCCCCATAAATGGCTTGGTGCTTCAGTTGGAATTGCGGCCACATTTGTTCGTGACAGACAATGCCTATACCGCGCTTTTACACAGGAACCAGCCGACTATCTTGAAGGTTCTGTTGAGCAGAGAGACCAATCCGCCCCGGCTATAGAACATTCGTTAGATGACTTCGGTATACCGTATTTTGATTTTGGTGTTGAGTTAAGTGCACCATGCCGTGGCGTTGTGGTATGGGCATTGATTCGGGAAATTGGTGTTCAGGGTATGCGTGAAAGAGTGAAGCGCCATAATGCCATGGCACGCCATCTTGCCCAATATGCCAATGATCATCCCAACCTGGAAGTCCTGAGCGAGCCAACACTCTCCATCTGTTGTTTCCGTTATATTTCCCCTCATATCGTTGATCTCGATGATTTCAATCAGAGACTTCACCGCCGCCTGGTTAGAGAGAATAAGTATATGCCCAGTACGACGCGTGTGAAAGGAAGCTTGGCACTACGCCCATGCTATGTTGGCGCACGCGCCGATCACCCGCAGGTAGATGCCCTGTTAGAGTCGGTATTAAGAATTGGCAAGGATTTGGAGACCGACATTTAAGGATATAACTGAGCCGCCTCGATGGACACGATACTCCTTTGTTTTGGGATTAGTATTCAACAAAGCACTAGCTATAAAACACCAAAGCCCTCGATCCCTTGACTTTAAATAGCGGGTTTCCCACTTCTTGATTCTAAGGATCCATCATATATCATGTATTGATATACACATTACAGAACCAAAAGAGCGGCACCGGCAAGATATGAAAGCTCCTGCGATTAAATTTTTGATATCAATGTTTCAAGGCAGACATGGGCTAAGTTTTCCGAAAACGTTCCTACAGCACTGTTACAATACAGGCTGTTAAAGCCCAACTCAAAACTGAAAGCAATCGATGAAAACCATGCTGCTGCGTTGGCTGAAAATCTATGAAGAGGAATCGAGCCTGTTCATCTGGTCCGCCCTGCTGCTATTTTTCATCAACGTCGCCCAGATCCTGCTGAACAACTACGCTGAGACCGCCTTTCTGAAGCGTTTCGGGGTTGAATATCTGCCGATCATCACTGCGATTAACGCCATCGTCACCTTTTTTCTTCTCACGAATATCGGCGCGCATCTTTCGCGCATTCGCAGCGACAAGATGTTGGCCGGTGCGCTGGTCCTGAGCGCCGTACTTGTCGGACTGACGCGGTTTATTGCTCTGTTTGAATTCAGCCTGATCTATCCGCTCCTCTATATCCTCAAGACCCAGTTTGTCGTGCTGATGGCGTTCGTTTTCTGGA
>JAHEER010000148.1:4338-6920 GCA_024640625.1 Desulfobulbaceae bacterium
AACCTGGCCAATGACCTTTTCAGTGGCCGCCAATCAAAACGACTCTTTCCGCTGATCACCACCGGCGGCATCCTTGGCAGCATTCTCGGCAGCTTCGCCACCCCGATACTGAGCCACTTGATCCAGTCAGACAACCTGCTGCTCGTCTTCCCGCTGATGGCCATCTTCGCAGCCTTTTGTTCATTGCGACTGGACAAGGCTGTTCCCGGGACCCTGCTGCAGGTAGAGCCGAAACCGGGTGAGAAAAGACTGACCATGTTGGATGAACTGCGTAATGTTCGCCCGCTTCTCAAAACCTCAACCCTGGCTCAGGTTCTGCTGGTCATGACGCTGCTTCCGAATATCGTTATTCCGATCGTGAACTACCAGTACAGCTTCGTGGTGGACCAGACGTTCGGCACCGAGGCAGGGATGCTCAGCTTCTACAGCTATTTTCGTGGAGCCCAGAACATTATCGCTCTGATCTTGAGCCTGTTCGTTGGCCGCATCTACGGGCGGTTCGGTCTACCGGTGGCTCTGATGTTCCACCCGGTGAACTACATGATTGCTTTTGCTGCTTATCTGTTCCAATTCAATATCTTTTCCGCTGTTTATGCCGGCACCTCGGTGAATGTGATCCGTAAGACGATCAACAACCCGGCAATCTCCGCCCTTTACGGGCTGCTGTTGCCGAAAGACCGGGCGATTTTGCGCCCCTTCCTGCGTGGCACAGTGGTACGGGTCGGCATCCTGTTCGGTTCCGGCCTGCTCTGGGTTGCCAACGAATTCATTCAGCCGCGCTATCTTTCTTTGTTCGCCATCGGCTTCTGTACGGTTTGGCTTGGCAGCACCATTTTGCTGAAACGGGAATACTCTGCCATCCTGATCTCCCTGGTGAAAAATTCGCTGCCCGAATTTTACAAGATGGGCCAGGAGTTCAAGGAGATTTTCAAGAAAGCGAAATTGGGGCAGACACTGCTGGAACGTTTTCAGAAAGCGTCCGGTGAGGAGGCGCGCTGGTGTGCCGAGATGCTTCGGAATACCGAGGAACCTGCAATTCTCGACAATGCAATTCTCGACAAGTTGCGGACTGCCGATGACAAGACCCGCCTCCTGCTCTTACCCTATCTCTCCGACCAGACCGGCAGCAAGGCCCTGGATATCTTTCTGACCTTCAGGAATCCGGACAAACCGGAGCTGATGATCGCTCTGGCACAAACTGCCAGGCGGGTCTTTGCCAACGTGCCTGCCGAGCAGGAAAAGGAAGTTTTCGAACTGGCTCAGATTCCCGAAGTTAAGGCCTGCTTTCTCAACTGGATGAGCCAGCAAGACCCTGAAAAGTTCGACCTCCAGGTCGAAACCTGGCTCACCTCAGAGGAGATTGGTGATCGACGGGCCGGGATTCTGGCCATCAGCGAAGTCGGTTCGGAACGACATATCAACGCCCTGAGCCAGGTCCTCTCGACCGAAACCGAGCCCAGTGTCCTGGCCCTGACGCTGAACGGTCTGCGACGCTTCCAGGCAGACAAGAGGGTCGGCGATCTCGCCAAACCCTTCCTGCGGCATACCGAAGAAGCAGTGCAACTCGCTGCCATAGAATCCCTGCCGTTAACAGAAGATGATCAGGTCATTAACCTGATCAGGACGCTCGGCGATCCTTCGGAGGCGATTCGCAACCGTGCCATCGAACGACTGGAAAAGTTGCCGGCTGAAAAACAGCATCTGCTGATCGCCCAGATGGGAACTCACAGCCGCTGGGTTCGTGACGGCCTCTTCGAAATTGCCGCCAGACTCGACCTGAAAGATGTCGACATTTTCAACTTCTGCCGCAACCAGCTTCAGGTCGCCTATGAAGCAGTGGAACGCAGTCACTTCCTGAACAAAAAGCCTGAGAATGCGGCAACCCGGATGATGCAGACGCACCTCGAGGAGATTCGCCAGCATCGGGTCAACAATGCCATCATGGGGGTCGCTGCCAAGGATCCGGAAGGGCGCATCAAGATTGCCCTGCGAGGATTAAGTTCCAGCAGGGAGCGGGAGCGCTACGACAGCATCGAGGCACTGGAAACTCTGCTCGACAAACCGCTGGCCAACCTGCTGCTGCCGATGCTCGACAACCGGCCGGAGCACGAACGCCTGGCCGTTGGGCGTGAATATTATGGCCTGGCAGAACTTACCGAGCGAGAGTTTGTCGAAGGGTGCCTGAATGACGCCAGTTGGGTCACCATCATCATGATCCTCGAATGTATGGCAATCTGGGGCAACCTGGATCCCTACCGAAGCACCATTGAAAAAATCGCCCGTGAGGATTATGGCGGCCTTGCCCACACTGCAAGCCATGCCCTGAAATCCTCTGCCGGCGACCATGAAGAACCCCTCAGCTGCCTGATCGAGAGAATCAACAATATCCGCAAGGTCGATCTTTTTCATGACCTGACCATAGGTCAGCTGGCCGCCGTAGCCTGGAAGTCCGAAGTTGTAACCTTCGGGCCGGACGAGGTCATTGCCAGCGCCGAACTGCCCCATCAGGGACTGCAGATGATTGTCTCTGGAGACATTACCTTCCGCAAGGTTCTAGCCGACGGCACCTGTAACGGCCCGGA
>JAHEER010000011.1 GCA_024640625.1 Desulfobulbaceae bacterium
GGCAAAACGAAATGGATTAAATCCCACTTTAATTGGCTGGCACAACTGAAAATGAACCATCCTGCCCAGCAGGTTGCGTTTCAAGAATACATCGATGCGGTCAACGAATGTAGTGAAAGGATCGCCAGGCTCGACGAACAGATAGCACAAGCCGCTGATGAATGGCGCTGGGCTCCTACCGTGAAAGCCCTTCAGGCGCTGCGGGGAGTATCTCTTCTTACCGCAGTAAATATGGTTGCAGAGGTCGGGGATTTTAACCGGTCCCACAACCCCAAGGAGTTAATGGCCTATCTCGGCCTTGTGCCCTCGGAACACTCCAGTGGTGGTCGGATCAGAAGGGGCACCATTACCAAGACCGGTAATTCTCATGCCAGAAGAATATGCGTCGAAAGTGCGTGGTCATATCGTTATCAGGCCAGAGTCACCCAATTACAACGCAAGCGCCATGAAGGCCTTCCAAAAGATATTGTGCAGATAGCCTGGAAGGCGCAACTACGGTTATGCACTCGATATAGAAGGCTTAAAGCACGCGGAAAAGTCTCTCAACTTAACGATTCCTTAGCTGTCAACCTTACCACTGGATTCATCAAGAATTGTCTGATACGATTTATGCTTATGAGGACTTTGCCAACTCGGGCCAATCGTAAAGGTGAATACATGTCCAGCTATAAAAAAACAATCGCTTCATTTTTCCTGATATTGTCACTCATAAACACCCCAATATCTTGGGGAACTGAAGCAGCAGGCACCAACAATCAAGATGTGCAGAACGATCCAATGGCTATGACGGTTGACCTTGTTCTCTGTCGACCTCTTGGCTTCGTGGCTATGTTGGGCGGCACTCTGGTTTTCGTTGTCTCGTCACCATTTTCTGCCCTTGGAGGTAATATTGAAGGAGCTTGGAACATTTTGGTTGTTAATCCAGCCGAGTACACATTCAAACGGCAATTAGGCAATTTTGATTAGGAACCTTTTGCTCTCGATTGCACCTATCTTACAACAACATCATTCACCTGGTGTATCTGTTCAGAACAGTAGCTTTCCGTCTCTGTCTTACGGCAAGTTTGGATTTTTCTCGTTTGTACTATTTCTTCCTGAATTATGTGTGAAGGAATTTTATTAGTCAGTTGAACAGCGTTCCATCTGTTAAATAGCCCATAATTGCAGAACCCAGCAGCAACTCCGCAAATCAAAGATAAACAGGAAACACCTACTGCGGAGGGAAAAGTTAAAATACTTACCTTTGATTTGGCGGTGTTTTATTCACTGATAGGTTTATGAAATTACCTGAACAGAAATAACCTTGAATATTATTCAGGAGATTTTTTCACTTCTGAATTTCAGCGATCAACGCTTCGGTTAATTTAACAGTTTGATCTTTTGGGCCATGATCCGGGCAAAAAGATGAAGTCATTATATTTCCGTCTTTAACAACGTCTTGACCACCGTAAATAGCTTCATCCACTTGTAGATCACGCATATATGAGTATTTTTTCCCTTTCAAAACTCCCGCTTCTGCGAGAATAACAACACCTTTGCCCTGTGCGGCTATAGGCTTCCCGCTATCCACAATCTTTTGTGCAAACGCAACTTCCTCAGGTTTTGAATATGCTTCTCCGAAGGCGGGTACTTGGCTAAGGTCAGAACTGATATTCATCCCCAAAGAAGAACAGGTAATCATAAAGCCACTGTAATTGTCCACGTTAACTTCGCCCAATTTATAGTCCGATTCAAGAGTCACCCTCCCTATCAAGAATTTTCGTCCCGAAGCCGAAGCGATATCAACATCAAAACCAGCGTTCTCAAGTGTCTGTTTCATCAAAATAGCTTCATTTGTCGACATTGATTGAATACCTGCCGATATATAGTATTCCTTTAAGATTATGAGGACTCTATCACTGGTCTCTGCTGAAAATGATTTCTGAGATATACAGATGAAAAATATTAGTGGAAAGGTTAATAAAAGAAATGAAGAAATATGTTTCATAGTAGCCCCCCTCTTTACTTGAGACCTGTCTACTGAATGAGATTAGCACATACCCTGAATAGGAATTTACTCATCAGGCCTAACAAATAAACGTAACAATGTGGCGGTTGGTGACCGTTTCAAACAAAATAACTGCTCAATTCATTTAATTTTCTTTTTATGGATAGGGAAATCAAAATAAACCCCATCTAATAATGAAAGAATCAGTCAATAGGCAATATCGGAGGAAATCGCTAAAATGTAGAGTGCTAAGGAGAAAATCACAAATACTGAAAATCCAGGAGGAATTAAAATGTTGAAAGATGGGAAAACCAAAATCAATCTGATGTTTTTTATGGCTGGGATACTCTGTTGCTTAGCATTATTTTTTCTGACTGGCGCAGCTAGTAATGCTCCCACGGGTAGATATGAACTAGGTCTGATAACTAGAAGCGGGACTTTACAAATGTACGTCATAGATACTTCAACTGGCGCAGTAAAATGGGTGGATTCTATGAATACACCTTTTGCCGAACTGAAGGGAGATTGAAAAAGAAAAAGAATTAAACCTGAGATTTCTAGGCCTAATCTTGACCTATCTGATAGCTGTCTGCGTTTAAGATATTTCCGTGCGATTGAAAAGCGGCAGCTGCGCAGCTGCTTTTCATTGAAGGAAATGTTAGTAGATGATCGAGCCGTTTTTGATATCTTCCTTACGCTTGAGATATTCCTCTTTGGTGATTCTCCCAGCTTTGAAATCCTCTTCTAGACGATCCATCTGCTTCTTATTCTGGTACTCATAAGCTGCACCGACTCCAGCGGCCCCGACGGCGGCACCACCGATCATCTCCTTGCTGCAACCTTGAAGCAGAGCAATTGAAAATAGAGCGATAACAACTGTAGCAAGGTATCTACTTGTCATGATTTACTCCCAGCTTTTTGATAACAATTTTTCTATCTGCTAACGGCCAGCCAATCCCAAAGCTTTGCAGTGTACCAACACTACCTCACGCTTCCGAACTAGCGTGTCAATTATCAAACAATATCACAGATCCATTTTATGAGTAAAGGTCGATAGTAGGGTTTTTAGTGAGAAGTGGCCCTAGTCAATGGGATGAGTTGCTAAGATATCAGTTGGACCTCTTTGGTGTTCCAGTTTAGGGGCGGTAGGAGCTTCTTTCTGATATGTCTGTAAGGTGTGGGCAAACGGATAGAATTCCAGACATACCCTATCCTGACCTAGGTTAACCTGACAGTGCTGTTGCGAGGCGGATGGTCAAAGGGAAAACAGTGGATGTAGCTTGGCCACATCCACTGTTAAATTAATTTGTGAGCACGATACGATATCTGGCTTGACCACTTTTCAGATGTTCAAAAGCTTCATTGACCTGGTCAAGACGGAATTTCTCAATAATTGGCTTGATATCGTGCCGGGCAGCAAACTCGAGCATTCGTGCAATATTTGCAGGACTGCCTACTGGAGAGGCGGATACTGAGCGCTGACCCATCAGCATCGGGAATAACTGCAAGTCAAGCGGTTCGAGA
The DNA here is from genome assembly GCA_024640625.1 of Desulfobulbaceae bacterium. Classification (GTDB taxonomy): domain Bacteria; phylum Desulfobacterota; class Desulfobulbia; order Desulfobulbales; family Desulfocapsaceae; genus JABDQA01. The sequence continues at coordinate 3,512 of JAHEER010000011.1, forward strand.
GTTGCACCGACAAGGTGTAATCGGCCCCGTGTCTTTAAGGTCTCAATATATTTGTTCCAATCTAATTTTACGTTGACCGTGGATAATACCAGATCGAACTGACCGGCGGCCGCTTCAAGCGCATCCGAATCTCGGGAGTTTATGGTCTGGTGAGCACCCAATTCTAATGCTTCTTTGGTCTTGGCCTCGCTAGATGTGAATGCAGTCACCTGGCAGCCCCAGGCATTGAAGAACTGCAAAGCCATATGTCCGAGACCTCCAATGCCAATCACCGCGACACTGTCGGTCGGCTTAATGTTGAATTGAATCAGTGGGTTAAATACGGTGATACCGCCACAAAATAGTGGGCCTGCGCTCTCCAGATCAAGTCCCTCTGGCAGTTTGAGCACAGTGGTCGCTTGCGCCCGAACCTTATCGGCAAAGCCGCCGTGGTGACTGACAATGGTACCCTCTGCATTGGCACACATATTGTGGTCTCCGCTCAGGCAATCGCTGCAGGTCATGCAGTAGCCAGCATGCCAACCCAAACCTACCTGGTCGCCGACTTCTAAATGGGTCACACTCTGCCCCTTTGCCGCAATTGTCCCGACTACTTCATGGCCAGGTACCAGGGGAAACTGTGAAATACCCCATTCATTCTCAACCATGCTGACGTCCGAATGACAGATTCCGCAGAAATCTACATCTATTTCTACCTCATTTGAGCCCAGTACTCCTGGATCATATTCATAAGGCTGGAGCGGCTTCCCAGCCTCAAATGCTGCATACGCGTGTATCATTTCGCTTCCTCCATTGAGAATTTGAAGTCTCTATACGATAAAGGTGATTTGGAAGACTTCTTCTGAGAGTCACTATGCCACGATGTAGCATAGTGGTAAGCAAACTAAACAAGTCAGATAGTCTGTCAATTAGAAATGTAATTCTACGTCAGTATATGCAGTTAAATTATTATCAGGAAAGCGCTAAAGCGTTAATCTGTAGGTGAGGATTCTTCTTCTGTTCAGGTTTGTCTGTGCATCTATGTCTGAACGTTTACAGAGGAATAGCTTTTAGTTCTCATCTTTTGGATGCAACCCAGGTGAGCGGTATGTTACTTTATGTGCCTAACAATAACTAATCCATTTAATACCTACCACATCTTGGAGGCAACATGGAGAAGCTTATTGAACTTTGGGAGAGGGTCCTTTTCTATCTTTCCGAATTTTGGGAAATGATATCTCGATTTACTGCTCAAGCCTGGGAGGCAATTTCTCCGTTTCTTAAAAGTGCCTGGGCAAAATTTCTGTCTGAGTATTGCCAGTTTGGGGCCGTCTGTTCGGATGGACATCTTACCTGGATGGGTGGGGGGGTGATCGCAGTTGTAGTAGTGTCAATCGTCGTTCTAATTTTTGCAGTAATATTGCTGGTGCGCAATAGCTAGAATGGTAGCTGTAAAAGTACCCGATTTCCCGTCTAATCATGCCTCTGTCAAAGCAATCTCAAAGACATTTGCGGGGCACATCTAACCGAAGATACACAGTTTGATACAATCAAGCGACCTCGGTGTAAACTCTGAAAACCAGCATGATTCGCTATTATCAGGAAAAGCTGAGCTGTTAAGCAACGGTTTAGATGAAGAAAAAGCAAAGAATCTTCAAGACCATAGGCGTGCCAGTACTTGGACTGCTTGGTCCTGATATGGTTGCTATTTGTCAAACAGGAAATAGTTGTTCCTTCCCGTTTGACCAGATGGCGGCAGCTCATAAACAGATTGAATACGGACGCACCGTGGGCAAGGCGGTGATTGTACCTTGAGAAGTCAATGTGAGAGTGCCAGAGTCCTCTACAGGAAAAAAATAACCTTGAGCATCTCAAGACAACCTACACCTGGCGCACAACGGGGCAGGTTGTTACAGGTAATAGTGATGGGTTGAGCTTCAGAACGGAAATCTGCACAGCCAAAAAAATTGTAAGACATGCTATTCTATTGATCTGCAATTAGCGTTTATTTGAGAGAATCCCTCCGCCAAGATATCAGTATCGGTTTTCGACATCACAAAAGATAAGTCATCACTGAATTTTTCCAATAAATTCAAACCTGCGTGCAGACCAAAAAACTTCCCATGTTTTTTGCAGCTAGCAGCAACATGGGTTATCGCATCAAGTTCGATGGGATTCATTAAATCACCAGGGATTCCAAGTGAGATTGATAGATCATTCGGGCCAATTAACAGCACATCGATTCCTCTTACTGCGGCAATCTCATCGGCATTATCAACTGCGAGTTTGGTTTCAATTTGCGCAATGGAGATAATTTTTCGATTCGCGCCCTCCATAATCTCCTTATGCTTACCCCCACCAACATAATCGGTGTTTGCGCACCCTGATCCATAACCACGTTCTCCTAGAGGGGAATACTTCGACCACCGGACTATCTCTTCAGCTTGTTCAAGTGTATCTGTCATCGGCACCATGGCGCCGGCAGCACCACAATCCAAGGCCCTGGAAATATGATCTTTAGAAAGTTGGGGCACTCTCAATAAACCGTTAAGACCCAGAGCGTTTCCCATGATAAACATATCGTGTAGAGACTCATATGAATAATTGCTGTGCTCACAGTCAAACATCACATAATCAAGGCCTGCATTTTTCGCCAAATAGCATACCGCTGGATTCCGAGAAACTCGCAACATTGTTCCATAGATTTTCTGCCCGGATTTCATTTTTTCCTTGAGTTCCACAACAGATCTCCCTTGCGACTGCCTTTATTTTTGTTCAAACTTAATAATACTGGCAGCACAGTAAAATTTAACTTGCTCGACAACTCTCGCGTTCCAATTTTTCTCTACATCTACTTTGCCGATTAGGTATATTTTTCAATATTTTCAATTTGTTATTCTTGTGGTCGATGGCTGAGCGCAGCCCAAAACTAAGGCATGACCTGGGCTGATCCCGGACCCTGGATGCCGCGCCTCAGCAATAGAGTACCGTCGACCAGATATAAATTTGTGAGAGCCTGGCGGTAATTGACAATTGCTTCTACTTCGTTGATTTGACTCTCCAGCAAATCACGCTGAACCCGTGCCACATCAAGCGCGGTTGTCGTACCAACCTGGAATTTGACCGATTCAGCCCGGGCAACTTCTTCCTGAAGAGCCCGCCGGGAGGCACTGGCGACAATCTGCTGCAGGCCGCGATCAACCTCAAGCAAGGCATTGCGGACATCAAGGGAGATGAGCTGTTTAAGGTTCTCGATGCTTTCAAGAGCCTGTTCATAGGTTGCCTGTGCCCGGCGATCGAGTGCCTTGGCTTCGCGGTTGTATATCGGAAACTCGTACTCAAGGCCTAAGGTGACATCGTACCCAGGGCCGTCAAGATCGCTTAATCCGCTTGAAAAACTCTGCGAGTAGCCGGTCTTGCCAAGGATGATGAACAGGTCGAGTCGGGGCAGCAGCCCATTTTTCGTCTGTACGATCTCGAGGTCCCCCCGGCGGGCCTGCAAACGGGCCTCGTTGAGATCCGGGCGCAGCCTGATGGCCAAGGCTTCGTGCTCGGTTGCGCTGCCCAGGCTGACCTCCGGAACGATGGTCTGCTCGCTTAAGGTTATCTGCCGATCCCAGCCTTCCGCCGACGGCGGATTAAGAAGCCTCAGCAGAGCCAGACGCGCCTGCTCGCGGGCGTTGCGGGCATCGATCAGCTGCTGTTCACGGAGCGCCACTTCGGCGTCCGCGACAGCCTCCTCGGTTTCAGCGAGTTGGCCAACGTTTATGCGGGTGCGGATATTGGCGAGCTGACGCTGGGCCAGTTCGAAAGACTCCTCAAAGATTTCGACCTGGCGGACGGCCAGTGCGTAATCCCAAAAACCGTTTTCCACTTCAGCAACCAGATTTTCGGTAAACCCCCTTAGGCGATAGGCCGAAGCCAGTTCAGAAGTTTCTGCCTGCCGGACAGCAACGAGATTGGCGGCGACGCCGAAGTCGCGCAGCAGGGCCTGGGTGAGATTCAGGCCGGCCCGCGCCTCCTCGGAAAAATTGCTATTGTCGTCGTCCCGATTCAACAGGGTCAGGTCCAGGGTTACGTCGGTACCGGTGGGCAGGCGTCTGGAAACACCTGCCCGCACGTTGCCGCGGCTGCCATCGATGGAGAAAAAGCGGGCCAGAGCGTCGTCCAGCGAACGATCACGATAGCTCTCATAGCTGCCTTCGGCAAAGAGGACCGGATCGAAAACGGCTCGTTCCACGTCGACGAAAGTACCGGCGATTACTGGTTCGTATTGTTCGACACGCAGTGAACGGTTGCGCTCCAGGGCAGAAATCACCGCCTGCTCCAGGGTCAGGTCCAGAATTCCCTCGGCCGGAAAGGGCGGCAGTTCCCGCCGCGAAGCGGCTGAGAAGGTGAGTTCTGCGTACTCGGGGCTGCGGGGGCTTTGGTATTCGTCGTCACCTGTGCCGAGCGTCGGCCGGTCAATACCGGGCGGCGGCATTGTCAGATCAACCTCCTTGGTCTCGATCTCCTCAAGAGGAATTTTCACGCAGCAGGCCAGAACCAGGGCGGTGCAAAAAAGCAGAAGCGCTCTGCCGCAACCTTTCATGATGCCACCTCGGCCCCCAGCTGATTGCGGGCGCGTTCGACACGGCGGTTGAACAGGGTATACATGGTGGGGATGTAGATCAGAGTGATCAGGGTGGCGCTCAGCAGACCGCCCAGCACTGCCCGCGCCAGCGGCGCCTGAGCCTCACTGCCTTCTCCTATGCCGATAGCCAGGGGTAAAAGAGACAAAATGGTGGTCAATGAGGTCATCAGCACCGGGCGCAAGCGGTCTTTGCCGGCGGTCCGCACCGCTTCGAGGAGGGGATGGCCTTTTTCGTGGAACAGCACATTGGCCCGGTCGACGATCAGGATGGCGTTGTTGACCACGATGCCGACCAGCATGATGCAGCCGATAAAGCTCTGGATATTGAAGGTGGTGCCGGTCATCAGCAGGGTCAGTACGACGCCGATCAGCGGCAGCGGTACGGTAAGCATGACGATTACCGGGGAGAGCAGCGATTCATACAGCGAAGCAAGCACCATGTAGACGAGCAGGGTGGCTAAAATGATGCCGATCAGCATCTCTCTGAAGGATTTGGCCTGTTCCTCTACATCGCCCGAGAGCATGATCTCGTAGCCGCGGGGCCGGGGTATTTCAGCCAGCCGTTTCTGGGCCTCGGAGGCGACGTCGCCAAGCGGCCGATCGGCGATGTTGGCGCGGATATCAACCATGCGCTGCTGGTTCTTGCGCTCGATTTCCACCGGCCCGATGCCGGGCCGGGGCACCATCAGGTTGCGCAGTGAAACAGCTTCGCCGCGGCTGTTGGTGATGGTCAGCGTTAGCAGTTCCTCGATGCTCAGCTGTTCGGCATCCTTGACCTTGACCTGGATGTCGACCTCTTCTCCGCTGCCGTCCCGGAACTGGCCGGCCCGTGTGCCTGAAAGGGCAGTCTCCAGGACCCGGGCGATCTGGGCCACGCTGAAGCCGAGATCGGCGGCCCGGTCCCGGTCGATTTCCAGCAGCTGCTGAGGGACACCGTCGCGGCGGCCGCGCCGGGTATCGGTCACACCCGGGATATCCTTGATCTGCTCTTCAACGGCTAGCGCCAGGCTGTCAATGACTGACAGTTCGTATCCGAGAACTTCAACTTCCAGGTTGTCTTCTCCGCCGCCCAGCAGCCTCGACAGCAGAAACAGGCCCTGGCCGGCCCGAACGCGAACCTCGGCGCCCGGCACCGTGCCGATCTGCGAGCGCAGTTCCTTTGCCACCTCATCGCTCGAGCGTTCCCGTTCCAGGACCGGTACCAGCGAGACGCGGATGTTGCCGCCGGCCGCGTCGCCGCGGCCGCCCGACGAGCCCAGGTTGGCGACCATAGCCCGCATTTCCGGGACCGAATCCTGCACCGTTTTCTCGATGCCGCCCATTACCTGGTCCAATACCTCGAGCCGGGTACCGCTGGCCAGGTCGACATTGACCCGGACCTGCCCTTCATCCGAGGCGGGCATGAACTCTGTTCCTATCCGTGGAATCAGGGCCAGGGTAGCGGTGAACATGAAAATGACGACGATAACGCACAGCAGGGGATTGCGTAGGCTGGCGGCCAGCGCGGCTTCATAGCCGTTATAGAGTGAAACATGTGCCCTGGCCATGCCGGCAGCGAACCGGCTCCTCGGCCTGGCGGCCTGCCGTTCTTCCCCGGCTTTTAGAAACAGGCTGGTCAGCATTGGCACGATGGTCAGCGCGGTCAGCAGGGAGCAGAGCAGGGCAAAGGCGACCACGTACATGAACTGCCTGAACAGCAGCCCGGAAATTTCCCGGGTGAAGAGCATCGGCACGAAAATGACCAGGGTCGTGCAGGTGGAGGCGATGATAGCCCCGGTCACCTCGCTGGAGCCCCGGACGGCGGCCTGTATGGCACTCTCCTTGAGATTCTGGAAGCGGCGCAGGATGTTTTCCAGGACCACGATCGAGTTGTCGACCATCATGCCCAACCCCAGGGCCAGTCCGCCCAGGGTCATCAGGTTGAGGGTCAGGTTACCGAAATACATCATCGCAAAGGTGGAGATGACCGCCACCGGGATCGCTGTTATCACCACCAGGGTGGCGCGCAGGTTGAGCAGGAAGGTCAGCAGAACCACGCTGGCGAGCAGTCCGCCAATGACCATGGTGCGGCCCACGTTGGTCAGCGAGCGCTGGATATAGTCCGAGGTGTCGACGATCGATATCAGCTCTATCTGCGGAAAATCTACGTTGATCTGGTCAATAACCTTTTTGGCCTGGCGGGCGACCTGGACCGTATTGGTGCCCGACTGCTTGCGAATGGCCAGGTAGACACCCGGCCGGCCGTTGATCCGGACGATGCGGGTGATTTCCGAATGAGTGTCCAGCACCTCGGCCACCTGTTTCAGGTAAATGGGCGCCTCGCCGCGGCGGTCGACGACCAGGTCGAGCAGTTGCTCGACGCTGGTCAGCTCACCGGGGGTGCGCAGCCGGACTTCGGTGTTGCCGGATTCGATGGTACCTGCCGGCAGGCTTATATTGGCATCGCGAATAGCGGTGCGGATGGTGTCGAGAGAGATCTGCAGTGCCCTCATCCGGTCCGGGTCGATGTCGATCTGGATCTCCCGTTCCAGGCCGCCCCAGACATCGAGCGCGGCCACGCCGGGAACCTGCTCGATGCGATAGCTTATCTGGTCGTCAATTAAGCGGCGCAGCTCGATCGGATCGAGATTGGAGGCGGCGCCATAGATCAGTATAGGAGCGCTGTTTGGGTCGAATTTGCGGATCTGGGGGCGGTCAGCCTCTTCAGGCAGATTGTTGATGACCCTGTCCAGCCGGTCGCGAACATCGTTGGAAGCGGCATCAAGATTCGTTCCCCAGGTAAACGACACGCGCACCCGGCTGTTGCCCTCGGTCGACTCCGAGGTGACTTCCTTGATTCCCTGGATAACCGAGACCGCACTTTCAATCACTTCCGTTACCAGCTTCTCAACTTCCTCGGGGGCGGCGTTACCATAGGAGGTATTGATGCTCAGTACCGGATAAGTAATCTCAGGAAGCAGATCGATGGGCAAACGGGTGAGGGACACGGCTCCCACCAGAATTACAATGAGGGTCACCATGGTGGTGAAGATAGGGCGGGCGGTGGTAAAGGCGCTGATGTTCATGCTCTCGACCTATTGCCGGAGCTTCGGCTGCCGGGGAAGTTCTTCTTCGGCGTCGCCAATGGAGACGGGTGTCCCGTCGCTGAGAAGATGATGACCAAGAGTGACCACCAGCTGGCCTTCCTCCAGACCCGACACCTGGGTCCAGCCTTCGGCCTGGATGCCGGCCCGAATTTCGACAAAGCGGGCCGTGCCGTCCTCCACCACAAAAGCCCCGTCGGTGCCAAGTCGCTGAATGAGAGCATCTAATGGCGCAGCAACCGCCTGCTCGGCCCGACCAAGCTCGACCTGAACCCGGGCAAACATGCCGCTTTTCAAAATGGCGTCCGGATTGGCCACGCTGATTTCCACCCGTGCCTGCCTGCTGGAATCGTCAAACACCGGCGCCAGTCGGACAACCGTTCCGGGAAATGCCCGGTCGGCAATCGAATCGACACTGATCTCGGCCGGCTGTCCGATGCTGAGCAGCGCGTAATCTCGTTCAGCCACGTTGATCACCGCCTTAAGTTGGGAAAGATCGACCAGGGTAACCACTGAGGTGTTGGCTGAGATGGTGTCGCCCTCGTCGACATATTTACCGGCAACGAACCGGCACGCATCGGTGTCGCCGGACTGCCAGTCGGCGTTCAATGTCGTATAGGAAAGGCGCACTTCGGCAGCACGCAGCGCTGCCTCTCGCTGCTTTATCTGGGCCTGAACCAGATTGACACCTGCCCGCTGGGAGAGCATCTCGGTCTCCGAGGCCTCGAGTTCGGCGGCTGAGGAGACTCTTTGTTCCCTTAGCTTCTCCGCTCGTTCGTAGTTACGCTCCGCCGCTTTGAGATTGCTGCGCGCTTCAGTCAATGAGGCACGGGCGACTTCCAGCTCTGCCTGCGCCTGAGCAAGCTGCTGTTCGAATTCCTCGCTGTCCAGCCGGGCGATCAGGTCACCCTTTTTAAGACAATCGCCAAGATTGACGGCAATTTTCTGGAGCCGGCCTCCAACTTTGAAAGCTGCATCGAACTGCTTTTCTGCCTTCAGGGTACCGATGAATACTCGTTTTTCAACGAGATTGCGCCGTTCTACCTGAGCCACCTCGACCCCGACAATCGAGGCGCGGCGTTGGGGACGCTGGTTGCCCTCATCGCTGCTGCTTAGCATGTAATAGGCAAAACCCGAGGCTGCCGAGGCAACGATCACGAACAGCACCAATTTCTTCACAGCCAGGGCGTATGATTTTTTCATATCCTATTCAGGCCCTTTGCCAGCTGGCCTGACTCACTTCATTTAGATGATTGTAAGGCGCGACAGCCTGGAGCTCATGGCAATGTAGGCCTACAGCGAGGTGTGCTCTGAGCGCCAGAGACTCCAGCAGGTGAAATGTTAGAGTCTGACACCGTTAAATATACTGTATATATGACCTTAATTCCCAGAAAATCTGCTTCTCTGGAGCCTTGCACCCAGTAAAGAGATATGATTCTGGAGAGGATGCCCCTGAACGCGTTCAAATTATGCATAGCGACATGAGTCCAATCCATCCCCTCCTGCAGCGTTGCTCGTTGTGGTGGTTGCTCAGTGCGCTACCAGGCTGCTCCGCCGGCTCCTCGCTTGTGCCTTGCCTGACTGGGTGGATTAAACTTATGTCGTTCTGTCTAGAAAGCAGAACGTTAGGGAAAAGCTTGTCCTGAGGATCATGTCTATTAAAACCTCCAATTAATTAAGCCCAGACGGTGGGAATCTGTCGTTAAATGTCAATTTACCAACTTCTTGACCAAACCATCTCTTATAGCTAGCATAGAATTAGTTAGAGTATCGTTGATACGTAGTCAATTTAGCTGGAGGAATACCAATGTTAGCTGAAATTGTGGAGAATATTTTCTGGCTCGGGCATGATGGTTTTATGATCAAAGCTGACGACAAAATCGTCACTATCGATCCGTATCAGGTTGCTGCAGTTGAACCAGCGGACATTTTGCTGATAACGCACGTCCACTATGATCATTGTTCGCCGGAAGACGTTGAGAAACTTAAAAACGACTCGACGGTGATCGTCACTGAACCCGAATCAGCCGACCAGCTCTCAGGCGATATCAGGATCATGAAGCCGGGTGACGCCATTGAGGTAAACGGAATAGACATTGAGGCAGTAGCGGCATACAACACTAACAAAAAGTTTCATCCGAAAGAAAAGAACTGGTTGGGATTTATCGTTACTCTCGGCGGTTGCCGAATTTATCACGCAGGGGATACAGACCTGATCGAAGAAATGGCCGATCTAAATGTGGACATCGCTCTTTTACCAGTCTCCGGGACTTATGTGATGACTGCCGAAGAGGCCGTTGAAGCCGCAAAACGAATCAAACCTAAAGTCGCCATCCCCATGCATTATGATTCATTGGTGGGCAGCGAGGTAGACGCAAAAGCTTTTGCCAAAGGCCTGGAAGGGATCTGTGAAGTCAAATTGATCAGACGTTCCTGAGCGGGAAGAAAAGGAAACGAATCGGCAGGAATCGTTCAATCCAGAAAAGACAGATGGATTGGTTCGCACCGGCAGATTGGTGAGCATAGGCCCATGATTGAATTTCGCACACAAGAATTCTCAGCCAATTTTTCTGATGCTGCTGGTAAACCGCTGACCAGAATACAGCAGGTACGCACCGACCCGGTGACCTTGAAACAGTGCAGGATTACACCCAGCAGGGCGCTGGAAAATGAACGCGGGACGGAGAAACTGCATCAGCCTCCTGCAATAGATTTGCGCCAATCAACATGTCCTTTCTGTCCAGTAAATCTTGAGTCCATGACCCCCTGCCTGAATGAGCAGATCAGCAGGAAGAGAAGACTGAAAAACAGAAAATCGATACTTTTTCCCAACCTTTTCCCCTACACGGAATGGTCCGCTGTAGCACTTTTTGATACTACCCATCATGTTGAGATCGGCACTGCAAACCCGGGCTCTTACCGCGACAGTTTTATCAATTGCTCTGATTATTTAACACGGGTGAAAAGGGCTGATCCAGAGGCAATTTTCATGTCGATCACTCAGAACCATCTGCCCGGCGCGGGTGGTTCTCTTGTCCACCCTCATCTTCAGGTACATGCTGCCAAACAGATCTCGACCAACCATGCCTTGCTGCAAAAGCGTGCAAGAGAGCATGCAGCCCGATACAGGACCTGTATATTGGCGGATCTGCTCCTGGCTGAGCAAGAGAGAGGCGAAAGGTATATCGGCAGTACTGGGGCATGGGAATGGATAGCGGCTTATGCCCCTTCCGGATTTTATGAGATTTGGGGCATCGCAGCAGCGGAGTCTTCTCTGCTTATTCCCGAGAAAAAGAATATCTGGCAGGATCTCGCGGAGGGAGTTCTCAATACCCAGAAGTTTTATAAAAGTCTGAACAGGAACGCCTATAATCTATGTCTGCTGTCCATTGAAGATACTGCGAAATATCCATGTTTGAAAATCTCCCTCACCGCCCGATCCAGTTATGCTCCGTGGGTTCGAAGTGATTTTACCGGCTTCGAGTTGGCCTCAGGTGAGATGGCCACCTTTACTTTACCTGAGTCTGTGGCAGCCATGGCCGGCAAATTCTGGAAGAACAGTCGGGTCCCAAAATAATCGTCAAAGACTCACCGGGCTGCATTTATCATTTTAACAACGCTACCGTTAGACCCATAGGAATTATTCCATATGTGCCCGGTAGAGACGCTGAATTAACCGGGCATGTTGGGCTCAGCGCGTATTTTTTATTCTTCACTACACGAGGTGGATCTCTGTTTTGCCTGGTTCCTGGTCCTGCTATCTGTCGTCGATGTTGTCCATGTCGCGGCGATACCTCAGCGACTGAATCTCCCTGTTCAGCACCTCGTTCTCCGCTCTTCGCTCGGTTTCACCGCTGATCTCTCCAGTGTCCGTATCATAAGGATTCCAGCCATACATCTGCAGGATCATTCGGTTGTGGCGCCTTGCCCTCTTTTCAATCTCTTGCTCCCCGGCCTTTTCCTCCGCGGTTGTCGCCTGAAGATCCTTAAGTCGCTCGGAGGCCCTGCCCGCGGACTCGATCCGCTCTTCGTCCGCCTGAGCAGCCCCGGCCCAGATCAGCACGATCAGGCCAAGTATCAGTTCCCTGGTTCTCATCTTGTCACCACTTTAAAGCAACCTGGCACAATCATCATTGGTTATCGGCTAGGTTACACATTCTGCCCTGGAGATTGTGCCGCAGATGCACCGCACTGACCTTGACACCTCGCCACTGCAGAGTATAGTTTGGCCAAACATATATCGCACAAGCACCTGCTTCACGCTGCCAATCCTTTTTTGCGATCGCTGCTTGCCGTCTGCAAACGCAGGTTTCCAGGTTCTCTCTCCACCTGAATCTGGTTTCCCAATCTCTTGAAGGATCATCCACTGCGAACCTGGTTTTTGCGCTACTGTTCCGAGCAATTTGATTGATGAATTGCATTATTAAACATCCACACATGGGAGACCTTCATGACACAGGCAAAAAACGGAGACAACGTAACACTGCACTATACTGGCAAACTCAATGATGGAACAATTTTTGATTCCTCGGAAGGCAAGGACCCGCTTCCTGTCACTCTCGGCGAAGGTGAAGTCATCGAAGGCTTTGAAACAGCAATTTTAGGCATGTCAGTGGGGGATTCAAAAACGGTGACCATACCAGCTGACAAAGCCTACGGCGCCTACTACGATGAGAAAGTAATTGATTTTCCGGCAGACCAGATACCGGAAGATATCGAGCCGGAGGTTGGCATGCATCTGCAGCTTCAGAGCCAGGATGGTCAACCGTTTACTGTACGCGTAACTGAAGTTACCGAAGAACATATCAAGCTTGATGCCAATCCTCCGCTGGCCGGCCAGGATCTCACTTTTGATATTGAGCTGATTACCATCAATGCATGAGGTGCACCAGCGACCGGGCTGGACTGGTTATTGCTTTTCCTTTGCCCTTCCCATCAGCTGCTGATGGAGCCACTGTAGAAGTACCATCCCAGGCCAATGGTAAAGAGTAAATTCCCCCACAAAGCATGTTCCAGTGCGACGATCGGCAGCGACCGTGTCAGGCTGTAGCGGTAGGCAAAAATCCAGCCGCCCGCAAGAGTTAGAAGTGGGGCATACCAGTTGGCGTAAAAGAGGTGGAAGAGGCCGAAGCTGAGGCCATTGAAGAAGATCAGGCTGGTCCTGCTGGCGAAGAGGTCTTTGTAGCGCTGGAAGAAGAAGACCCGGAAAAGCAGTTCCTGGGGAAGGGCTGCAAGAAGTGGGTAAAGGCCCATCACCACCACCCAGAGCAGAGGCTTGGTGCGGGGGAAGGAGGTAAACAGCTCCGGCATATACTGGGCTGTCAAAAAAGTCAGTGCGGTGCCGAACAAAAGAAAAGGAATGGCGATGAAGAGCAGATGCGGTCTAAGGTTGTCCAGCCTGGTGAGGACCAGCCGGTCAAAGGCGGGGTCCCGCAGCAGGCAGTAAAGACAGATCGCGGAGCTGATCAGCAGCGCCGGAATGACGAGGACGGCGAAGGTGTGCCTGACCCCGATAAGAAGCAGCGGAACGATATAAAACAACACTATTAGTTCCAACCGTCGTGCCCGGATCATGAAAACGCCTCCCGCTTGATTACTGCGCTGAGTTGAGCAGGACAAGTGCCCGTGTCGGCAACACACCTCATGCCAGAATGATAACCAGCAATGGCGAAGATGTTAATACTGCACCAAACATAACGATATAAGTCCAATCCACCCCATCATGCTGTGTTGCTCGCTGTGCTGCCTGCTCACAGCGCTACCAGGCTGCTCCACCGGCTCCTCGCTGGCTCCTTGATGAGCTTATGCTGTTGTGTATAATATACATAGGACGGCGAACTACCTTCTTCAACAGCTGCTTTTTTATCGGGATGGTCCCGAATTAGCCGTTTGAGAGGTCAAACCTCACCTCAGGCGTATGCGTGTTGCAGCGGGAGCTGACAGAGCCGAGATGATCGATTTGGAATTAACGGTCGAACGTGTGCAGACCCATCTGCATACCCTGACCAGAACCATTGGCGAGAGGAGTGTTGCCACCCCCTGGAATCTGAGAAAAGCGGCCGAATATATTGAGGGCTTCTACCAGCAGATCGGGATTGCCGCCTGGCGAGAGGAGTATCAGTACAGAAAGGAGTCGGTCTCCAACGTGGTGGGCGAGGTGGGCGGCGGGCAGACGGATGCGAAAACCTTCCTGGTCGGGGCCCATTACGATTCCGTGAGCCGCACGGTGGGCGCCGACGACAACGCCAGTGGCGTCGCGGTCCAGCTCGAGGTGGCCAGGGCATTGGCAGAGTACTCAGAGAGCGGATCACTTGCACGTCAGGTGAGATTTGTTTCTTTTGCCCTGGAGGAGCCGCCGGTCTATGGGACCTCGGCCATGGGCAGCAGGGTCTATGCCCGCAAAGCCAGGCGGCAGGGTGAGCGGATCGACGGCATGATCTGCCTGGAAATGGTCGGCTATACCTGCCGCGAACCGAAGTGCCAGCGCTACCCCTTTCCCCTGATGTTTCGCAACTATCCTGAACTCGGTGACTATATCGGTATCGTCGGCAATTATAAATCGAGAAAATTCACCAGGGCCCTGTACCTGGCCTTCAAAAAGAATGAGGCGCTGCCGGTGATCACCTTAACGGTGCCATGGAGCGGCTATCTGCTGCCGGAAGTCAGGCTCAGCGATCACGCTTCATTCTGGGATCGGGGATTCAAGGCGGTAATGATCACCGACACCTCCTTCTATCGCAATCCCCACTATCATAAGCGTTCAGACACCATGGACACGCTGGACCTTGGGTTCATGGCCCAGTTGGTGAACAGCCTGGTTATGTACTTCACTACTGCCCATCAGTGACCTGGCGTGACCGCAGAGAGCCAGCCATGGCGCTTTGAACTGGCGGGTGTCAACAACTGCAGTCAATTCCCCCTTTTAAGTTTAAAGAGAATTAAGGTCAGCCCCGCCGTGACGGCGCCTATCGTCAGGGAGTGTGCGATAAACAGTTCCGGATTATTGTGAAGCGCATTGTTGGCCAAAGGAACGCCTATGGAAAAGGCCAGATACCAGAACAGGGGGGCAAGAAGCACAGTGTGCCTGGAGATGAGACCATTAAAGGCCGGCGGGGCGCCAGCAGTATTTTTGAAAAAATGGCTGATTGCGGAGGAATACGAGAGGAGGAGAAGATAGTAGATCACTATGCCTGCAACCCGGTGGAGCATATCCGGGGTTACCCATGCGGAGTAGATATCAAATGAGAAGAGTAGCACCGACAGGGTGATTCGCATGGCGTTGGCCAAGATTGTTATCAGATACGAGGCGCTGGAGGCGATGATGACGCCGACAATCATTTCCTGTGGCGAGTCCTTTTTCCACAGTATCTGAAAGGATGACATGCAGAAGGCAATGATCAGAAAATTCACCCCCGCACAGACCGGGGCGATCACAGTGTGATGCTGCATATCCAGCCACCCGTACCCCGGCTCATGAAGGAAAGCTAAACCGGAGAATATCTCCGTCAGCAGGACAGTTGGCCCGATTATCCAGGCCAACTGCTCGCTTCCGGCTTGGCTGTAAAAGTCTTTCAGCAGATACGCGCCGGTCAGAACCATGGCGCTGCCTATCACTCTGCAGCTGTATAAGGACTTCATTCTGCGCTCTGCCGGTCTACCTTCTTTTCCTGCGCAGTCGCGGCAGCAGAATGGATGCACAAACCAGTGCAGCCAGCAGGAAAAGACCCGGCTCCGGCACACGCCTGATCCCGCCGCCCACGGCCAGGTTGGAAACCCGCGCTGGCAGGGGGAGCGGCTGCTTTACATCCTGGCTGTCCAGGTTCGGGTGTCTAATAATCTCGTCAACCGCGATAAAAGAGGTGAAAGGCGTCAGCAGGTTGTATTTGAGACCCAGTGCGACGATCTCCTCCCGATGCTTGGTGCTGCCCTGTCGACTAGTGAAATCCGAGATGCGGGAGATGCGGGTCCGGGCCCAGAGATAGTGCAAGGCGCCGTCGTGGCTGTGGGCGACCGCTCCGCCGGCCGGGATCTTTCTCGTGTAGGGTCCTGTGCCACTGGTGCCGGAGACGGTCACCAGTCCCGTCGGTTCGCCGCGCCATTTTCCCATGACAATCAGGGGACGTTCGGCAAAGAGGTCGGGCACCACCGGCGGTTCAAGGTCGTAGACATCGATGCCGGAAAAGGCGACATCGATATCCGTCAGCACCGGCTGGGAGATGTAGCGGGCAAAATTACTTGCTGCCGCCTCGGCCTCGTCGGCCCTGGTGACGACAAATGGTTCCCCCTGGCCCGCTTTGGCCATTCCCTCGACCAGGTACCGGTTGACGCTGCTGCCGATGCCAAAGGCGAACACGTTGGTGTGGTCGAGGTTATGCTGAATCAGCTCAAAGACTTCCTTTTCCGCGTGGATATACCCGTCGGTGAGCACCACCATGGTTCTCGAGACACCCTCCTGCTTGGGGAGCTTCATGGCCCGGTTCATGGCCTTCTTCAGCTCGGTGCCGCCGCCGCCGCTGCGGTTGTCTATCATGGCCAGGGCCCTCTGGATAGTGGCCTGGGTGGCGGGAACAGGACCTTTTGACAGTACCTCAGAGTCTCCGGCAAAAAACATCACATTGAAGGTATCGGTGGGACGCAGATCGCCAAGGAGACTCTTGACCAGCAGTTTGGCGGTATCCAGGGGATAGCCGGACATGGACCCCGACACGTCGATGACGAACAGATACTCCCTGGCGGGAATGTGATCCGGCTGCACCCGCTTGGGGGGCTGGGTCATCAGCAGGAAAAAATTTTCATCTTCTCCCTGCTGCAGGATGAGTCCCGTGGAAATGTTCGTGCCCGCAAGCCGATAATCAAGGATGAAGTCTCGATCCCCGCCAAAGCCATCCTCTTTGGTGAGGGTGACAAGCGCCTGGGATTGATCTTTGAAACTGACGTCGATGTCATGGGAGCCGGAACCGATTTCCTGGATCGGCATGCCGGCCGCGAGCGCCACTTTGATAAAGAAACTTGTGTGGGGAGCGCTGCCCTTCTTCAGGTAGGGGTTCTGCACCCAGCGCTCGGAGGGCGAAGCCTGTTCAGGAGTCACTGAGGTGTAGCGGGGACCGACCACGGCGGGATAGACGAATGCGTAGGTCCCGTCTTCCGGAACCAGGAGCTCGGTGTAGCTGAGTTCGATCTCGATGGTGTCGCCGGGCATGATGTTGGCCACTTCCATGCTGAAGACATTGGGCCGCTTCTGTTCGAGAAGAGACGCGTTTTTGCCCCGCTGCTTGGCGGCCGCAAACGTTTTGCGGGCCTCTTCTTTCTCCTTTATTTTGGCTTGTACCACCCGGTCTCCGATGGTCATCTTCATGCCGTGAACCGCGGCTCTGGTCGAGCCGGGGAAGATGTAACTGCCGTTGATCGGCACCCCGCCCAGATTGGAGTACACCTGCCGTACCGTGACGGCGGCAAATACGCCGTTGATGACAACATCCACAGCGGTGTCCTTCAACGGGAAGTGCTCCAGCGACGATTCCCCGCCTTCGACGAAGAAATACGGTGAAATCGCGTGTTCTTCAGACGAGGCGACCCGCGAGAAAAACACCAGGTTGATGATACCCAAAACCAGAAAAAACAGGACCACTATGCGCTTCATGACTCCCTCCTGGATTGTGCGTCGAGTCAGTTTCCTGCCGGGCTGTGACCAGACGGTTTAGCGTTGAGATAAGGACATCGTGAGGTCCATGATAGGGGGTGAAAGTGACGAGCGAATGATGGGAAAATGACATATCATCTATCAACCGTGACGAATCATGACAATCGGGCATGACCACTGGCAACAGTAGAGATTCTGTGGTATCTGGAGCCTTGAGGTCAATTATCCGTTTCCGATGAGGGAATTACAGTTTACGAGGACAGGACCGCTATGAGTTATCGCATTGCTCTTGTTGAAGACGATCCCCAACTCCAGGAAAATTATGTGAAAGCGCTGGAGCGTGAGGGGTACGCGGTCAGTGCCTACGCGGGCAAAGCAGAAGCCGTCGAAGCCTTTGCAGACCGTCTTCCCGACCTGGTTATTCTCGACATAATGCTTGGCGAGGACAAGGATGCGGGCTTTGAGCTCTGCAGGCTTCTGCGTACCCTGTCTCCGAACATACCGGTGATTTTCCTCACGGCCCGCAACTCCGACATCGACCGGGTCTCAGGCCTGCGCCTGGGCGCCTGGGATTATCTGACCAAGGATGTGACCACGCTTGATTTTCTGCCGGCGCGCATTGCGGCGATGTTTCGGACCGTTGAAATACTGCGCTCCGGCAACAATGGGAACGAGAACGTCATCGAGCACACCTATCTGCGCATCGATGAGGCCCGCAAAGAAGTGTACTGGCGGGACAGGCCGGTGATGCTGACCCTCACCGAGTTCTGGATCCTGTATTCCATAGCTCGGCGGCCGGGCCATTTAAAATCGCACGAACAATTGATGGCTGCCGCCAGCGTGGTGGTGACCAACAACGCCATAAGCGCGCATATCAAGAGGATCAGAAACAAGTTCAGGGAAATCGATCCGACTTTCAACCACATCCGCTCCGAGTACGGAATGGGCTACCGCTGGCAAACACCATAAATAACCTCACCGATGCGTGTGTCTCTCAGAGTAAAACTGCTGCTTATCTCCCTGCTGCTGCTGCTTATCCCGCTGCTGGGCATGCGTCTGAACAGCAGCTTGAAGGGCAGTCTCATCGCCAGCCAGGAAGATACGCTCAGGCTGACCGCCACCGCTGTCTCAACCGCCCTCAACAACCGCACCGAGCTGTTCATCAAGGAAGGATTCCACTTCCTGCAGCAGGATCGGGATCTCTATCTTTTTCAGTTGTCGAACAATATCAGAATTGAAGACAATCAGATCACCGACTGGCTGCCGGAAATAGCCAAAGCCCAGAGATTCGGGCAGGAACACCTGCTCGAGAAAACCCCTGATTTCAATCCCGAAAGCTTGAGCTTTCGCTATATTGCCGGCAAACAGGGAGACTACCTCTATGCCCTGTTTGATGTCGAAGATGACAAACTGGTCTACCAGGGCGACAATCTGCTCAATTTTGAAGGGTCCGATCATCTGCAGGTCGTTATTGAAAAGGATACCATTCCGCACACCTATATTTTAGCCCCCCGAGGGCCGGGACTGGTTATCGGTGTGCTGAAACCGGTCTACGCCATTATTGATCCCCCCGTTGAGAGCCGCATTATCGGGATGTGGAATGAGACGGACCAAGGCTACATGCTCGAGGTTCGCATCAATGCGGAAATGCTGGGCGACAGGCTTGCCTTTGCCGTCGCCGACGTGGATGACGCCGAGACGGGAGAGATCGATGCGGTAATATCCACCGCCGGCGCCGGGTTAGGCTGGCTGCTTACCACCTCCCAGGCCACCGCAGAGATACTGGAGTCGCTGGATCGTCCTCAGGCCCGGATCCGGGTCGTTGACCGAAATCGGAGGGTCAGAGCCGAAGTGGGCGGTCTGAGTGAAACGAGGAGTCAGCCGCCTGCCTCGGAGAACCTGCTGGATCGGCTGCTGGTCCGGGTTCACAGTCTGTTCCAGCCCCTGTTCAGGTTTTTTACCAATTCATTTTCCACCGACATAGAAGATTCGGCCTCGCAGCCAACCGAGATTGACTTGCAGGGGCTCAAGGAGGGGTTCGAGGGCGCATCCTCCCTGGTCAGATACCGGATCGAGGGCGGTCAGGTAGAGGTCCTGGCCGCCATCACCCCTGTCTACGACAAGAATGAAGTGGTGGCTGTGGTGGTGGTGGAGCAGACGACCAATTCCATCCTGTCGTTGAGCAACCAGTTGATCGAGGAGACGGTGTCTCTCTCTATTCTGGCCTTTTTGATCGGCGGCGGGGCTCTCTTTGTGTTTGCGCTGGTGATATCCACCCGGATCAGAACCTTGCGTGATCAGGCCGACGCCTCGCTCACCGAGAACGGTCAGATTCACAATGCCATCACCAAGACCGAGGCCAGAGACGAGATCGGCGACCTGGGACGCACCCTAGAGCGCATGCTCAATCAGCTTCAGGAGCAGATCGATTACCGGGAAAAAATGGCGGACAATCTCGAGCACGAGATGCGCACTCCACTGGCCGGGGTCGCCGCTTCACTGAAAAATATCGAGGAAGAACTGGGCGAGCAACATCCCGGAATCCACGAGTATCTCGACGGGGCCAAACACAATTCCCAGCGTCTCCATGAGCTGCTGACCGCCATTCGCGAGGGCGTGACGCTGAAAGCATCATTATCCCACGAAAATATGGAGGCTATCGACTTTGGCGACGCTCTCTCTAAATGGCTGGACTTCGTCTGGCGCAAAGCCTTTCCCGAGGTGGAGTTTGTCTATCAGCCGCCGGAGCAGACGGCGGAAATCAGAGGCGATGTCGATCGTCTCCTCCAGGCGCTTGATAAACTGATCGAGAACGCGGTTTCGTATCACCGGCCCGGAACACCGATTGAGCTTGCAGTAGAAAAGGGATTCGAGAGCATCAATTTACAGATTATCAACCAGGGAAGCACGATTGACCCGGCCCTTGGTCACCAGATATTCGAATACATGGTCTCCAGCCGCGTCTCGAAGGATGACCGCCCCCACCTGGGGTTGGGACTCTATATCGCCAAAACCATCATTGACTACCATGGCGGCAGATTGACCGGAAGCAATCTGCAGGACGGCAGAGAGGGGGTGGTATTCACCGTGAGATTACCTGTCAAGTTGTAAGACCATTGGTCAGCCTGCTGTTTCTGTGAGAAGTGGCGCACTGCAGTTACGGCAGCAGGAAATCGAGCGGCGGCGGGGGCTGGCAAAGAAGGGTAAGAGGGGCTCTTAGAGATGGACGTTTTCTGCTTTTATCTTCTGCCCCATAAACAAAGCGGCCTTGGACTCGAACACTTCCGGATATTCGGTGGTGTGAAATAGGGTCGCGCCCTTTCTGGAGATGCGCTGCTCCAGCTCGGGATGTTTTTGCAGGTAGCCGACAAGCTTCTCGGCTACGATCCGGCCCTGTTCCAGGATAGTGATATGGGGCGGCAGATATTTTTTTATCACATCAATGAGCAGCGGGTAGTGGGTACAGCCCAGGATCAGGGTGTCCAAGTCGCTGTCCTTGCGCAGAATATTGTCGATGTTCTTCCTGATAAAATACTCGGCTCCGGCCGAGCCGATTTCGTTGTTCTCGACAATGGGAACCCACATGGGGCAGGCTTCCTGGACGGTGGAGATAATTCTGCCCCCGGACCATTTCTGCAATTCCATTGGGTAGGATTCCGACACCACCGTTCCCACGGTGGCCAGCACCCCAACCTGCCCGTTTCTGGTGATTTCAGCCGCTTTTTCCACGCTCGGGCGAATCACCCCCAAAACCCGACGGTCGGGCCCGATATGAGGCAAATGCAGCACCTGTATATTCTTGAGTGCTTTGGCAGAAGCCGTGTTGCAGGCGATAATCACCAGGGGGCAGTTCCGTTCAATGAGGTATTTCACCGCCTGCAGAGAATACTCGTAGACCACGTTGAACGAGCGGGTGCCATAAGGCGTCCTGGCGTTGTCTCCCAAATAGAGAAAGTCATACCCGGGCATTGCCTTGAGCAGTTCTCTGAGAACGGTCAACCCACCGTATCCCGAATCAAACACACCTATCGGACCCATCAGCATACTACCTCTTTATCACTCGCTTAGCTGCAAACGACAGCTCCAGAGCGCCATTTCAGCGCAATTCCCTACGCCTATTTTACACTACTTTGGCTCTGTATATTTATGAAAAACAGTTGGTCCTGTATAACCCCAGATTATTCAAGACTAATATCGGCCCAGTAGCCGATATGGTCTGACACCGTGCGATGCGGCTCTGCGACGAGGCCGGCCTCCGGCACGGAAAAACAGTGTGGAGGCACCCAGATATAGTCTTTGCGCCCGCCTTTTCCCACCAACGTTCCGGTGGTAAGGGCCTCCCTCGAGGACTCCGTGTCCGCCAGCAGGCAGGTGTCTGCGACATGGCTCGTCAAGGGGATGAGGTGGGGATCGTCCGGCCCGCAGTTGAAATCGCCAAGTAGACAGACGGGCGGCGGCAACTCTTCGATTATCCGCAGGAGATTTTCCATCTGCGACTTCTTCCTGTCATGATCGAAATGAACGTTTATGAAAGTGATCAGGGAACCGCTGCTGGAAATTCTGCACAACAGGCCGGTTCTCCCCACCCCCGTGCGCCGATCGATGAGCATGGATCGGCCGGCGGTTTCGGCCAGCTTTAGGCGATAGAGAAAGGCCAGACCCCACTCGAAAAAGAACAACCGGTAGCCGAGGGGATGAGATGCGTAGACGCAGTTCAAGCCCGTCAGTCGGGCGAGGTTTTCCGCCTGGAGCTGGTTTCTCACTTCCTGCAGGGCGACAATGTCGGGATCGACACTGTGGATGGCTTCGGCAATGGCCTGCAGCTTCGCCGGCGAGCTCGGCAGGTCGTAGCCGGGGTCGCCGATCTTGTCACTGCCTGAGCCGTAGCGCATATTGAGGGTCATAACTCGCATTGCTTGTTTACAATAGCCTAAAGCTGCAGCGTTGTGCAGCCCCACGGCGATGAGGCCGGCGCAGAAAATATGCCGAACGGTTTTACAACACCTTCAACATTAAATGCATCTGCCATTGTGGTTTCCTAATAATTGAGATGAGCGGGCTATGGTGAATCCAGCAGCTGCTGAATACCATAAGCAGCAGACTGGTTCTGACCCAGTAAAAATGACCTTTCCATCAGGCAGTACCAGGTCTCAGACAGCCAAGTACCCCCGGCCTAAAAAATCAAGGGAAAGATTTAGTTGTCAAGAACCATTGACGGTAGCCCCGCAGTGAAATAGCACAGCCAACACGACCGGCGCCGTTTTTCTCCCCGTATTTGTCTGAAGAAATATACAAATTCAAGTTGTTGAGTTCATGGCCGTCCGCTGCCCATTGTCGTTAAGGCCAGACACTAAAGGCGGGTTGAGCTCACCTACTGCGAAAAAGATACCAGTGGCAAATATTCACTTGATGAGCATTATTAGGTTTTCGAAGCGTTGCATAAGGGTGACCTGCTTCAGACCCAGACCATGATCCGGTGCACCTGGCAGAACAGCCTGCGGCGTCTGCAATAGCTGGCTGCCAAAAGAAATAACTTCATAATAGTGATGGGAGACCTTTGATGAGTATAGATTTTCAGAAGGTGTTGGAAAAATCAAAAGACTACCAGTCTCAGATGTCCGCATTTCTGCGGGACATGATCGCCATTCCGAGTGAAAGCTGTGAGGAAGAGAAGGTGATCCAGCGGATCAGAAAGGAGATGGAAACGGTCGGTTTTGACCGGGTTGAAATAGACCCGATGGGCAACGTGCTGGGCTATATCGGTAACGGATCACACCTGATCGCCATGGATGCCCATATCGATACGGTGGGCATCGGCAACCGGGAAAACTGGAGCCACGATCCCTATGCGGGCTACGAGGATGACGACATCATCTACGGGCGCGGCGCCAGCGATCAGGAAGGCGGTATGGCCGCCATGGTTTACGCGGGGAAAGTGATCAAGGATCTCGGCCTCACCGACGACTACACGCTGCTGGTAACCGGAACGGTCCAGGAGGAGGACTGCGACGGCCTCTGCTGGCAATACATAATTGAAGAGAGCAAGATCCGGCCCGAGTTTGTCGTCTCGACCGAACCGACGTCGCTGGGCGTCTACCGCGGACAGCGCGGCAGAATGGAAATCCGCGTCGCGGTCGAAGGGGTCAGCGCCCACGGTTCCGCGCCGGAGCGCGGCGACAACGCTATTTTCAAGATGGCTCCCATTCTTATGGATCTCCAGGAACTCCATCACCGTTTAAAAGACGATGACTTCCTCGGCAAAGGCTCGCTCACCGTCTCGGAGGTCTTTTACACCTCGCCCTCGCGGTGCGCGGTTGCCGACGGCTGCTCGATCTCCATTGACCGGCGGCTGACCTGGGGGGAGACCTGGGAAGGGGCGCTGGAAGAGATTCGCCGGCTGCCGTCCGTTCAGCAGGCGGGAGCCACGGTGTCGATGTACAATTACGAGCGACCTTCCTACACCGGGCTGGTCTACCCGACCGAATGCTACTTCCCCGCCTGGGTGCTGAATGAGAATCACGCCGCCTGCAAAACGCTGGTCGAATCGTTCACCTCGCTGTTTGACGAGCGGCCGGTCGTAGACAAGTGGACCTTTTCCACTAACGGTGTCTCCATAATGGGGCGTTACAATATTCCCTGTGTGGGGTTCGGCCCCGGCCACGAGGATCAGGCCCACGCCCCCAACGAGGTAACCTGGAAGGATGAACTGGTCAGGGCCTGTGCCATGTACGCCGTCATACCCTCGGTCTACGTGGAGAAGTATGCGAATTAGCATCAGCCAGCGGCCGTCGCTTCCGGCAGCCTGAACGGGACAAAGTTATGCAGCAGCGCGCAGTCATAGCCCTGGGCGGCAATGCCCTGATCAAGGACGAGAGCCGTTGCTCGATCGACGACCAGCTGGCCGCAGTGCAGGAGATGGCGAGCCATATCAGTGATTTCATCGAGCTTGGCTATAAGGTCGTTCTCACCCATGGCAACGGTCCTCAGGTTGGATTCATCCTGCGCCGGTCCGAGCTTGCCTTCGAAGCCGGCGAGCTGCATTTTGTGCCGCTCAAAAATTGTGTGGCCAATACCCAGGGGGCCATCGGCTATCAGATACAGGAATCGCTGGTAAACGCCTTTGCGAGAAGAAATATTAAAAAAACTCCGATTGTCCTGGTAACCCTGGTGGAGGTCGATCGCAACGACCCTTCCTTTGCCCGGCCGGTAAAACCGATCGGCGTCTATTACCAGAAGGAAAAGGCCGAGTCGCTGGTGCAGGAGCACCCCGACTGGCATCTGGTGCACCAGGCCGGCAAGGGCTATCGACGGGTGGTGCCCTCCCCACGGCCGCTGCGCATCATTGAAATGGACGCTATTGGCGCATTGGCGGATCAAGGTTTCGTCGTGGTCGCCGCAGGCGGCGGCGGCATTCCGGTAATCAGGGATGACGACGGTGAGCTGCAGGGCGTGAACGCCGTGGTCGACAAGGACCTGACCGCGTCTCTGTTGGCCACCGAGTGGGGGGCGCAGGTGCTGATCATCCCTACCACGGTTGACAATGTCTTCCTCGATTACGGGTCGCCGGCAGCCCGGCCTCTCACTCAGATAAGTGTTGAAGAGGCAAAAAAATATATCGCCCAGGGACAGTTCGAAAAGGGCAGCATGCTGCCTAAAATCGAAGCCGCGGTGGATTTTCTCAGTCGGGGCGGAGAGCGGGTAGTCATCACCAGCCCGGAGAACCTAATGCGTGCGATGGAGGACGGCAGCGGAACCCAGATCGTTCCCTGACCACATCGCCGCAATAGGAAAAGGCAAAGGCTCACCCGAGTGCATGAATTCTGCGCTTGTACCAGTTGATTCCGATACTTTTTATTTCTGATTATTCTCACGCAAAGTGATCATAATCAATAGTATTACAGAATCTCATAACAGATTTTGGTACCATTTTTATCTAAGTTTCGTGGTTGGGCATTGACATTAAGTTGATCTTTTTTGATTGTATTGTTTACAATTAGAACAAATAAAGATGACGAAAATGACACAAGATTGTATTGTAAATACATATCAGGGCTAACACCATAATATCAGGAGGAAACAATGCCGTATCCCAAAGGTTTTTTAGAAAGTAGAGCAGTCATTAAGCCGGGCCTTTACACGGTGATACCGCCTGAGGGCAGGGTCATTAACTCCCTGCCTGGTTTCGAGGGATGTAAACTCTCCATAATTGCCTCCCCTAAACATGGTGCCAGTTTTGTTCAATACGTCGGCACCGTTGAACCTGGTGGTAAAACCACCCGTCCTTTTGTCGATGAAGACGGTATCGAGTCATTTCTTTTCGTTATGGATGGCGACGGCAGTCTGAGCGTTACCATTAAAGATCAGACAGAAACGCTCACTCTCGGCGGATATGCCTTCGCTCCTCCCGAGTCCTCCGTCTCGTTCGAGAATACTTCGGCAATGCCGGTACGCATTCTCCTCTACAAACAACGTTTCGTTCCCCTGGAAGACTTGCGGCCGTGGGCTGTGTTCGGTGATATAAACGACACTGAAGAGGTCATCTATGATGAAATGGTGAACGTATTCCTGCGTGACTTGCTGCCCAATGATCCGGCCTTTGACATGAACATGCACACCCTAAAGTTTCTCCCGGATGGGTCTCATCCATTTGTAGAAACGCACGTTCAGGAGCATGGTGCCTACATTCTCGGAGGACAGGGAATGTATCTGCTGGGAGAGGACTGGCTACAGGTTAAAAAGGAGGATTTTATCTGGTTTGGACCATTCACCCAACAGGGTACCTATGCTACCGGACGCGAACCTTTCTGGTACATCTACAGCAAGGATATGAATCGCGACGCAACAATTTAGTTTACCCCAATTCTTCTACTGCTGAGGAGATACAGTTATGGCTTTGACAAATGACTTCGGCCCGATGGATATTTATGCCCAGGTCGAAAAAACAGGTATAAAAGGGCGCCATTTCACCTTTGTCGACGATTTTACAACGGAAGAACTGGAGAATGTATTTAAAACAGCACTGATGATTGAGCCATTCTGGCGCAGCCGAATTCCATTGCTTCAGGGGAAGGTGATGTGCCTGCAGTTTTTCCAGCCGAGTACCCGTACCAGGTTCAGCATGGAAACTGCGATGCACAGGCTCGGCGGCGACGTTATTACTGAGTCCAACCCACTTGTCAGTTCATCCGCGGCCAAGGGCGAGTCGTTGTATGACTCTCTTAGGGTAACTTCCCAATATGCAAATGTTATCGTTCTTCGGCATCCTGATGAGGGCGTAATAGAGGTTATTGAGGAGTTGGGCAGTGACTCTGCTCCTGTTATCAGCGGCGGATACGGTGATGTCACGCACCCAACTCAGGGGCTTCTGGACATGTACGCAGTGTATCGGGCACTTGGAGGCGATTTCACCACAATGACCGTTATGATCGCAACCCCTGACCTCTCCCGGGCCAGATCAGGACAGTCGTTCGCCCTTGGCTTGGCCAAGATGGGCGCCAGAGTTATATATTCTGGAACCAAAGGACTGGAAACGCCGCAGGTGGTGCGTGATAAACTCATTGCCATGAATGCGAATTTCACCGAGTTCAATGACCTGACTCTTGGTGAGCAGGAGGAGTTGATTGTTGATGAAGGCGTAGATTATGTCTATCTGCCCGGTTGTTCAGTGAAAAAGGGAGATCCGGGGCGCGATGACTTTTTAAAGAAAATGGCAGAGTATTATTTTACCGCCGAAGGACTGCAAAGAATTCAAGAAAAGACTGGGAGGACAGTCGGCATCTCTCACTCTTTGCCCAGAAATGCAGGCGAATTCGACTTTGGTATCGATAACACAGCTCACCAAGTGTATTTCAAAGCTATCGGATTTTCGATACCGCTCCGCATGTCACTGCTGGCAAATATTTGCGGCATCTAGACAAGAATAATGTGGAGGGCGTTGCCCGAGCTTTCCCGACAAAACCGTACCCCATGTCAACCAACGGGCAAGGCCTTTTGGTAGACAAGGGCGAATATTTCCCGCCCCAATTCTCGGAGGAGTTTTTCAGTGACCATACCAAGAGCGATCCCAGATCGTTTAATAGTGGCAATAGGCGGTAATGCGATACATCCCAGCGGTATCAGAGGTACATCCGAAGAGCAAGTTACCGTTGCCGGCGATACTGCCAAGGCATTGTTACCGCTGCTGGAGTGTGACAATCAGCTGATCGTAACTCATGGCAACGGACCCGGGGTTGGAAAGGTACTCATGCGTCAGGCTCTGTCACGCGATAAGGTAGCGCCCATGTCCCTGGATATATGCGTTGCCAATACCCAAGGGGTCACCGCCTATCTCCTGGTTCAGGCATTTGAGAATGCGTTGCGTGAAGTTGGTAATCAGCGGCATGTCGTTGGTTTGGTAACCCAGGTGGAAGTTGATCCTGACGATCCAAGTTTTTCCAATCCGACCAAACCCGTCGGCTATTTTTATTCCGAAAAAGAAGCACAGCAATTGGCTGAAACGCTCGGCTGGACCATGCGTGAAGATTCCGGTCGCGGCTGGCGCATGGTCGTCGGCTCACCGAGGCCCCAACATGTTTGTGATATATCCCTGGTGGAAGTGCTGGCTTCCAGGGGAACGGTGGTGATCGCCGGGGGAGGCGGGGGGGTGCCGGTTGTTCGCGATGAAAGAGGCGTTCGTAGAGGCGTAGAGGCGGTCATTGATAAAGATTTGACCACCGCACATATGGCAACGTCCTTGGAATAGAGGAGATGGTAATCCTGACTGCAGTCTCACGAGTGGCGATAAATTTCGGCAGAGCAGACCAGCAAGAACTTGACACGGTAAGTGTTTCGCAAATGAGAAGGTACTTGGAAGAAGGGCATTTTCCGGCAGGTAGCATGGGGCCAAAAATCGAGGCGGTAATAAAGTTTATCGACGGTGGGGGCAGGCGGGCAGTCATTGGTCACCTGAATGAAGCCCTTCCAGCAATTAAAGGGGAAACAGGCACTCATATCCTTCCCGATTGATCTGTAGTTCATAAGGACCCGTAGTGAACGCCCCTGGCATTGAGCAGAGCAGAGGGAAAAACCGCCAACCAACAACTGAATGAATGTCAAGAAAAGTCGGGGCAGATAATGAATGAACTACTGGTAAGGCCGCTTAACCGCGAAGAATTTGAACCTTTTGGGGATGTGATCGAAGCAGATTCAACGGTCGAAACCATAGCTATCAACGATGGTTATGCAATTCGTTATAATGATTTGGCCACTGTGGATGTGCTTGGATCAGGAGGGCGTCCTCTGCTTAATATATTCCGTAGTAAGCCGCGCCCGCTTCCGATCGCCCTCCACATGATGGAGCGCCATCCGCTGGGAAGTCAGGCCTTTATTTCATTACAGAAGAAAAAATTTTTAGTAGTGGTGGCGCCTTCGGGCAAATCAGTAGAGCCTGCAGATCTGTCGGCTTTTATAACAAATGGCGTGCAGGGGGTTAACTATGCTCGAGGAGTCTGGCATTTTCCACTGATCAGTTTAGACGAGGAGCAAGATTTTCTGGTTATTGACCGGGGTGGTCCAGAAAACAATTGTGATGAGATATTCTTCAATGAGTCTGAAACAAGGATTTTGAAGTATTAGGCACCCAACTGTAACGCTTATCAAACCTGCAAATCCGGAGGTGTATAAGTATGAATTCTTCGGAAGTATATCCGCGGGATCTGATAGGATATGGCCCCGATCCCCCACAGGCAGAACGTCGGTTAACACACGAGCTCTGGTGGTCGAGCATGGTGGCTTTCTCTATGATGCCGATGATTATAGTGATGATCTCTCTTTCTGGACTAGAGTTGGCGACCAACCTCATCTGGTGCTGCCGGCGTATCGATAGTGCGCGTCACTGGCTGGAACATCATCCCTACAGGGGTTAATTTTCACCCTACGATAGGTTCATGGAGGCAAACACATCTTGAAGATCATCAGGCTTGATGCTTGGCTTGAAGTTAAGATTTTGTTCGATAGATTCTAGGTGGTTAGTGAGCAGCGCCAAGGCTTTTTTTCTGTCACCGCTGGCAATAAGTTGTACGAGTTTCGAATGGTCCTCGTCTGCACAATTATTTTTGCCTTGAATTTCGTATTTCTCCAATATCAGTGAACTGCGGGCAATCAGCTGATTTAGAAAGTCGATAAATACCTGGTTTGCAGCTATCTCAGCGAGCAATAAATGGAACTTTCCGGTCAGATAAATAAGGGTATGACGCTGCTGTTCTTCCCGGGCTTGTTTTTCTTTTTTAAGATGGGCCCTCAGTTGTTTTAAATCTTTAGCTTTTACCTTTTCAATTACGATATCAAGGATTTTTGCTTCAAGGCAGAGACGGGCGGCAAACACTTCAGCAGCATCTTGTTGTGAAGGTTCGGCAATTACTGCCCCCTTATTAGGAATAATTTGAACTAAATTTCTCTGTTCCAGCACTAATAGTGCTTGTCTGACATTGGCTCGGCTTGATGACAAAGCTTTCGCCAGTTCATTTTCAATCAATCGAGTGTTGGGCTCTAATCGCCTTTCGAAAATTGCCTGAAATATTGCTTTGCAAACCCTATCTATTTCTACATGTGCTGTTATCGACATTGCTTACCCGGTCCTCTATAATGACTGATTGACAATTAGAGTACAAAATGTCTCAAAAAAAGTACAGATAGTTCGCAATAATTTGAGGAATTGTTTACTTTCATGTCATTGCTGAGGCCTATATTATATAAAGCCACATTGTCGCAGGCCATTTAATCTTTGATTGAGAACGAGATCTTCTAAGAGAATTCATTGGAATGATTGATTAATAGGCGTGCGTACTAGGGCTGGCGGCTGAGCTTGTCTAGCAGTAAGAGCTCTTCTGTTAACCGATTCTTCTTAAATAATTCGGCTCAAAGTCTGGTGCTAAGATTTTGATTCGATTGTTCACTCGAGCACCGATATACAATTGAAACATGAGACAAGGACTGCTGATGGCCACAAAAATTATCCAGGTCCTTTCTTCTGCAGATAAGCTTCATACTGAGTTCACCTGCAACGGCTGGGTCAGAAAAGAACCAGACGAGACACAGGCTATTCAGCATCTATCGAGATATATGCTGGCTGTTCATTGAAAAACCATTAAGTAATTGCAGATGCCACGCTCCAGATGGAAAATAAAGTCGTTACCTCAAGCTTCCTGTTCTTATCCCGGGTTCTCTCATTTTAATCAGCCGAACCCGGTCTGAGGAAAACTCTTCCGGGGGCAGCTACCTATTTTATCAGATCATCAGCACGTCTCTAAAAGTACTGTATTTGTGATTTATTTTAGTTTCCAGGCAACATCTTGCCGCACGAGTCACATTGTACTAGCTCATTGATTATCTAGGAATAAACCGGGACCGATCTGCAAGGGATGCGGTTGCCTTTCGTCGATGATACAAACTCGTGCGTGGAAAAAGAATGGTCAATTGGATGAGTATTTTGTTAGAATGTGCCTCGGGTCGGATCTCATCGTAATCATAATTTCTTACAGATCTCACATCACACAAGAAATTCGCTGTACCCTTATGAAGCTGTGTTAGCATTCCTAAGCCACACGATCAACAATTTTATTATAGTTGTTGACAGCAATTGTTGACAATACTTTAATGCCAGCTATGGGAGCATCTGGAATTTCAAGCAAAGCGATCAAGGCCAGCAGGCGTCTTAACTGGGTCGTGGAAAGATTTTGTGTCCTATTACTGGCCTTGCTTGTGCTGGATGTCTGGTTAGGGGTGCTGGCGCGCTATGTCCTGCCATTCCCGGCAACTTTCACTGAAGAGCTGGCACGTTACCTGATGATCTGGATGGCTCTGCTGGCTGTTTCCAGTGGTATCAGTCATCGTGAGCATATTGGCGTGTTGGTGCTCTTCGAGCGCTTTCCGCCATCGGTGCGCAAATGGCTTGCGGTACTATTTGACCTGATTGCGCTGGTGTTTTTTGCCCTCATTTTTTTTTACGGGCTTGGTTTGGTCGAGCGTGGATTCAATCGTTATACCATGATTGAGGCGATTCCCAAGGCCTATCCTTTCATGGGGGTTCCGCTTGCCGCTGCAATGGCATGTATTCAGTTGGTACTGGTCGCTATTCACGATTTTTTTACGGTCGACGATGTTATCGGCGCAAACCGGATGGAGAACTAACAAATGTTTTTGGTAGCCGCTATCTTCTTTGGTCTTCTCGTACTCGGTATGCCGGTTGGCTTTGTGCTTGGCGTTGCCGGTATGGTCGGTATCTTCGATATGGGCGGGGGGCGGTTTCTTGCCATGGCGCCGGATCGAATGTTTGCAGGGCTGGACCTGTTTCCTTTTCTTGCCATGCCTTTTTTCATTCTTGCCGGTGAGATCATGAATCGTTCCGGCATCACCACTCACCTGGTTGAATTTGCCGATTCACTGGTGGGGTGGTTGCGCGGCGGCATGGCACATTCCAACATGGTGGCATCGGTGATGTTTGCAGGAATAACCGGAGCAGCAACTGCTGATGCGGCAGCCTTCGGCAACACCCTGGTACCGGCTATGGTCAAACAGGGGTATACCAAACCATTCGCCTGCGCGGTGACCGCAGCCGGCTCTATCATTGGGCCGACCATACCTCCATCGACGCTCATGGTAATTTACGGGTCTATCATGGGGGTTTCTATTGCGGGTTTGTTCGCGGCGGGAATTATACCCGGATTATTGATCTGTTTGATTTGTATGGCGGTAATCGCAGCGTTGGGCAGGAGGTTGAATCTACCCAAGGCAGATAAAAGACCGAGCCTGAAAAGTATTTTTATTGCCTTTAAAAAGAGCTTCCTCGCTCTGGTATTGCCTGTATTTATTCTGGGCTCCATATTATTCGGGATCGCAACCCCCACCGAAGCGGCATCGATTGCGGTTTTTTATGCGCTGGTGGTTGGCGGTCTTGTATACCGTGGCATCACGTGGAGAGATCTCTATGAGATGCTGGTTCGCACCACCCGCATTACCGGGGTAATCTTCCTGATTATCGCTTCCGCTTCGATCTTAGGCTGGTGGATGACCTTTAACCAGATTCCCCAGCTGATAGCAGCAGGTTTTCTGGCCCTATCAGATAACCCCAAGGTCATTATTGCGATGATTATTGGGCTCTTGCTATTTATCGGTCTTTTCATGGATATCAATGCCACGCTGATCATCCTCGCTCCGGTACTGGCGCCGTTGACCATGAAAATAGGAATGGATCCCGTGCATGCCGGTATCATGATTATTCTGGCGCTGAATATTTCATTGATGACGCCTCCCGTGGGTGCCTGCCTCTTCGTCCTGGCGTCAGTGACCAAAACCAAGGTCGAAGCCATAACAAAATCCCTGTGGCCTTTCTTACTTGCAGAAACCGTTATCCTATTTATCGTTGCATATTGGGAGGACATGACCCTCGCCATTCCTCGGCTTCTCGGGTTGTAGATGTCGATGGATTAAATTCAACACAACCACCTTATGGGGGAGATTATTTATGAAAAAATTCAACAAAATCATTCACTTAATGGTAGCAGTCACAGTGGCCGTTATGATATCAGGTACTGCTTTTGGTGCTGATGTGACTATACGTGTTGCGCACCTCAATCCGGAAGGAGCATTTGAAAGTCACTCCGGGGCGATGACGACGATCTTCAAGTCTCTGGTGGAAAGCGCCAGCGGCGGAGCGATCGAGGTCAAGCTGTTCCCCAATGGACAACTCGGCAAAGACAACGAGGTCATTCAGCAGGTTCGTGAAGGTATCGTTGAGTCGGCGATCTCTTCGGCAGGCGGTATCGCCCAGCATTATCCTCTCGTCGGCGTATTCGATATTCCCTTTGCCTTTCCGAATATTGCTATAGCCAATCGGGTCATCGATCAACGCAGTGAATTCGGTATGAAATTCTCTGCAGATCTAGAAAAGAAGACTGGTCTGAAAGTGCTGGGCCTGATCGATTCAGGCGGATTTTTCGCCTTTACGAACTCCAAGCGTCCGATCACCAGTGTTGAGGATATGGAGGGGCTCAGGATCCGTACTATGACCCTGCCTACTCACCAGGCTATGGTAAGTTCTCTGGGCGGTAAGCCGACACCCTTACCCTGGGCAGAGGTTTATACCGCGCTGCAAACTGGTGTCGCAGATGGTCAGATGAATCCCATTCCGATCATTGCCTTCGCCAAGTTCAACGAAGTCCAGAAATACCTGTCGATTACCAACCATGTCATAACCCCATATATCTGGACGATGAATATGGACTTTTACAACGGCCTGTCGGCAGAGCACCGTGAACTTATCGACTGGGCATCTGAGGTTGCAACCGAGGCTGGCCGCGGGGTTTCACGAGTTATAGAGGCATCGGAGAAAGGCCTGCCGGCGCTAGCCAATGGCATGGAGGTCAATGTCGTTTCTCCTGAGGAGTTGAAGAAATTTGCGGCAGCAGCCCAACCAGCTGTGCGTAAACTCATTGATGAGAAACTCGGAAGCGAAGGAACGGAGATGCTGGATGCAATGCTGAGTGCCATTGACGCAGCAAAGTAACGGATCGCCCGTTAACGCATGGCGTTGCTTCCCGGCCAAGCCCGGGACAAAGAGCGCGTAGCTCGATCCAGTCAATCTCATAATGCAGGCCTGCACCCAATGGTCAGGTCTGCTTCCTTTTTAGGCTGTTACACTTTTGCAAGAAGGCACGTGGTCCAGCTTCCTGCTCGCCGGTCTTGTGAGCTAAGAAGGTGGGGATGAACCGTTGATCAATTATACCTACCGCTGCACCATCTGCAGTGCAGCCTACGAAATCCGGCCTGAGTATACGGTCTGCCCGCAGTGTGCGCCGGACCAGCAGGCCGATCAGCCGCTGCACGGGATCCTGGAGGTGGAGCTGCACGGTTCAGCCGGCGGCCGGTTCAACATTGGTGAGCTGCTGCCGATCGAAGCCGAGTATTTTCCGCCCATACCGGTGGGCAACACCCCGCTGTGGGAGCCGCGCAGGCTGCGAGCGTTAACCGGATTGAACAACCTGTTCATTAAGGATGACGGCGCCAACCCCACCTCTTCGTTCAAGGACCGGGCTTCCTTTCTGGTCTCGGCGGCGGCCAACAAATTCGGCATCGGGGAGATTACCCTGGCCTCGACCGGCAATGCCGGCTCCTCGATGGCCGGCATCGGCGCCGCGGCCGGACAGCATATCAACCTTTTCCTGCCCGAGTCGGCTCCCCCGGCTAAACTCGTGCAGGCCCTGCAGTACGGCGCCCGGGTATTCCGGGTGAACGGCAACTACGACAAGGCCTACGATCTGTCCCTGGACTATACCGGCAGGAAAGGCGGCATGAACCGGAACACGGCCTACAACCCGCTCACCATCGAGGGTAAGAAGACCGTTTCCCTGGAACTGTTCGGGCAGCTGGGCCGGGCGCCGGACGTGGTGTTTGTCTCGGTCGGCGACGGCTGTATCCTCGCGGGCGTCTACAAGGGATTCAGAGATCTGGTGCAGTTGGGGTATATCTCCGAGGTACCGAAGATAGTGGGCGTCCAGGCCGAAACTTCGGACGCGCTGTACCGCGCCTTTCACTCCGGAGTGTTTGAGAATATCCCCACTTCCACGGTGGCCGACTCAATCTGCGTGGATGTGCCCCGCAACGGCGCCCATGCCCTGTCCATGCTGAAAGGTTATGGGGGCGAGATGATAACGGTGTCGGACCGGGAGATCATTGAGGCCCAGTCCGAGCTTTCCCGCACCACCGGACTGTTTACCGAACCGGCCGGGGCGGCGGCCTATGCCGGTTTGAAAACTGCGGCCCCCGGGCTGGAGCCCGAGTCGGTGGTGGTTGTTCTGAGCACCGGAAATGGCCTCAAGGACACGGGCTCCGCGGCGCTCGGCCTCGAGGTGCCGGAGCACTGCATCGATACTGTTGACGAGATAGAATAGAAAAAGGATGGATACGTGATAGACTTGACAATTCACTCCGACATGCTGGAGAAAAACATCGACTACTGCCGGGCTAAGAACATTACCCTGCCAACCTTTTCAATGATGAAAAACCCGGCTGAAATTCCCCAGTCGATCAAGGAGCAGCTGCGCACCATCGGACTCTGGGATCTGCACTCGGCCAATCTCTACCGCATTAGCTGGTACAACGAGCCGCAGGACCACGGCGGGCTTTTCGGCGGGGTAAACCACATCGTGCTGCCGCCGCAGCTCACCGGTTGCAGGGCGACAATCATCATGCTTACCGGCCGCTGGTTTCCCACCGGCGCCCACAAGGTCGGCGCCACCTTCGGTTGCCTGGTTCCCGCCCTGGTGACCGGCCAGTTTGATCCGCAGCAGACCAAAGCGGTCTGGCCGTCCACCGGCAATTACTGCCGGGGCGGAGCCTACATATCGGCCCTGCTGGCCTGCAATGCCGTCGCCATTCTGCCCGAAGAGATGTCGCGTGAACGCTTTGAGTGGCTGCAATCGATCGCCGGCGAAGTAATCGCCACGCCCGGCTGCGAATCGAATGTAAAGGAGATTTTCGATAAATGCTGGGAGCTCAGAAACAGTGGTGAAGATCTCAGAATTTTCAATCAGTTCGACGAAATGGGCAACCCACTGTGGCACTATACGGTTACCGGTCATGCCGTTGAAACCCTGCTGCAGGACTATTTGGCCAACGGCCGCCGGTTTGCCGGCTATGTGTCGTCATCGGGATCGGGAGGCACTCTGGGTGCGGGCTATTATCTCAAACGCACATTTCCGGGCTCGAAGCTGGTCGTGGCCGAGGCTCTGCAATGCCCGACCTTGTTGATGAACGGGTTCGGGGGCCACCGTATTGAGGGCATCGGCGACAAGCATGTGCCCTGGGTGCACGATTGCAAAGATACCGATATGGTCGTCGCTGTCGACGATGAAGTGCCCATGCGGGTATTGCGGCTCTTCAACGAGCCGGTCGGCAGGCAGGCGCTGCTGAGCAGCGGTGTCGACGGCGAGCTGGTCAGCCAGCTGGACCTGCTCGGCATTTCGGGAATAGGCAACCTGGCGGCCGCCATAAAATTCGCCAAATATTACGAACTCAGCGACCAGGATATCGTGGTTTCCATTGCCACCGATTCCATGCAGCTCTACGGGTCCCGGCTTGGAGAACTGGAGCAGGAGCGCGGCGTTTACAATGAGTCCCAGGCGCAGCGCGATATTGAGCTGATCCGCTCGATCACCATGGATCACACCAAGGAACTCAGATATTACGAGAAAAAGGCGATCCACAACCTCAAGTATTACACCTGGATTGAGCAGCAGGGGCGTGAAGTCGAAGAGCTCAACGAGCAGTGGGCCAATCACGACGCCTACTGGTACGACATGTTTGCGCAGGTCGATGAGATCGATCGGCTGATCATCGATTTTAACAGCCGGGTCGGCGTGCGTTAGGCAGGCGGCGAATCACCCATACTGCTGGAAACCGCACCCTGGCGTTCGCTAGTCAGCGATATCACCACAAACAGATTTCAGTTTTGCAAGGATGGAAGAACAATGAGCGCAACAAAACAGATCAAGATGCAGCTGGAAAAACTCGCTGCCTGCAATACTGCCGGTATCTTCAACAATGATTTTCTGCTCACCTGGGACCATGATGGTGAGCAGATCAAGGCTATTTTCGAAACGGCCCAGGTTCTGCGAGCCCTGCGCCAAGAGAATATATCATGTAAAGCCTTCGACAGCGGCCTGGCGGTCTCCCTGTTTCGCGACAATTCCACCAGGACCCGCTTCAGTTTTTCCAGTGCGGCCAATCTGCTGGGACTCTCCATTCAGGACCTGGACGAGGGAAAATCGCAGATCGCCCATGGCGAGACCGTGCGCGAGACGGCCAACATGATATCCTTCATGGCCGATGTTATCGGCATCCGCGATGACATGTATATCGGTAAGGGCAACACCTATATGCGCCAAGTGGCCGAGGCCGTTCAGCAGGGATACGAAGCCTCTATTCTCGAGCAGCGGCCAACCCTGGTTAATCTCCAGTGTGATATCGATCACCCCACCCAGTCAATGGCCGATGCCCTGCATCTGATCGCTGAGTTTGGCAGCCTGGAAAACCTCAAAGGCAAAAAGATCGCCATGTCCTGGGCCTACTCTCCCTCCTATGGAAAACCGCTGTCGGTGCCCCAGGGCATCGTCGGGCTGATGACCCGCTTCGGGATGGATGTGGTCCTGAGTCATCCCGAAGGCTATTCCATAATGCCTGAAGTCGAGGAAGTGGCGCTGCGCAATGCCGCAGCCAGCGGCGGCTCGTTTACCAGAACCGATTCGATGCGGGAAGCCTTCGCGGACGCCGATATCGTCTACCCCAAAAGCTGGGCGCCGTTCAGGGCCATGGAGGAGCGTACGGAACTCTATGCCCAGAACGACATGGAGGGGATCGCCGCTCTGGAGAAAGAGCTTTTGGCCCAGAATGCCCGCCACCAGGACTGGGAGTGCGATGAATCGTTGATGAAGCTGACCAGGAACGGGAAAGCGCTCTACATGCACTGTCTGCCGGCCGATATAACCGGCGTCAGCTGTGCGCAGGGAGAGGTGGAGGCCTCTGTATTCGACCGTTATCGCGACCCGTTGTACCGGGAGGCGAGCTATAAACCGTATATCATCGCGGCAATTATCTTCCTGTCCAAATTCGCTGATCCGGCCCCAAAATTGGCCCAGCTTCTGGACCGCAACGCCGGACGAATCCTCTAGGCAGCAGCTGCAATAAAGAGACAAACCGCTGCCCACGGGGCTGTGCACCTTAAGCAATCCAGATCAATCTCCTCAGTTCAGTGAGGGGATAGGTTTTTCTAAGGTACGTGATGCGTACTGCACGGATGCCAGCATGCCAGCAGGCCGGCTCAAATCGTGAATGTATGGCCTGCTTTTTGATGATGGTTCTGTTTACATCCTTCCGGGACGGACCCAGATCCAGCTCAAGAGAACCAGGGCGCCGAACACGGAATAGACTATGGCGAAAACCCACAGGGGAGCCTCATAGTAGACCAGCCTGCCGATCCACTCCTGGACGAAGGTCCCCTGATAAGCCTGTTCTCCTGCCGCCCGCCGGAGGTTGCTCTCCCAGATGGTCAGCGGGCAATACCGATTGAGCCAGGCCTGGGCCACGACCAGGCCAATGGCCAGGACATGGCAGACACGGAAGGTGAGGTTACGCACCCAGCGCCAGTCAAGGAAGGAGCCGATAATCACCAGGGCCTGTCCGCCCACGACAAAGACAACAAAGGCGAGATGGACGACCAGGATGGCGTCCGCAGCCAGCGAGTAGAAGGATTCCATGAATTGACTCCAGGAACCTAGCCGATTTTCCCGATGCTCAGGATATAGAAGGGCTCCACCTCCTCACCGACAAACCTGCGGACTGCCGTGTCGGAAAAAGCACCGATCGGCACCACGCCAATTCCCAGACTCGGGGCCTGCAGACAGAGGTTCTGGGCGGCATGTCCCACCTCCAGAACGACGTAAAGGTTCGCCCTGCGCCCGTACTTGCCGGCCATCCGTCCAACCATGCCGCCAATGATTAGGTTCGCCGCGGCCTCGGTGATGAAACGCTGACCCAGCGCCGCCTCGGCCAGCTCCGCGGAGCGTTCGCCCGTCTGCACTAGTTCGATGGCATGGTGCTCTTTGCCAGGACCGGGGAGGTAGTGATA
Organism: Desulfobulbaceae bacterium; assembly: GCA_024640625.1. Classification (GTDB taxonomy): domain Bacteria; phylum Desulfobacterota; class Desulfobulbia; order Desulfobulbales; family Desulfocapsaceae; genus JABDQA01. The sequence goes on from JAHEER010000011.1 coordinate 42,505, forward strand.
GAGGCCAGGTTCCGTTCCCTCGACACGCTTTACCATCAGGTACAGTTCAAGCGGATAGAGCGCCCCCGCCGACGGGGCGGTGCGGTAGCTGGTCTGCATAGTCCTGCGGCCCGCCTGCCAACTCTTTACCCTGCTTATTCCCTGGCAGGCCCAGAGCAGTTGGGCCAGCTCCTCCCGGGAGAGGGCTTGAGGTAGATATCGCCGTACCGAGCGGCGGTTGAGCAGGGCCTTTTCGATTGAATAGGCGCTGTCGAATCGAGGCGGCGGGAGCGTAATGGTGGTGAGTTCTTCAGACATGGACCCTGCAATACATTTGAAAAAATTAATGAATGCTCATACGTCGAGCAGCTCCCTGACAATACCGCCCAGGGTGGGCTCGCCGTGGTCGCGATAGCTATAGTGGACCCGCAATATTTCCTTGTCGATGGTCACCAGTCGGGTCAGGTCAACAGGGGTCGCCGAGACGACCAGGTCACAGTCACAGCCGTTGATGGTCGCCTCCAGATCTCTGACCTGCTGTTCGCCGTAGCCCATGGCCGGCAGCACCCGGCCGATGTCCGGGTAGGTCTCAAAGGTTGATTTCAAAGTTCCCACGAGAAATTGACGCGGATCCACCAGCTCCGCCGCACCGCCGCGCCTGGCGGCGATGACCCCGGCCCCGAATTTCATGCCGCCGTGGGTAACGGTGGGGCCGTCCTCGACGACCAGGACCCGTTTGTTCGTGAGGCGCTCGCCGTTTTCCACCGTTACCTCGGAGTCGGCCAGTACGATGCGGGCCCCGGGGTTGTGCAGGCCGATAGTCTTTTTCAGGGTAGCCACGTCCTCCGGGGCGGCGCTGTCCACCTTGTTGATCAGGGCGACATCGGCCATCAGCAGGTTGGTTTCACCAGGGTGGAAGGTGGTTTCGTGCCCGACCCGATGGGGATCGAGCACCACCACGTGGACATCGGGTTTGAAAAACGGCGTATCGTTGTTGCCGCCGTCCCAAATTATTATGTCGGCCTCCTTCTCGGCCTGTCTGAGGACTTTTCCATAGTCCACGCCGGCGTAGATGACGCCGCCCATATCGACGATTGGTTCATATTCCTCGCGCTCTTCGATGGTGCACGAGTGTCGTTCGATATCTTCGTAGGAGGCAAAGCGCTGCACGATCTGCCTGGTCAGATCGCCGTAAGGCATGGGATGGCGAACAGTGACCACCCGTTTACCCGCCTGCTTGAGCACTCTGACCAGCTGCCTGCTGGCCTGCGATTTGCCGCACCCCGTGCGGACCGCACAGACGGAGACCACCTTCTTCGCAGACTCGAGCATGGTATAGGGGGCACCGATGATAATAAAATCAGCCCCGGCCGCGGTCACCTGCGAGGCCTTGTGCATGACTTCCAGGTGGGACACGTCGCTGTAGGAGAAGGCCACCAGGTCTACCTGGAGATCTCTGATGTTATCCATAAGCGTTGCATCGCTTTTGATGGGGATCCCGTCCGGATAGAGGGCGCCGGCCAGCTGCGGGGGATACAGGCGGTCATCGATATCAGGGATCTGGGTAGCGGTGAAGCAGACGACCCGGTAGCGCTCGTTGTCCCTGAAATAGACGTTGAAGTTGTGGAAGTCGCGGCCCGCGGCGCCCATGATGATGACGTTTTCTACCATTATGCGTTGCTCAACCCAGGTGGAGGTTTCATTGTCTGTGCATAGCCGTTGCCAGGTGGAGGCGGCCCTGGAGCTGATAATCTCCTGAGCGCTGGTCGTGGCCTTAGCCTACCTTAGTAAAGGCTGATTCGATTCTCTCCAGGGCCCAGTCTATTTCTTCCTTGGTAATAACCAGGGGCGGTGCAAAACGGATGATGTGGTCATGGGTTTCCTTGCACAGTATGCCTGCCTCCAGCAACGCTTCACAATAGGTGCGGGCGGGGCCGGCTTCGGGCAGAAGTTCCACTCCGATGAGCAGCCCCCTGCCGCGCACCTCACTGATCAGAGGGAAGTCGAGCTTCTTCAGGCCGCGCAAAAAGTATGTGCCCATCAGCGCCGCGTTCTCAATCATCTGCTCTTCGAGCAGGACCTTGAGGGCGGTGCGGGCCACCGCGCAGGCCAGCGGATTGCCGCCGAAGGTGCTGCCGTGTTCGCCGGGCTGCAGCACGCTCATCACTTCGGTGTTCGACAACACCGCCGAGATAGGATAGCAGCCGCCGGCCAGGGCTTTGCCGACGAGCGTCAGGTCGGCCTCGATCTTTTCATGCTCTTCTGCCAGCATCTTGCCCGTTCGCCCCAGACCGGTCTGGATCTCATCCAGGATCAGGGCAACGTTGTACTTGGTGCAGATCGATCTGACCTCTTTCAGGTAGCCCGGGGGAGGAATTATCACACCTGCCTCCCCCTGGATGGGCTCCACCAGAAAGCCGACGGTGTTTTCCGTGATGGCCGCTTCCAGAGCCCCTGCATCGCCGAACGGCACAATCTTGAAACCCGGCGTGAAGGGGCCGAAACCGGCCCGTGAACTGCCGTCCGTGCTGAACCCCACGATGGTGATCGTGCGACCGTGAAAGTTGTTGCGGCAGACGATGATCTCCGCCAGATCTTCGGCAACTCCCTTGATCTGGTACCCCCATTTGCGCACCACCTTGATGGCGGTCTCCACGGCCTCGGCCCCGCTGTTCATGGGCAGCACCTTGTGAGAGTTGGTCAGCGTACACAGTTCCTCGTACAGCGGCCCCAGCTGATCATTGCGGAAGGCCCTGGAGGTAAGGGTCAGCAATTGCGACTGGTCATTCATCGCCTGGACGATTTTGGGGTGACAGTGTCCCTGGTTCACCGCCGAATAGGACGACAGACAGTCCATATATTTGTTGCCGTTCACATCCCAGACCCAGACCCTCTCGCCGCGGTGCAGAACCACATTGAGGGGCTTGTAGTTGTGGGCTCCAAATGTCTCCTCAAGCTCTATATAGTGCTGGTGTTTCATCGTCACTCCTGTGCTGGACTGTCTTCTGTTAGCATGGGTGCCGGCTCAGCTCGTCATTGCCCTTATCCCGCGGCCACCAGGTAGACGGGCCGCGGCGTTGCGGGAACTTTGAGATGGCTGTCGCTGAATCGGATCACCCCATTTCCTCCAGTCGACCTCTGTGATAGCCGATTTTTAAACAAGGTGGGGGAAGCGCATCATACCAGGAGAGGGCGGTGAGAAGAGAACAACCACAAGCGGAGGTTGGTCAACTCGATCCCCAGTAAACTTGGCTTCGTTATTGCCGATAAATTATACATTTTTGGCGGATTATCAATTTCTTATCGGAAGATGCAGGACATCTCTGAGGATACGAATCCGCTATGCGTAACGCCGTACTGCCGGGGCAAAGAAATTTCGGAAATTTTTTAAAAAGATGAAATAATAGAGAGAGAAAGATCAGCAGTGTCCTTCCATTATCGTGGGGGCGCATATGAAAAAAATTCTTGTCATCGGGGCCGCGGGGCAGATTGGTTCGGAACTTACCGTGGCGCTGCGCGAGCGCTACGGCGGCGATCACGTGGTTGCCGCCGGCAGAAAGACGAAGCCCGCTGAACAACTGCTGCATTCCGGGCCCTTTGAATGGGTCGACTGTCTTGCCGCGGCACCACTGGCGCGGGTGGTGAAGAAGTACAGGATCGACACCATCTATCATCTGGCGGCCATCCTCTCCGCGGTTGCCGAAGCCGACCCTGGACTGGCCTGGAACGTCAACATCAGCGGCCTCTATAACGTCCTCGAAGTAGCCCGCGAGCACCGCTGCGCCCTCTTCGTGCCCAGCTCGATTGGCGCCTTCGGCGCCTCCACACCGCTGGACAACACCCCCCAAGTTACCATCCAGCGGCCTTCAACCATGTACGGGGTCACCAAGGTCGCCGGCGAACTGCTGTGTGATTACTACCACGCCCGCTTCGGTCTCGATACCCGCGGAGTGCGCTTTCCCGGCATTATCTCCCACGCGACCCTTCCCGGCGGAGGCACCACCGATTACGCGGTCGAGATCTATTACGAGGCCATCAGGCAGAAGCGCTACACCTGCAATCTGCCAGCCGGCACCTTTCTGGATATGATGTACATGCCCGACGCCATCAAGGCCGCCATTACTCTCATGGAAGCCGACCCGGCCCGCCTGGTGCACCGCAATGCCTTCAACATCACCGCCATGAACTTCGATCCGGAACTTATCGCCGCCTCCATCCGTACCCACATTCCCGAGTTCACCATGGACTATGAAGTGGATCCGGTGAAGGCTAAAATCGCCGCCTCCTGGCCCAACTGCATGGATGATTCCGCCGCCCGGGAACAATGGGGCTGGAAGCCTGACTATGACCTGGAGGCGATGACCGGCGATATGCTTGCGGCGCTCTCAAAAAAACTGCAACCCCAGGAGTAAGAGATGTCCCTAGACAGATTGAACGCGGTCCTCAAAGGTGCGGTCGATGAGCTCAAGGCCAGGGGGACCGCCAAGGCTCAGGAGATGGTGGTCACCGGGATCAAACCGGCCAGCGTAGAAAACGGCCCGCGCTACTTTATTGAGGGGTGTGGCGACAGGGAATTCATCAGGATGAATTCCAATTCCTACCTGGGCATTTCCATGGCGCCGGAAGTGATCGCAGCCGAAGAGGCAGCCGCCAGGGAATTCGGCACGGGACCGGGTGCGGTCCGCTTCATCAGTGGTACCTATGAGGCGCATACCGATCTGGAGGCCCAACTGGCCCGTTTCCACGGCAGGGGGGCGGGTCTGCTCTTCTCCTCGGCCTACGTTACCAGCCTCGGGGTGCTCATGCCCCTGGCCACCGGAGACACCGTCTACATCAGCGATGAGCTGAACCACAACTGCATCATCCAGGCCATGCGCCTGTCGCGTCCCCAGGGCAAAGCCATCTACCGGCACAATGACATGGTCGACCTAGAAGTCAAATTGGATGAATGGGCAGGAAAGGCGAAACGGGCCCTGGTCGTCACCGACGGGATCTTCAGCATGCGCGGCGATCACGCGCCCCTGCAGGAGTTCACAGCGATCTGTGCGAAGTACACGGACCGGTTCGAGGAAGGACTGCTCACCGTCATGGACGACTCCCACGGCGTCGGCGGCTTTGGTCCGACGGGACGAGGTACGGAGGAGTACTGCGGGGTCCAGGTTGATGTGCTCATCGGCACCCTGGGCAAGGCCTTTGGCGTCAATGGCGGCTACGTGGTCACCTCGCCGGAAATCATCGACTACCTGCGTCAGACCGCGCCCATGTATATCTACTCAAACCCGATCACCGTGGCCGAGGCAAAGGCGGCCAGCGCAGCCCTGAAGCTGTTGGACAGCCCCAGGGGCTTGAAAATTCTGGAGCACCTGCGGGCGATGACCACACGGTTCCAGGCGGGTCTTGAAACACATGGATATGAGACCATACCGGGCGATCATCCCGTGGTGCCGCTCATGGTCCGTGATACTGCCAGAACGGCGGATCTGGTCCGCTTCCTCGCCGAGCGCGGAGTACTGGCCACAGGGTTGAATTTTCCCGTGGTCCCCAAGGGCGACGAGGAGATCCGTTTCCAGGTTAATGCCGATCACCAGCCGGCCGACATCGATTATGTACTCGAAGTGCTCAGGGACTATAGAGCGCGCTAGTCCGGGACCGCAGAACTTCGCTTCGACCGGACGACTCAGGGGGACCGGCATACCATCCGGGAATCTGCTGGTGCACCTTCGCCAGGTAAAGGTTTTGCTTTCCTGTCAGCCGCCTGGCCTGCCGGCAAGGCTCAACGGCAGTAATAATTTCCCCTCTGTCGACTAATCTCTCTGGAGGTATAGAACCTCGTCAGTAGAATTACGCACATCACCACATCGTTCCGTTTATCGCTCTGATTTGGTGGTTATTCTTTAAGTATACCGGACAGTGGTCAGAGGTATTCAATTCCTTCGGGAGGAATTGCTATGAACGGTATGCTTCAGAAGGTGCTCCTCATTCTTGTATTAATTCCCCTCCTGTTGTTGATCTTTTTTATTCAAACTGCTGAACTCCAGATTTTTCAGAGCAAGAAGGGATCCACTGACCATCAAAGCGAGCCATTGTGCGCTCGTGAATACTCTGCAAAGGATCTCATCAGCCCTCACGCGCACGTGTTTTACAACAGGATCGGACTGAAAGACGAGATCAGCATTTACCATCCGCTGAGAGAACTGCGTGCCGTCGCACCATCAAAAACGGAAACTGTCGAGGACTTAATAGAGAACCTATCGATATGGGTTCCCAACATTTATTTTGAGCAGTTTCTGGTATATCCACGGTGCATCATCATTCTTGAGACCGGCATAAATGACGACGGAAAAGCTGAAGTGAGATTCGGGGTGGCGATGGAATGTACTTATAAATCAACTTTGCCCGATCAGCTTTCAATATAGGAATATCGTGACCTCAGCTCAGCCTATCGGCGGCTGGGACACTGCCACATTGTCGCATTTACCGGTTAGTAATCGTGGAGGATTTTTATCACGCTTTCTGGTGATGGAGTGGTGCTGAGCTCTATCTGTGATTTATGCTTTCTTGAAGCGGTGGACCCGGTGCGTTGACTAGGCTACCTGATTGCCAATATCTGTGTGCTGGATATTGAACTCTGTAAAATCTCTGATTGCGGCGAAGAGATTTCTGCGAAGGTGGGCAATTCTGTGGTGGCAGACTTCAAGATTGTCAGGATCATACCACTCGGGAGCGAGATAGCTTCTACGATTCACTTCTATCTGGATCCAGGGGAGGTTTTTACTGTGTTGCCTTACAATATAGCCTCCCAGGAAAGGGCTGTTGAGTACAATGCTGTGGGCCTCTTCCGGAAACTGTTCTTTCAGGAATTGACTCAATGAGCGTATCATCTCAGGCGGACAGGTCAGCCGCCGTCCCTTGACCTTGTTGCCCTGCCGATCTCCCCGATTGCTCAAACAGATAAATGGCCGCCGCTTTTCCGGAAGGGGGCTGTTGGTCGGCGCCTTATCCAGCATTGTGTGGCAGTCCAGGCCGCAGAGCAAGTGAGGTTGCCTGCTCCGGCGCTCCAGACCGTCGTGGTAGGGTTTGTAATATTTCTTTAAGAGCAGACGAAGCGTGTCGTTGTTGGGGATCCGGTTTTTTCGGTAGATTCCCTTTCCGGTGACGGTGTGACTTTTGATCACTCCATCCTGGTTTACCGGGGGAAGATCATCCGGTGACCGGTTGAGATCGATCGTCGCGCGGGCGATGGCGGTTTCGAAATAGTGGGCCACATCATATCTGAAATCATAGATCTCCCTGGTTAACGGATCACCGTCACTGAAGATGTCGCTGCGAGACAGCAGGGTCTGATTGGACATCTCGGGGGCAATTATTTCGCCTCCGTGGGGTACAGAAACTATGATTGGCAGTTTTGCTCTCATTGTGGCGCCCTACAGTGCAAGAGAAACTCAGAGGAACAACGGCGGTATAACGGGGAAATTCCACAACTGGCAAATCCATTACATTCCGGTTATGTCGCATAATAATCAAAAATGGAGAAATGTGCAATAGACCGGCATCACACCGCATGCCAGCGTGTCGCTAAAATGTAGCCAGATGTCCCGAGACGGGTCCTGAGCTGATCTGCTTGAGCGGGCTGGTAAAGAAACAGATCCTGTCGCCGTCGATGCTGCTGCCGAGTGCATCTTTTGGGGTGCACCCGGGGAGGCTGAAAAGACGCAAAAGCCTCAGACGAATACCTGCTGAGCAGTTATCGGTGCACTGCCTTTGTCCGGCTTTTTACGTAGGTAGGTGGAGTCGGGCTGCATCTCCCACGAGTTGGTGTTGTCCGACTCATACACCGAAAGAATGTGCTCCAGTTCTCTCTTAATCTCTTTGTCGAGAACGGGCATTACCGATTCCATGCGCCGGTCGAGATTTCTTTTCATCCAGTCAGCGGAACCGATCAGCAGGATCGGCTCGCCGCCATTTTCGAAACGGTAGATACGGCTGTGTTCCAGAAAGCGTCCAAGAATGGAGTACACCCTGATATTTTCAGACAAGCCCTCGACCCCGGCGCGCAGGCTGCACAGTCCCCTGACATTCAGGGAGATCACCACTCCGGCCTGACTGGCTAGATACAGTTCGCGGATGATTTTTCGATCCTGGAGCTGGTTTATCTTAGCCTTGATACCGGCTGGTTTACCCGCTTGATGGTGTAAAACTTCCTGTCTGATCAGTTCGGTGAAGCGTTGTCGCATATTGTGCGGGGCGACCAGCAGCAGGTTGTAGTCCTGGGGTGGAATGGCGCCGGTCAGCTCGTTGAAGAGCTTGGCCACGTCTTCGCCCAGTTCATCATTGCAGCTGATCACGCCAAGATCTTCATAGAGGCGGGCAGTTCCAGTATGGTAATTGCCGGTGCCCACGTGCACATAGCGCCGGATTCCATTTGGTTCCTCGCGCACCACCATGGCCAGTTTCACATGAGTCTTCAAGTGCTCGACGCCGTAGACCACGTGGGCGCCTGCCTGTTCCAGCTGCTTGCCCCATTCGATATTGGGCGCTTCATCAAATCTGGCGGTGATTTCCACCAGCACCGCCACTTGTTTGCCGCGCCGGGCTGCGTCCATTAAAGCTCTGATGATCGGGGATTCGTTGGAGGTCCGATAGATGGTCAGCTTAATGGCCAGCACCTGTGGATCAGCGGCGGCATGCTGGAGCAGGCTGAGGATCGAAGTATCGAAATCGTGATAGGGCAGGTGAACGAGAATATCCCGCTTTTGGATTTCCTTAAAAAAGGCCTGATGATCTTCGGGTCCAATTTTTCTCAACCGGGGGTGCGGTACAGGATGATGAGGCTGATCGCGGAGATGTTCCTTACCCGCTATTTTCAATCCCAGGAGATCGGAGCAGCCGATGAGCCCGCGGATGGGCATCACTTGAGCATGGTCGATACGCAGCTGCTCAACCAGCCAGTCGCAGAGCTCCTTGGGGATTGAATCGCTCACCTCCAGGCGCACGATGCCGGCGAATTTCCGATAGTTCAATTCGGCGGTGACCATGCTGATGATGCTGCCCGGCGGGAGTTCATCGGCAGAGTGATCATCAAGTCGGGCACGGTCCCAGGGGTTGTCCTTGGCAGCCCGGGTCACGCGAAAAAAATTGGTGTCAAAGGATGACGCCTTGGGAAAAAGGAAATGGAGGTTGTGGGCGATCACCTGTTCTAGCGGTACCAAGCCTTTTTCCTTGGGCAGCGCCACCCAGCGGCTTCTGTTGGAAGGTACTTTGAGACGAACGAAGCGCGTCCGGCCTTCGGGGTTATTTATTGTGATGGCCAGGTTGAAGCTCAGATTGCTGATAAAGGGAAAAGGGTGAGCCGCATCGACGGCCAAAGGGGTCAGAATCGGCAGCACCGACTTCTTGAAATAGTTCTGGAGATATTTCTGGTCTGTCTTGCTGAGCGACTGATAATCGTAGATATGGATCGCTTCCGCAGCCAGGGCGGGGCGGAGGACATCCTCTATGAGATCGTCCAGTATCCCGGTCTGGATCTGCAGCTCCTTCCAGCAGAGCGCCAACTCCTCCCCGGGAGTGTGGCCGTCGTATCCTATATGATGTGGTTTTTTTTTGATTTTCTGATGCAGTCCGCCCATCCGCTTCATGACGAACTCGTCGTAAATCATGCCCATGATGCCGGCAAATTTCACCCTTTCGAGAAGCGGCAGGGAGGTGTCTTCTACCAGTTCGAGAACCCTCCGGGCAAACGACAACCAGCTCAACTCGCGGTTGATGTAGGCATCATAGGCGTCTACGTCATGAATCGTCGCACTCATAGTGACGGTCGGTGAGGAATAACGAATAGTTCTAAACTACCGGTTCGAACACCTCGTAAAAGGTCCGTTCCCCAATCAGGCTGTCGATGTCGTTCTGAATCGATTTTCTTTCGGGGTTGTTGAACCAGGCGTTCCAGTCATCCTCGGTTTCCCAGACGCTGACGACCATAAAATCGTCCTGGTCCTCCCTGCTCTGCAGAGTGTTGGTAGAAATATAACCGGGTTGTCTCTGGGCTCGCTTATTCATCTCCGCCAGAAGAGGGACAAGCTTGTCGGGTTGATTCATCCTGAATCTTCTTTTAATTACCACGTGGACTGGCATCCATTTCCCCCTTGTTTGATCTGATTATCGGTTTGAGACATACATGCGAAATATACAGTAATCACTCGATTCCTTTCAGGAATCAAAATTTTCTTTAGCCTGGCAGGAAGAGAGTGAAATACGACGGATCCAATTATATACAAAAACGGTTACTATACATAGCGATATAAGTCCAATCCATCCCCTCATCAGCGTTGCTGGCTGTGGTGGTTGCGCACCGCGCTACCAGGCTGCTCCGCCGGCCCTCAAGGATGATTATTGTTGGGGCAAGGGCTGTTGTGTAAATTCATGTGCCCGGCTGAGCGCCGCGCTGGTGCGTCGGTAGCCGTGATTAATCATTATCGGAATATCTCACCGAAGTGAGGAGGCGATTGATATGAACAGAAATGCGGTGGGCTGGTTTGAAATCTATGTCAAGGATATGGGTCGGGCCAGGAAATTTTACGAAACGGTCCTCGAGGTCAAGCTCGAGGAACTCCAGGCGCCGTTCCCGGATATCGAGATGTACTGTTTCCCGATGTTCGAGGACGGACCCGGCGCTGCCGGAGCCCTGGTTAAAAAAGAGGGTCTCAGTTCCGACGGCATGGGCGTGCTGATTTATTTCAGCAGCAAGGATTGCGCGGTCGAGGCTGCCCGGGTGGGTGACAACGGGGGAAGACTGGTCCAGGACAAGATGGCAATAGGCATTTACGGCTATATCGCCATCGCCGTCGACACCGAGGGCAATATGTTCGGGATACATTCACGGCACTAGGAGCTGCTGAAGATGTGGTTATCTCCGGGCAGTCCAGCGGCACGGCAGAGGGGCTGCGAAAATGGTCTTGCAGCCCTGAAACACAGACAATGTTGTGGAAATTCTCAAGTGATTACGGGAGGTCTACTCAATCCATGGGCACCACTGCATAGCCCTGGGCCTGATAACCCACCAGTGAGACGTAGCCGTTGCCGACAATGGTGACTTGGGGAAGAAAGTCGTCGGGTGCTATATCATGCATGCCGGCGGCAATTGCGCATTGCTCGATCACCACCCCGCGGTCTGAGAACCGTTTGACCCACTCCTGGATCTTTTTCTTGTTGTCGATCTCTTCTTCCAGTACGTAATGATCATCTTCGGTGATAAATCGACTGGCGTGGCCGCGGACACCGATAACCGCGTTCACCTCCAGGCCGGACTCCTCCAGCGTTCTGATGGTCCTGTCCAGCAGATCCATTCTAACGACCAGCAGCGCGTCGTCTGTGAGGCTCACATCAAAATAGATGGAAGTCTTCTGCACCCCGTCAAGGGCGCGGCTGTTGTCAAACTCTGCCTGTGAGGCCGCCGCTGCCGACAGGCTTCCAAGCGTGAAGCACATAACCAGTAAATAGGTAAATAGGTCTTTCATAAGCACACCCAAAGCTCAGCAGCCGAGTTCCATCAGCTTCTTTATCTTGATTGCCCTGTTGATATCGTTGTCAATCGAATACCACACTTTCACCTGCTGCTCTTTTTCAAACTCATCGATCTGGGATACCCCTTCCAGCTGGGTATCCGGATCAATGGTAATACTGATTCGTTTTCCCTTTGCAGGCCGGACCGATATCTGCATCTGGGCTGTATCAACTTTGCTGACTAAGCCTCTGACGTAGAGCATGTCCTCGGTGGAAACTTCTTCAAACGTCTCTTCTGCGGCCAGCGGCCCGCTGTCGAACAGCAGTAAAAACCCCAGCATCAGCAGCGGCAGCAGCAAAAAAACTCGCTCTTTCATGTGCTCCATTCCTCCGTTATGTATTGCCACAATGTAGTATAGATGATAAGGACAAAACGGATATATGCCAGTCGATGAAAAAAGAATGGGGGAACGGTCCGCTAAGCTGCGGGCGAAATTTCTGCAGTTGTGCCGTGGAGGCCTTGGCTGACTAGTGCCCCTGCAGCGCCCGGCGAAACAGAATATTTAACTCGAGGAGGAGGCAGCCCAGAGGTTGATGCCGCCCTCCTGTGCATGGGTATCTATTTCTCTTAGTTCTTCGTCGCTGAAGACAAGATTGTCGAGCGCGCCATAGCTGTCTTCCAACTGAGCAACACTGCTGGCGCCTATCAGCGCCGTGGTTACTCTGGGATCCCTGAGAACCCAGGCGATCGCCATTTGCGCCAGGCTCTGCCCCCGGCTCTGGGCAATCTGCTGCAGAGCTGTAATGCGCCCGAGGTTTTCCTCGGAGAGGTGGCCTTCTCTTATGGTTTTGCCCTGGGTTGCCCTGCTGCCCCGGGGAATCCCCTGCAGATATTTGTCGGTCAACAGCCCCTGGGCCAGGGGTGAAAAGGTAATGGCGCCGAGGCCGAGCTCTTCCAGGGTATCGAGCAGGTTATCGTCCTCGATCCATCTATTGAGCATCGAGTAGCTGGGTTGATGGATCAGGCAGGGCGTGCCCAGGTCATTGAGGATCTTTACTGCCTCCCTGGTCCGTTTCGAGTTGTATGAAGAGAGCCCCACGTAGAGCGCCTTGCCCTGGCGGACAAGGTGATCAAGCGCTCCCATGGTTTCCTCCAGGGGGGTGTTGGGATCGAAGCGGTGGGAGTAAAAAATATCTACATAGTCCAGCTCCATTCTTTTCAGACTCTGGTCCAGGCTGGCCACGAGGTATTTGCGGCTTCCCCAGTCACCATAGGGACCTGGCCACATGAGATAGCCCGCCTTGGTGGAAATGATCAACTCGTCACGGTAAGGGGCCAAATCGGTCTTCAGAATCCGTCCGAACAGAGTTTCAGCAGCACCCGGCGGCGGTCCGTAGTTGTTGGCCAGATCGAAATGGGTGATCCCGAGGTCAAAGGCCCGGCGGCACAGTTCCCGGGACACACCCTCGTTGAAATCGTGGCCGAAGTTATGCCACAAACCGAAGGACAGTTTCGGCAGCTGCAAACCGCTGTGTCCGCAATAGCTGTAGGTCATACGTTTATATCTGTCGGAATTCGCGCTGTAGGCCATGTTTTTCTCCTCTGAAAAAGTTTAGCTTAAAAGGTACGATCAAATGGAGACCAGTCAACATTTATGCAAAGGGCTGCAACGTCAACAGCCGAATCCAGCCTCTGTCGGTCGGAGAGCGGTCGGCAGCCAGCAATCACTTCTTTCCGCTCAAGCCCGAGAACCGCAGAGCAGCGTCTGATACCACTTTGTTCAGCCGAGTCGAGGGCGGCTAACTCGACGCCAACACCTTGTCGATCATCTCCTGCAGGACAGGGTCGTCGTCAATATCCTTGGCAAGATAGGTCCCTGGAGGTGGGGAGGATTGCGCCAACCGGGAAGCTGCGGCGATCCAGTCAGCCGCCGTATCCACCGGCACCAGGCTGGTGTCGATTACCAGATGAAATTGTCCGGCAGCATGGAAATCGGCATCGTAAAATCCGTTCACGAACATGGATCTGGCTTTGTCGTTATCTTTCACCAGTTTCTCCATGAGGCGAAGGTCATCGGAACCTTCCCGTTCGACGATCCGCCTGACCCGAACCTGGAGAGGCGCCTGAACCCGTACATGGACCGCACCCGCCAGATTGCGCAGGGAAGCATAGCCGCCACGTCCGAGTATCACTGTTTCCCCGTGTTTGGCGATGCACAGCATCACCTTGTTCAGCAAGGAAACAAGATGTTTGGTATCGTAGTCAAGCCGCGACCAGAGCCGCGGCGGTGCCTTGTAAAAACTATCAAGATGAATGAGGCCGTACTGTTCCAATATCTTTTCGAGTGTTTGTTTTGTCACCAGGGTGAAGGACAGGTTCTGGGCGACCTTTTCAGCGATTGCCGCCCCCTCGCTCCCCAGAAGTCGTGAAATCGTTATCGTTGCCATATCGATTCCTCCTCTAATTCATCAATGATTTCCAGTCATACCTCGCAGGTTTTCATCTCCCGCAGCCCCATTTCCTGAGAGGTGCAAAATCGGGTCACCGCTCTTGTCTCCTTTACTTAATTGTCCAACATTGGAGGGGGGTAATCAACCCGTGGGCGCACAATCTTAGAGAAAGGCTGCAGAATTTTCAGCACGGGATAGAGGATCAAAGGCTCGAAACATTTGTGGGGTTCAGGCGTGGACGGCAGTGGTTAATCCTTTCTTGGTTCTGGAATGTGACAATAAAAGTCCCGTAATTATAGTGATGAATAGTCGCCATCCACCTTTTTTCATCTTCTCACTCAGCCATCCGGGGGATACCATGGATTCCATAACAATTTTTAAAAAGGCATTGGCATATGAGAATAAGATACGGGACCTGTATCAGTCTGCCGTCGCAATTATAGACGATGACAGGGGCAAGCGGATTTTTCAGACCCTGGCGGACGAGGAGCAAGAGCACGTCGATTTTCTGGAACACTCCATTAAAGCACTCACCGAAAACGGCAGCGTCAGTCTGCAAGCTTTTATAACCGCTGTTCCGGATGCCGACGACCTGCAAAAGAATATCGAGTCCATGAAGATTGCCATACCGGAGCACATGCTCGGCGATGTCAAGCGGGTGCTCAGCAGTGCGCTCAAACTCGAAGTTGAAACCACCGAGTACTATGAAAAAGCCTTCGAATCAGCGAGTGGCGACATTAAAGAAGTGCTCGGTAAATTCATCACTGTCGAGCAGCGCCACATCGATGTGGTCAGGTTTGAGCTGGATTACGCCTCTCACAACGGCTACTGGCTGGGTTTTCCGGAAATCAGTATGGAAGTTGGGTGATCCTGAAAAGCAGCAGCAAGGCTCAGCCCTGTTGCAGCACTTCAGAAAAGCACCGCGAACGGCTCATAGAGCACATTCCAGACCACAAGCAGCCAGATTACCCCGCCCACAAAGATTGTCAGCCGGCCATGATAGAGACCGACCGGAATGAGGATCACACTGAGAACAGCCATGCTGTAGAGAAAGGAGTCGTGAAAGTTGGTACCGCCGGCTAATATGAATATCTGGGTCCACAGATAGGCGGCCAGCGGGGGAGAAAGGGCGATCAGAATGTTGGTTATCATGGGTTCCTCTGGTTGATGGCACGATTCAAATGCTCGTCATGATACTCAATCACCGTTAAATTGCATCCAATTATCGGCCAGCAAAACCACATTTGATACTTATTGTTGAGCCAAAGTTGGCAGCATGCCAGTGCGGGGCTGTCATCAAGATACGAAACATGAGAGGAGAATCCCATGAAAACCGCATTCATATTGGTGGTACTGTTGGCTCCCGCGGGTGCCCTGGCCCAGAACCCCGGGGCCATGAATCAGGGAAATATGCAGAACATGATGCAGGTCATGCAGCAGGTGCAGGAGTGTATGGCCGGTATCGATGAGGCCAAGCTTCAGGAACTGCAGGTTAAATCGGAAAAGATGAGCAGGGAAATCGACAGCCTGTGCAGCCAAGGACAGCGCGACAAAGCCCAGAAGACGGCTATTACGTTCGGCAGGGAAATCGCTTCCGACCCCACTCTGAAGCAGATGCAGAAATGCGGTGAGATGGCCCAGGGAGCGCTGCCGATGATGGAAAACGTTGAGACCTACGATGAAAAGGAGTATGCCAACCGGCATGTCTGCGACGAGTAGGTCAGGCGGGGTAGTTAACCTAGTCGTCACGTTAAGGAAGATCGATGGTTACCTCTTGGCCGCCATAGTCATGCACCGAATCGTGGGCCCGCACGGAATAGGTGGCCCGGCCTTTCGGCAAGGCAACCCCGCTAAGCCCCCTGGTAAAAGGCTGTTCGTTCACGTGGGGGTGGTGCAGAACGCGGGTGGCCACCACCCGGCCCTGATCATCTAGAACCTCCCACTTGTCGACATAATGGCTCCATCCCTCATCAGCGTGCTGGACGGTAACGCTGAAGTCATAGGTTCCCGCCGCATTCTGGTTGACTTTGGCCTCGATCACATCTGCTTCTCCGGCATGAGCCAGGGAGCTGCTGCTGAGAACGGCAATGCAGGCAGCGGCATACCAACTCGCTTTTGTCATCATGGTCATCTGGGCTCCTGGATAAAAGGCTGCGTATCTCTGTCAGCAGCCTTGGCTCTGAATGGCTTTTGGGTGACGAAATTTACTCTAATCACTAATTGCTGCTGGTGAAAACCATCGCCTCAGGGCAAAGGTTTCGCCGGGGGACTGGAAAGGTGCTCACGCACCAGGCCGGTGGCCGCTGCCACTGATAGATCACGAATCTTCCCAAACAGCAGGCGGCATTGTTCGAAGCTCAGCTTATTTACCAATGCCGCAGCCCGCGCTTCATCGCGCAGGTGGGGGAAGGGGCCATTCTGGCCGGAGTATTCATCCTTGCCTACAATTTTCATAAAGACAAGGGTGCGGGCGCACAGCAGGTCGGCATGTTCGGCGTGCAGCTGACGCTGAAACAGGCAGTGTACGGTAAGCTTATCACCAGGACCGTAAAGTCCCGATTTCAACCCCAGCTGCTGAAGTCCCAGATGCTCAACGAATACCGGCTTGAGAGACCAGTCCGGGGGCACCAATGGGCGAAGATTATGATAAAGCAGCAGATGCATGGGTCCAGCTTCCACGCACGTGGGTTGCATATCAATGAGGTTATTGACAATGGCTTGGGCCCTGAGTTGATCGCGCAGGGCAAATCGCCGTGCGTCGGCCCAGGCAAAGTTTTTGACCGACTCGATTAAGTGTGAAAAATCGTCTCCCCGCACCGCCTGGTAAAAATCGATCAGGGTTCGGGTCGCCTCCTTTTCCCTCAGATAGACCTGGTAGTGAAGCGTGGATTTGTCCAGATTCTCGGGTCCGTTTCCCTCGGCGAAAAAGTCCTGGACCTGGATTAAGTGCTCGATATAGGGTTCAACCTGCAGGAGTTCTATCCCGCCACTGAAAAAGCTCTGCAGCATAAGACACTGCTGCTGGCTGAAAGCCGGGTACTCGATGTCCTGATCGAGCAGATAGTCCTCCGTACTGACCTGCCCGCGAATCATCTTGGGAAACAAAGGGTGGGGAGGCTCCTCCAGGATAATCCGCTGATGTTGCTCCATCAAGGGCTGGCAGAGCGGCAGCGTCTCCGGCCGGTGGTTGGCATAGGCAATGGTCAGGCGAGTCATAAGCCAGAATATAGGTACAGGAGTGGAAAAATCGACCAGGCGGGCAGATTTACCAGAAACGCTCTCATCTCTCTTGCCGGCGCCTATTTCAATTTCTTCCGCTCCACACTCAAATGTGCTTATTATAGAAACAGCGGTATCGATTTTCTGAGTGCCGGCAGGGTCGTCGCGGTTTTGTCCAGATAGAGAGTATGTCTGCCCAGTGCTATGAAGAGGGAAAATATGGAAGGATACAATGTCTCGGTTGAACAGCTTGGCCGGCTCGGCGTCTACAATGAACAGGGGCAGAAATCAGCCCTGCGCGACCTGTGGGCCACCCAGACGGCGGTACTTGTCTTGGTCAGACATTTTGGCTGAATGCTCTGTCGTCAGCAGGTTGCTGAACTGAGCGAATACGAGGACCAGTTTAAGGCACAACAGAGCAGGCTGGCAGTTATCGGACCCGGTGAAGCAGTGCATCTGCCCGAGTTCAGGAAAATAACTGGTTTCAGCTCAGACCTCTTTGCCGATCCCTCGCGGGAGGCCTACCAGGCGCTGGGATTTTCCTCCGGCATTGGCAAATTGCTTGGCCTCAAACCTCTGCGGTCTGCGCTGTCGGCCATAAAAGCCGGCATTCGTCCTGGAACGCTTCAGGGCAGCGCCCTGCAGTTGGGCGGTGCGGCAGTGATTGGGCCAGGCAACGAGCTGCGGTTTCTGTTCAGGGAACAGCAGGCGGGAGACCATCCGCCGGTTTCGGCGCTGCTCGGAGCGGTTTCAGCAGGAGAATAGGGCCGGCTTGCAGACAGGTCCGGTCAGACCGCGGACTCACCTGTTTCCCCGGTGCGCACCCTGATAACCTGTTCCACGGGCAGGACAAAAATTTTGCCGTCGCCGATCTTGCCGGTTTTGGCGGCCTGCTGGATTGTCTCGACCACCTTGGCGGTGAGGTCCGACTGAACGATTAACTCGATTTTGATCTTGGGGATGAAATCAACCTTGTACTCGGCCCCCCGGTAAACCTCCTTGTGCCCCTTCTGCCGGCCGTACCCCTCGACATTGGTGACGGTCATTCCCTGGATGCCGAGTTCGGTGAGGGCCTCCTTTACTTCATCCAGCTTGAACGGTTTGATGATTGCTTCGATTTTCTTCATTGCTCTACTCCTTCATGGTCAGTCCCGGGGAGAGCCCTTTGGCCGCTCCCCGCTGCTGAACCCGGCTTCATGCGGTGCTTGGATGGGTTTATTTCAGGAGCGCTCGATTAGTCGATTTCGAAGGCTCTCTCGCCGTGAATGGCATTGTCAAGACCCAGCACCTCATCTTCTTCGCTCACCCGGAGACCGCCGGTGACGGCCTTGGTGATATAGACAACGACCAGGGTGCCTATGGCGGTGAAAACCATGGTGCCGACAATCGATATGGCCTGGATGAGGAGCTGTCCCGGATTTCCGAAGAACAGACCTTTTCCGAGTTCATTGATTGCCGGGTTGGCGAACAGTCCAGTGGCCAGAGCGCCCCAGATACCGCACATGCCGTGAACGCCAAAGGCGTCAAGCGAATCGTCGTAGCCGATTTTGTTTTTCAGAATGGCCACGCTGAAGAAACCGAGTACGCCTGCCACCCCGCCAATTATCAGGGAAGAGATCAGGCCGACGAAGCCGGCGGCAGGGGTAATGGCCACCAGGCCGGCAACGACGCCCGAGGCGATGCCTAGCAGGGTCGGCTTTTTGTTGATCAGCCATTCGGCACCCATCCAGCCCAGGGCTCCCATTGCCGCAGAGGTGTTGGTGACTAGAAAGGCGGAGGCGGCAATGCCGTCGGCGGCAAGTTCGCTGCCGGCATTAAACCCGAACCAGCCAAACCAGAGCAGCGCGGCCCCCAGGGCGGTCAGCGAAACGCTGGAAGGAAACATCGGGGTCTTGCCATAGCCTAGACGTTTACCCACCACGTAAGAGAGCACCAGGCCGGCCACACCTGCATTGATATGAACTACGGTACCGCCGGCGAAGTCGAGCGCCCCCATTGCCCCCATCCAGCCGCCGCCCCATACCCAGTGGGCGATGGGAGAGTAGATGAAGGTGAGCCAGAGGATCGTGAAGACGATCCAGGAGGAAAACTTCATGCGGTCGACCACCGATCCAAGCACCAGGGCAACGGTGATTGCCGCGAAGGTCATCTGAAAGACGACGAACACCAGAGTCGGGATTGTGCCAGAGACGCTGTCCACCCCGATACCGGCCAGAAAGGCGTGATTGAGGCCGCCGACAATGCCGGACACGTCAGGGCCGAAGGCCAGCGAGTAACCCCACATGACCCAGACCACGGAGCCAAGGCAGTAGGCGACGAAGGTCATGGCGTAGGTGTTGAGCAGGTTTTTATAACGGGACATACCGCCGTAAAAGAGTGCCAGTCCAGCCGGCGTCATAACCATGACCAAAGCGGTAGCGACAATGATCCAGGCGGTGTCGCCGGTATCGATAGCCTCGGCGGCGAAAGCTGAGGAGCCTGAAAGAAGCAGCAGAAGCACAGCAAGGGGGTAGCTAAGTAGTTTCATCTGAAAACGATCCTCCTCGGGTTATTTGTTACATTATTGTAATAAAAAATATTACAATTGTTACATTTGAGTCACCATATACGAAATATGTGCAGAAGGCAACTATTTCTTCTCCGGGTTCTGTCTGCAGGCAGCGTTGCCACCTAGGGCGAGGAAAAAACAATGACAAAACCTGCTGGAAAACGCTGCTCCCAGGGAATGTGACAACGAACCCGAATTGGGTAGCAGACGCCTGCCGGCCTCAGAAGGCTGGCCGTAAAGAGACAAAGAAATGAGGGGTGATGAACAAAAGTGGTGGATTCGAAAAATTGGTAGTCATAACACCACTATGTGGTAGTTCCTGCGACGTTTATGAACCGAAACAATTTTTAAAATATAATAAATTACAGTTATTTAGGCTTCTTTGAAAAATTTCTGTCAGGGGTATGATTTTCTTCGGTGGTATTGTCCTGACAACGGTTAGTCATTATTATATTAACAGCCTTACTTAACAGGCTGTATCCCCCGATGTGATTGTACCTGCCTCAGAAAACCTTTTCTTCAGGAGGTGATTATGGGCAATTCTGATTCCTTCATGAATTTGTGGAATTTCATGGAACTCTCTGAGAAGCAGCGGCTCATGCGCCAGTTTCTCAGTCAGCATGGCGACCATTTCAGCAAGGCTGACTTTGTCAGATTCCTGGCCCTGAGATTGGCTGATGGCCCCCAGGAGATCAAGCCGCTGGCCGAAAACCTGAATAATCGTGAACGACGCCTCTGAGTGCGGACAAGTAGATGAAATACCACAGGTCAAATTAACCCTGGAACTCACCAAACAGGATCGTTTCCCGGGCTATAATGGGAGGTGTTTATGTATACTGCACGAAAAGTCCTGAAACTCTGGGGTAAAAGTTCCGAAGCCGACCAGAGAAGATTGAAGCTCAAATACTTCTCCGGCCTGAGCGCCCGTCAATTCGAAGATGACTTTGTCAGTTTTCTGGCTAAAGAGTTTGATCTCTACGGCAAAGAGGACGCGCCTGCCAAGGGTCAGAAAACCCCCAAGTAAATCCCAGCCTGACACCCACTTCCCTGCCGCCAGACTGCAGTGCTTGTCGCTACAGCAGCCGAGTTTTTCCTTGGCGTTTCAGCTGCACTCGGTCATCTGCGCACAGAAGCGCTCCATTTCCTCGCGCTCCGGTTCAACACCAAGGCCCGGAGTCGTCGGCACCCTGATACTGCCCTTGGCAAACTCCAACTTTTGTCGGAAAATCTGCTCGCGCATGGGATTGTCTGAACGGTCCGTTTCCAGGAGCGGAGGCTGCACTTCGGCCCGGCCTGGTTCAACGTAGGCCGATGCCAGAAAATGGGCGGCGCAGGCCAGGTTGAGCATCGTCCCCCAGGCGTGGGGTATCACGTTGATACCCAGGGAAGATGCAAGCGCTCGAATTTTCAGGGCCTCCGTCGGTCCGCCGCAATAGGCCAGGTCAGGCTGGGCGATCTGCACCCCTCCTGTGCCGAGCAGGTCCTGGAATCCCCATCTGGTCTGTTCGCACTCGCCGGCGGCAATGGCAATATCAATTTTGTCTGAGAGCTGACGAAATGAGCCGCTCCGGGCAGGTGAAAGAGGTTCTTCGAACCACTTGTAGCCTCTATCGTCCAGCAATCTGCCAATTTCGATGGCCTCGGACAGGTCGTAGGCGTGGTTGGAGTCTGCCATCAGCCTGGTGTCGGGGAAGGTGCGGCGCATGAGGTCGATGAGGTGCCTGTCAAAGGTCATATTCTTGCCGATTTTTATCTTCAGGGCAGAAAAGCCCTGATCCACATATCCCTGAGCTTCGTTGACAATTACGTCCAACAACTCGGGCTCGGAGACTTTACGAAAATACATACCGGTGGCATAGCACTCCACTTTGTCACGCAGCCGGCCTCCCATGAGTTCGGAGGCGGAGACGCCGAGGAGATGTCCTTTAAGATCGAACAGTGCCATGTCGAGTCCAGAGATGGCACCCATCATGACGCCCTTGAGAGAAAAATCGAGACCGGCGCGCCAGCAATGCTGCCAGGCAGCCTCGTTGCGAAGCGGGTCCCAGCCAATAAGATGCGGAGCGTAATAGGAGTTGACGGCGGTCTGGGTAACCTCTGCAGGACCATAACACTCTCCCCAGCCAACCGCTCCCGAGTCATCGACCACTTCGATGATCAGTGCATTGCGGATGTCGTAATGCCACTGGGAAAAACCAAAAGGATCCTCGAGTTTCTGGGACAGTCTGTAAGTTCTGATGCATTCGATCACGGTCAATCCTCCTCGTCTGAATACCCTCTCTAACCATGGGATCAGAAAACAGTACTATCATTGCGGCTCCGTTTCAAGACTGGCCGGATGGGGTTTTCGCAGACAAGCAGTACTCCGCGAGGAAGCGAATCACTCATTGACCTAAAGCGGCACAAGGATTTGTCACTGCAGTGCAGGCAACGGCTCAGATCATGAATGGGGGCAAGCGGTATCACAAAAGACCTGATTCGCACCGGCCGGGCAGCGATTATGGTGACGCGGAACTGATCTGAGATAGGGAAAAAAGAAAAAGGGTGATGCAGTTTGCGGTCTACATCACCCCATCGGGAGTACATCGTATAAGCTACGAATGTACTACACTGTGATAGTAATTACCGCCGATAATAAATCAAGTGGGTGGCCTGAAAAACGTTAGGTAATGCCTGTGAACTATATCTATACATTTGATATAATGTAGAAAATTCTTTGTCTAAGAAGTACATCGCTGAGTCGGCGATGCAGGCGAAGGTAGACCGATCCAACCGCTGTAAGATTTTTGTCAGATCCTTTGGGCATAATTCTTTCGAAGGAACGACAAGGGGGAACATTATGGATTGGATGACCAAGCTGCAGGTGATGCGGTACTGGTATGTGCAGAGTGAGGCGAAACAGCGGGCCCTGGTGAAAAGCTATCTTGTCACCCACCCCGGTATCAGCACCAGCGATGACTGGCTGTGTTTTCTCGCCGGGGTGTTCGGAATCGGCAGGATGGATCCGGGCTACCTCGATCTGGACAGCCTGGTACACTGATTAGTCCACTGCTCGGACGGCTCTCTTCGCAGCTGCGCTGCTTCTCGGGCGAGGGGGGATCCGCAACTTAGCTCTGAAATTAAGAAGTAAGCAGTGGGTCCCTCCGTTTCCATCCTCTTGATTCCTGTGCGGGTGAAAAAAACAGTGCGATACTCGCAGAAATAATTATAGTGTGCATATGAACGAAAAATATCCACCTCAAAGCGGTCTCACCAAGGTGATCCTCGAGAGCATATCAGATGGGGTTTTTACCGTCGATCACCACTGGCGTATTACATCGTTTAACAGGGCTGCCGAGCAGATCACCGGCGTCGCCAGGGATGATGCGCTGGGTTGCTACTGCTGGGAAGTGTTCCGGTCGAACATGTGCGAAGGCGACTGCGCATTGAAGCGGACCATGAATGATGGAAAGTCGTTTGTCAGTTCCTCGACCTCGATTATCAACAGTGAAAAACAATTGATCCCGATCAGCGTCTCCACCTCTCTGCTCGTCGACGATAAGGGAGAAGTGCTCGGCGGCGTTGAAATTTTCAGGGACCACAGCCTGGTTGAAGAACTGCGGCGCGACCTGAGCGGCACCGCCGGCATGGATGAGATGATCAGCCGCTCAGCGAATATGCGAGAAATATTTGAAATCGTTGATCAAATCGGAGAGAGCGACAGTTCGGTGCTGATCACCGGTGAGACCGGCACCGGCAAAGAGCTGCTGGCCCGTGCCATTCACAATCACTCGCCGCGCCGTAATCGGCCGTTTATCACGATTAATTGCGGGGCACTGCCCGACAGTCTGCTCGAATCTGAACTCTTCGGCTGCAAGGCAGGCGCCTTTACCGATGCCCGCAGCGACCGGCAGGGCCTGTTCGGCGCCGCCGACGACGGTACCATTCTGCTTGATGAAATAGGCGATACCAGCCTGGCCTTTCAGGTAAAGCTGCTGCGTGTCCTCGAGGAAGGCGAGTATACCCCGCTGGGAAGCACCAGCCCGGTCAGGACCAATGCCCGGATCATCACCGCCACCAATAGAAATTTGCAGGAAATGGCCGAGCGGCAGGAGTTTCGCCGAGACCTTTTCTACCGGATCAATATTATCACCCTGCCACTTCCGCCGTTAAGGGAACGGCGCGAGGACATCCCCCTGCTGACCGCCCGCTTTATCGCCAAGATGAACAGGCGTCGAGGAAGGCTGGTTACCGGTGTGAGTCCGGAAGCCGCCGATTTACTCGCTGCGCACCATTATCCCGGAAATATCAGGGAGCTTGAAAACATTATCGAGCATGCCTTTGTACTCTGCCGCAACGGCGAGATACAAGTAGATCACCTGCCGGCTTCACTCTGGCACCCGTCGGACGGGAGCACGGTGCGGAGCGGCCATACGGATTATCGTGCGCTGACCGCGAGCCGCGAAAAGGAGATGATCAGCAAGGCGCTCGCTGACGCCGGCTACAACAGATCGGCCGCGGCTGCCGCCCTTGGCATTCATAAAAGTACTCTATTCCGAAAAATCAAAAAGTTCGACATCTCCCTGCCCGCGATTGACGGCCGCCGCCGCACTTGCTGAACAGTTTCCCGCCGGAAACGATCCTGTCGTCCACTTTCCCCCGAGTAGCCGAAATTTTCCTGGCCGAGGTTATGCCAGCGGTGAAATCTCCGGGCTTGCAGTCGAAACAAGTCAGCGTTTGGGGACTGCACCCACAGTCGCAATAGTGCGACTCTAGCCTCCGCGAAGGGTCGCACCATTGCGACTCTCCCTGCGACTCTCCTCGTACTTATTCCCAAATGTTTAGCTCATAATATATTGTTATCACATCTCATTATTCGATTTTCGTCCATCTGCACATGAGTGGCATTGCCCTTGCAATTTGATTACTGAACGGACAACCAAGGCCAGGATCGAGGACAAGAGCTTATGAAAGTGGCAATGACCGTGTGGGGAAATCGAATTTCGCCGGTATTCGACTCGGCCCAGACCATACTGCTGGCAGAGATAGAGGACGGAAAAATAGTCGCTCAGCAGCGCCAATTTCTACCACGACTGGTGGCTTCAGGGCTGGCCCGGATGGTCGTCGAAAAAGAGATAGATACGCTGATCTGCGGCGCAATTTCAGAGCGTCCCGCCCAGATTATCCAACAATCGGGCATCACCTTGTTGTCTTTTGTGGGTGGCAATGCCGAGCGTTTTCTTGAGGCCTTTGCCGCCGGCAGGCCCCTGGAGTTGTTCAGGATGCCCGGTTGTCAGTCAATTACCATGAACCCGCCAACCGCCGACGCTACGGTGCCGGAGGAGGAGAGCAGCGAATTATGAAGGGCAAAGGAAACAGAGCAAAAATGCAGAATCAGATTCGGGGACCCCACTGCACTCACCAAAAATCTGGCAGGCAAAGAGGCGGCGCCTGTGAATACCGACGCCAAGTGCGCCTGCCATCTTTCCGGCCGCTGGTGTCATTGCTTACGCCCCTGTTTCAGGAGTTTGCCCGCCTGGCCGACAGGGTCGTGCACAGTCTTTCGGTGAAAGCGGGCGGCCCTGCGCTGCCTGATACCCCCTGGAAGAAGAACGCCGGGATTCTTCCTGACTCAGAGCTGCGCCGCCGGGGTGCCGATCAAATGCTGGAAAAAAACAACCAACTACCGACAACTTATGAAAAAGTTCAACCTCCTGCTGATAAGCAAGAATGAAGATGTTTTCTCCGAGCTGGGTAAGGCGCTGGCTGAAGATGAACACCATCGCGTTGTCCACTGCAGTCTGCCCGGGCAGGTCTACGAGGCAGTCGCCGCTGGTAGGGTAGATGCGGTGATTGTTGACGAGGAAATTGAGGGTGGTGCCGGGCTCGAGTTCGTCCGCGAACTGCTGCGCAGCAACCCGTTTATCAACTGCGCCCTGGTCTCTTCGCTTTATCCCGGCGAGTTCCACGAAGCAACCGAAGGGTACGGGGTGTTCATGCAGCTGCCGCTGCACCCCGGACGGGAGGAGGCCCGAGAGATAAGCGACCACCTCGCAAAAATCTGCTGAATTTTTGAGAACATTTGGAGAGACAGATCATGATCATCAGTGTCGCAAGCGGCAAAGGCGGTACCGGCAAGACAACCGTCTCCATCAATCTGGCCGCCAGCCTCAAAAGGCCGCTGAAACTGCTCGACTGCGATGTCGAGGAGCCCAACGTCCACCTGTTCATCAAACCCGGGGAGTTGGTCTCGAGGACGGAATCGACCTTCGTGCCGGTAATCGATGAGACCCGCTGCAACGGCTGCAGGAAATGTGCAGAGCTGTGCGAGTTCAATGCCCTGGCCGTGATCGGTGAAAAGGTGCTGGTCTTCCCCGAACTCTGCCACAGCTGTGAGGGCTGCCAGATGATCTGCCCCGAACAGGCGGTGAAAGATGGGCACCGCGAGCTGGGAACAATTGAAACGGGGACCTGGAACCACATCACCTTGAGCTATGGCCGACTCCGAGTCGGCGAAGCAATGAGCCCGCCGCTGATCAGCAGAGTTCAGTCGATCATCGAGCCCGCTGATCTGGTCATCATCGATGCCCCGCCGGGTACCTCCTGTCCCGCTATCAAGGCCATGAAAGTCAGTGATTTCGTACTTCTGGTTACCGAGCCCACGCCCTTTGGCCTGCACGATCTGGTACTCACCGTAGAGGCGGTCAAAAAGCTGTCCATTCCCTGCGGACTGGTAATCAACCGTGCTGATATAGGCAATGAGGACGTCTATCGCTATGCCAGAAAGGAAGGGCTGCCGATATTGATGGAGATCCCCTTTTCCAGAACCATTGCCGAAATCTACTCGCAGGGTGGCCTGCTGGTGGATCAATCGCCGGAGTGGCGGATCAGGTTCTGCCGCCTGTTTGACAGCATTGCGGAAACAGCTGTGCTGGGGGAGGTCAGCCAATGAAGGAATTGGTGGTGATAAGCGGCAAGGGGGGAACCGGTAAGACGAGTTTGACGGCGGCCTTCGCTGCGCTGGCGGAGAATCATCTGCTCTGCGACACCGATGTCGATGCTGCCGATCTGCATCTGTTGCTCGCTCCGAGGATCGTGGAGACGCACAATTTCATCGGCGGCAGTAAAGCGGCCATTATAGCCGAGGACTGCAGCGGCTGCGGCCTGTGCACTGAGTTGTGCCGCTTTGCGGCGATCAGCGACGATTTCGTGGTCGATCCCAGCGAATGTGAAGGCTGCGGGGTCTGCCGCGCTTTTTGTCCAGAAGAGGCAGTCGATTTTCAACCGAGAAAGTGTGGTGAGTGGTTCAGCTCAACGACCCGTTTTGGCCCCCTGGTCCATGCCCGGCTTGGAATTGGCGAGGAAAATTCCGGCAAGCTCGTCAGTCTGATCAGGAAACAGGCCCAGTTTCTTGCCGAGCAGAGCGGGCTGGAACTGATCGTCACCGATGGTCCCCCCGGCATCGGCTGTCCGGTGATTGCCTCGATAACAGGGGCGACGGCGTTACTCATCGTGGTCGAGCCGACCATCTCGGGACTGCACGATATGCAGCGGGTGGCCGAGTTGGCCCGCCATTTCAAAATTCCAGCCATGGTCTGCATCAACAAGTATGACCTCAATGAAGAGATGAGTTCGGTTATCGAGCTCGAGACCGAAAGGCGAAAGCTGATGACAGTGGGACGGATACCCTTCGATCCGGCTTTTATCAGGGCGATGGTCAAGGGAGAGACCATAATCGAATATGACCCTTCAGCACAATTGGTGGAAACGGTGAGCTCCATCTGGAACAGGATAAGGTCCTCGGAGCTAATGACCAAGAAAGAGGCAAGGATTTTGCCGATAATGAAATAAACAGGAGAATAGAATGAAAAAAATGCGTGTAGCCATCCCCTCGGTGGGCAATGGCGGACTTGACGGACAGAGAGCCGGCCATTTCGGCCATTGCGATGTATTCACCTGCATTGACGCCGAAGATGGAAAAATCAAGGCGGTGACCACCATCCAAAACCAGGAGCACGTCCAGGGCGGCTGCATGGTTCCGGTCAACCTGCTTGCCTCCCACCAGGTCAATGCGCTGATCGTCGGCGGCATCGGCATGCGCCCGCTGATGGGGTTTCGGCAGGTCGGTATTGACGTGTATCACGACGGCGAAAGGATTGACATCAGGCCGGTGGTCGAAGATCTCCTGGCTGGCAAACTACCGCTCATCTCTGACGACCAAGTGTGCGGCGGAGGAGCCAAGAACTAAGCGAGGAGGAACCTTATGAAAGTTGCAATATCAGCCAAAGGTACGGACCTCAACAGCGAGGTCGATCCCCGGTTCGGCAGGGCGGCGACAATCATCATCGTCGACCTCGATACCATGGAATTCGAAGCAATCGATAATTCTGCCAATGCCAACGCCTTCAAAGGAGCTGGCATCCAGGCTGCCACAATGGTCCACGACCATGGGGCCGAAATTCTGCTGACCGGATATTGCGGTCCGAAAGCCTTCCAGACCCTGCAGGCCGCCGGTGTAAAAGTAGTCAGTGACGTAGACGGTTCAGTGAATGAGGCGCTCGAGCGGCTCAGGTCGGGTGAAGTCGAGTATCTTGAAAACGCCAATGCGGACGGGCACTGGTGACAAATGACGAAATTTGGGGAGACAATACCTATCTATCTCAAATTCAGTGACGACCGGGTAGTAAAGGCTTCCTATACTACCGACGGCTGTGCTTCGAGTTCGCTCTGCGGCTCGTTCACCGCCGAACTCGCCCACGGCAGGAACCCGGAAGAATTGCTTGAGCTGGAACCGGCTGATGTGTTAAACAAAATCGGCACCTTTCCGGAAGGGGAGAAACATTGCGCGACACTGGCCATCAAGGCCCTGCAGGAGGCCGTCAACAATTACATGATCAGTGTCGCCGGTCACAACAGACAGGGGGAACGCAGCGGTTGAGAACGCCCATCCCCGGCGGGAATGCAGTATGATCACGAATCTGGCAATTGCGTGTGCCTTGATTTTCGCGGTGGGAGCCGTCTGGTTTCTGCTTCATTATTACGGCAACCCGGTAATTGAAAACCCCCAGGGGCTGGCGAAAGTGTCGGGCAACTGCGGGGATACCATGGAGATCGGGCTGCAGATCGAGGACAGCGTGGTTACTTCGACCCACAGCTGGACGGATGGCTGTTCTTACTCCAAATTGTGCGTGGAGGCGGCAGCCATGCTGGCCCGTGACAAACATATCGCCGAAGTCAAAAAGATCAACATGGTTAGCATAATGGATGTTGTCGGGCAGCTGCCCGAAACCCACCTGCACTGCGCCCAGCTGGCGGAAATAACCCTGCAGAAGAGTATCGAGGACTACATCTCCAAGGTGACACCCCGTAAAACCTGAGCTGGGTAGAACGCGGGTCAGGTCTGTCCCCCAACGATTCGTGCATTTCACACTCATTCACTATTCCACTTCTGTTTACCGGATAATCGAATTGCGACCACTTGTTTAGCACATTCATTAACTAACGATACTGCAAATTAGTTGTAGAATTACTAGAGTATATAGTTGCGCTTATTTATAGGTAACCCCTCATAAAAACCAGCCCCTATGTCTCCAACAGAAAACAATTTTCGGATAGTTCTCATTCATGCCACGCCCGTTTCCATAGATCCAATTCTGGTGGCTTTTAATGATGAGTGGCCAGAAGCTGAAACTGTCAATCTACTCGACGATGCTCTCGGTAAGGATCTCAACTCAGGGGCGTTTGGAGCTGGTATTATCGGACAGCGCATCGAGGCTCTCGGTGAAAATGGTGTAATGCTCGGAGCAGATTGAATTCTCTACAGCTGCTCCGCCTTCGGAAAGGAGATCGATGCGGTCAAACGACGATTCGAGATACCGGTTCTAAAACCGAATGAAGCGATGTTTGAAAAAGCACTGATGATCGGTGGTAAGATAGCGATGATTGCCACCTTTAAGCCAAGTATCCAATCAATGGAACAGGAGTTTTATGCTCTGGCGGATGAACTGGGTAAGACAGCTCAACTGGACTCAATTTTCGTTGATGACGCCATGGCAGCACTATCTCAGGGCGATCTTCAGACCCATAATAATTTGATAGGGGAGGCATCTTCTGTTTTCGCAGATTATCAAGTAGTGATGCTGGCCCAATTTTCAACTTCTCAGGCACTGTCAGCGGTTGAGGAGCGGCTTGGCCGCACTGTTCTGACCAGTCCGCTAAGTGCTGTCAGAAAGCTGAAAAAATCTCTGCTCAGTTGATGTTTGTCTCGTTAGCTGCTGACGGCTGCAGAGACAGCTTTGCCAAAATCGGCACACCCCAGCGGTCCCCCAAGATCTGCCGTCCGTAATTTGGGATCGGCAAGTACTGTGTCGACTCCCTCTTCCAATCTGGTCCCGATCTCATATAGTTCCGCTCTTTTGTGATAATCTCCGAGCCACTTCATCATCATGCCAATCGACAAGATCATCGACACAGGATTAGCCTTGTCCTGATCTGCGATATCCGGCGCGGAACCGTGTTGCGCTTGAGCACAGCACTGATCATCACTGGCCATAATTGAGCCTGCAAGACCAAGACTGCCTGATAATTCGCTTGCCAGGTCGCTAATAATGTCCCCGTAAAGATTGGTCGCCAGCACTACATCAAATCGCTCGGGATGTCTTACCAGGTGGGCGGTTGATGCATCGACAAGCAGGTCATCGACGGCCACTTCAGGAAAATCAAGAGCGACTTCATAGACACATTCTAAAAACAACCCGTCTGTCATATGAAAACTATTGGATTTGTGAATTGCCGTCACTTTTTTACGGCGTTTCATAGCCAACTCAAAGGCTCTTCGGGCTATCCGATTACTGCAGTGCCGGGTAATTTTTCTAAACGACAGAGCCATATCCGGGCTCGGCATCAGCTCCGCCCATCCACGAGCCATATTTCGATCAGGATAAAAGCCCTCTGTAGCTTCCCTCATGATGACAAGGTCCATGGCTTTTCCTGCTTTCAGGTTGGAAGGTAGAAAGGGGCGTGTTCGAGCAGGTCGTACATTTGCGTAGAGATCAAGATGAGTGCGAAAAGCGGCGGATATGTTCTTTCCCCCCTTTTCGGGAGACGGATAGTCGGCATGGGACTGCGGCCCGAGGATTATCCCATCGTAAGTTCTGGCTTTTTCCAAAACTTCGGGGCGCAGAGTCGTATCATATTTTTCAAGACTAACGAAACCAGCTTCTTCATAATCAAACTGGATGGTTACACCTGATTTTTCTCTAACAATTGAAAGCGCATTCATCGATGCTTCAATAATCTCCGGGCCAATTCCATCACAGGGGATAACTAGTATTTGCATTGTAATCCTCTAGACCTGAACTTAACGTCAAATACCTATGTTGCCCAAGCTCGCCTATAATCTCAGTCACTGTGGCCTGGACGCACAGGCATTTGATATGAACCTTCACGTTATCTTGCGTAATTGGGTTACGTTGCTCACCGCGAAACCACGATATGGGGATCCTGGCCACTCGACTCAAGGCGGTTTCGAATGAAGCCAGTGGTGATCATTTCTGTAATGAATTGATCGAGATACGGTACGGCAGCTTCAGATCCTCGAGGAACGCCAATTGCCTGTTTTATCTCCATAAAAGCACCGTCGAGGACCTTGAGATCCGGCCTGTTCTTGGCAAAGGCCAGTAAACCTGTCTTGATTCCGGCTGCCAGGTCAAGATGTTCGGACAGGAAAAGGTCAACAGCCCCGGAAGTGGTTGGGGCTCTTCTCAATTCGGCTTTCGTGAGAGCTCGCGACAGGTAAAGATCATATGCCGCATTCTTGCCAACGGCGATACGAATACCGGCCTGATCAACAT
>JAHEER010000149.1 GCA_024640625.1 Desulfobulbaceae bacterium
AATTCATCTTCTTATTCATTTCTATAAATAGCCAATTGACACCTTTCTTGGAAATAATTATCGGTAATTACATTCAATTGATATCATATTTCATCCAACACTCAAGCATCGAACAAGAGGATCATTATGGCATCATGCAAAGATATCTCTGGGTCCAGGGTGGATAGGACCGCTGAACCCAAGAACTCTAGCAGAAGAAGAGCCGTCAAGACGATTGCCGGTGGTGTGGGGGCTTTGGCCGCCTATCACGTGCTACCTGTCAATTGGTCTACACCGGTCATCGAGCAAATCTTTCTTCCAGCCCATGCGGCGGTCAGCGGTATTACGTTGAGTGATCCGTGTACTGTCGAGCTGGTCAGAGGTGATCAGGAAAGCTCAATAGACGTGATAAGGGTTTCTGGTTTTGTCACTCCGCCCGTCGGTGGGCTGGAGGTCTCTATTGCAGCGACACCTAATGGTGGCAGCGGTGGGCCGGTAACGGTTATGACTTCAACTGCCTCTGATGGCACCTATTCTGCCGAGGTTACCATGGTTGGAGGACCGGGAATCGCAGGTGTTGGTGCTACAACAATGGTTGCCGGGGTCAATGGTGCCGCTCACTGTTCTGTAGGCATACCCCCTGCCGACCATCCCAGTGCGCAGCGACCTCAGCAGCCAACTTTTTCATTATCTTGTTCAGGAACACCTCCCTGTGGCAAGACAGTTACCCCAGGGCAGGAGGTAAGCGTGATCGTGACCGTGACCCCAAATCCAGGAGCAGGTCAATCGGTAACTTGGGAGCCGTTTTGTGGAGGCTTTTCTATCGGTGCCAATACCACGGACACAAATTCGAGTGGCGAGATCACGACTCCAACAAATATAATACCCACTACTCTCTGTTTGCCCAGTGATGGCACATTCCGAATCGTTTTTAAATATTCAGGTGCAACCTGCACGTGCGAGTGGATTCTTCCTCCACCTTAATGGTCATATTTTAAATCCTCAGCACCTTTCGTGGAGAACGGAACGAGAAGAGCCGCCGAAGCCACGTTATCTAAATGCTGAGCAGCAGACATTGGATAAATTTTTTATCTCGGTAAATAATGTTGCTGCTAATGTTGTGTTTAAGAGTGTTTTTGTTCTACTACCCTTGCATATCCTTATTATGAAAGGAATTTACAACCATAACAATTGATCCAGTATGCGTATCATAATGATCTCATCGTTGCTTCTGATGTTTATCCCAGGCATAACTATAGCCAGCGAACCTTCCGCCCTTGCCTTGGACATACTTGAAAAGGCGAAAGAGGACTGTAACGGTTTCGAAAACGGGAGTTTCGAGGCGACGGGAAAAGCTGTTACCCTGCATGATATCACAGGCGATGATAAACCAGAGGAATTCGTTGATGGAGCGCAGTTTTCCTGCTCTACTGCATTGACCCTCTTTGGGGGAACTGGCGGCACTTACCTGTGGATTGTTGTGAACGGCATGCAATACGAATTTCTCGCTCACAAGTGGAAAGTGATCGATCTTGACGGTCAGGCGGTTATCCTGCTCGCCGTCCACCCCTCTCAGTGTGACGACGATATTGGCCCGTGTTATCGTGCACTCGTCTGGCAGGACGGTTTCAGAACAACAGGATCAGGGGATAAATAAAATGATAATTTGGGGTAATCTGCATCTCGAATTTTAGATAAATACAGATTGCAATTCAGAAGGTACTCTCTGGTTAGTTAGACTGATCCTGCTTAAAAGAGTTTCAAGATTATTTCTGCTCAGGTAATTCCAGCAACTCATCATTGAATTTAACATTGCCAAATCAAAGGCAGATATTTCTGCTTTTCCACTACACAGAAGGTGTTTCCTGTTAAGTTACGAGGCCCCTTGCTAGCGCAACTGAAGAGGGCCGTCGTGGCAAGTTTAAATAATTAGGAAAATATATTGAGCCTGATCCTTTTTATTTCCGACAGGACGCTCACCATTTGATACTTAGGATTATAAGAGCGCGGTCTATGAAAACGCTAGTGCGGTTTGTCGCCAAGGCTCTGCCGCGTGGCGACATAGAGGTTCATCAACCCGCGCATCAGCTCGGCACGCTCATCGAGCCCGATCGTTTCAATAAGCGCCTGTTTTTCCTCCGGCTCAAACGGTAGATGGGTGCATAACAGGTTGATAAGCGGCCCATCCGTTAGTTTGCCAAGATCATCCCAGGAGATTTCCAACCGCCGCGCACCGATATAATTATGCAAGATCTCAAAAAATCCCTCGCGATTTGTCAATTGCACGTCTTCTTCGTCGTAATCGCCCGCAAACCGGGCCCAATCGGCTATTACCCTGCGATAACCCTTAATTTTATCAATCTCCTCATATACGCCGAAACGGCACACACCCGTGAGCACCATGATAATCCGCCCATCATTTGATTCGCTGTAGGAGGTGATGCGCCCGGCACTGCCGACGCGTTGCAGGTGCACCGCTTCTTCATCAGTATCCCGAACCGGCTGGATCATACCGATGATGTGGTCGTTCGCCAGCGCATCTTGCACCATGTTGAGATAGCGCGGCTCGAAAATGTTGAGCGGCAGCTGGACACCTGGCATGACAACCGCTCCGGCAAGGGGAAATATGGGAATGGCGTTGGGCAGGGATTCAAAAGAGGGAAAAAAGGGCGAGCGTGTCATGTACGGTGAACCTCCAATTGGTTTTTGGACAAGTTTTTTGTCTTTATGAATATTATATATGATTTGCATCGTAGGCAACGACGCTACATGATGCCACCGTCATTTCCGGCTTGACCCTGGAACCCACATCGCTGCGGCTGAATCATTGCAATCACGCCCGGCCAACACTGAAGTGATAGGAATTTGCTTCTTAGCGTTATCTAACTTTCCGCCCTTTTTCTTTTTCTTCCAGCGCTTGACGGGTTCAATTCGATCTGATCACCCTGTTTAGCAAGGGTCTCAAGGCTATGAGGATCAGCTTCAACAGATTGAGGGCATGAAATCAATAACACTAATAAAACAGTTAAAAGGTGCTGTACCACTCGGTGCAAAAGAGGAATATCCATATCTCCCTCTCCAAGAGAAGACTAGAAATATTTGATAGGATATTATTTTAATACACCACAAAGTGTTGTCGATAAATGGAACGATGTGGAGGGGAGGGTTTAACAGGCTGCCGATTCAAATCCATATAAAGGCAACAGTGGAGGAAACTATAGACTATTCCTGTCAGGTTACGAGCCTGACCTTTGTCTCAGATGAAAGCTGGCCAGAACAAACCTATGATGGGGCGCCAACAACTATCAGTTAAAAATTCTAGCCGTGAAGCGACTCTATCCACCTGATCGCTTCAGCATCATTTACCGTGCCCAGATACCTCTGGGTGGTGGACAAATCAGAGTGCCTCAGAATGACCTTACTTACAATTTCTATCGGCGTTCCTGACCGTGAAGCATAGGTCGCAGCATGTCGTCTCAGATCATGTGGCCGAAGTTTGATTCCAACCAACTCGCCGGCCCTTTTCACCATCGACCATGCGGAGACATACGAAAGAGAAAATATCGACTCGAACGAGTGAATGTTATTTTCCCGGACATATTCCCTCAGCCCCTCAAATAGTTTGCGTGGAATGTACACCACTTCATCTAGTTAACCGCTTTTAGGATTCTGGATGATCAGTTTTCTATCCTGGATATCTTGCGGTCTGAGTTTAAGTACCTCCCCTATTCTCATTCCTCCTCTGGCCATCAGTACTAGTATCAGCCTGTCACGAATGTTGAGACATCTGAAAATAATTTCATCAACAATGTCCTTATCAATTATTTGCCACTGATTTGCATGGGGTCTTTTGAATACCTTCCGAATCACTGCTGAGTTACATGGATTTGAAAAGTCGGGCTGAGAGGTATTGATCGTGAAGTTGAAAAAGGAAGCGAGGACCGAATAGCGATTTCGCTTGGTCGCTTGAGTGTTGTTCTTGGTCAGCGAAACCAAAAATGAAAGAACTTCTTCAGATTTGATACTTCGCAGATCACGATGACCAAATCTAGAGTTGAAATGAGATAGGACAAACCGACAGGTCTCGAGAGTATTTTTTTTTCGAGTTGGTTCGGTGATAATGTAGGTGATATTCGATTGCCTGTGAAACCTTCTTAATTGACCTCTTGTCATCTTGAGATAAATCATCGGCGCCCCTTTACAGATTATCATGTGCTGTGATTCTCATCAGTGGTCATCAGGATGAGATCAGTTAGTTGGTGATGAGAACTTCCTAGATAGACAGGAAATACTTCCCCAAAATCATTTCTGTGTTTATAAATGTCACCCAAGTTGAAAAGGCATTAACTGACAAATCTTTCGAGTCAATTATGAAATACAAATCCTCTGAAGAGTTTCACAACCACCTGCTAGAGGCAATAGATAAGAAACGCAGATATCATTTAAAAAAGTTCGAGGAGGAAGAATCTGATGAAGACAAAGGGGCCGTGGATGCTCTTGCTTGGACGTATGCAATTATAAAGCTCGGGAAAGGAAATATTGAAAGCCGATAATCTCGGCTGCAATAGTTGCCGGTTCAAATTAAAGATAAATTGGAAGAGTATCGGCATGCTCGTTTATCTGTGTTGTTAAAATTGCCTCTGAAATATTTTATCTTTTAGGTGGTTAACATGAATACTGACCAAATTCGTGTGGCAGGAATGCAAATCTCGCAAGTTGAAGGAAACCGTGAGGCTAACATTACCACCGCAATTGAAGCGATCGATTCCACTGACGATCATGATATTTTTGTACTGCCGGAATTGTCCAGTTCGGGGTACGGTCTGAAGGTGTTCGAGGCCTTGGAAGAATTAGCAGAAGACCGAGAAGGGCCTAGCTTTAGGGCTTTTTCTGGTTTGGCCAGAAAGAAAAACTGTTTCATATGTTATAGCTTTCCCAGGCGATCGAAAGCGAACGAATATACCATTAGCACGGCTGTTGTTGATAGACAGGGGAAATTAGTAACTTCTTACGACAAATGGCATGTATGCAGTACGGGTGTTTGTTGCGAGAAAGATTATTTCTCTCCAGGTCTTGGTCCTCTAGCCTCATTTGAGGTGAATGGAATAAAAGTCGGTCTGGTCATCTGCTATGATATTCGCTTTCCGGAAATGATTCGTAAACTCGCTTTGGAAGAAAATATTGCTTTACTGCTCCATCCTGGAGGATGGCCAAAGGACGAGTGTTTCTATTCCTGGCACACATTTGTACAAGTTCGAGCGATGGAGAATCAGATTTATGTCATGAGTACCAACTGGGCCGGAGCAGATAATGGCAACTCGGTATTCTGTCCTCCATTTGTCGATGGTCAGAAGAAGTGTATCAAAACTCTTAATGATACCCCAGGTGTGCTGAGCGGAATTGTTGACTTACGATATCTTGGAAGAGTCCGCAAAAAATATCCCTACCTAACTGATAGATCAGTACTCTGTTGATCGTGCGAGATTTAATTTTCGCAAGCCCTAAAGACTTAAATTGGTACTTTAAGAACCTCCCAAGTTTGAATCAGTTCTTTCTGGAAACCAATCTTATACTGCTGATACTGGAGAGATACAGGAATAAGTTCTATTTTCTTCGTCACTCTCAAAGCTGATATTTCCTAATAAAAGTTCATTTCTTTACCACCACAATGTTCCGTTTACTTGTTAGTACCAATGATTATGCCTGCAGAATAACCTCCCAATAAAATGCGCTTCCTGTAAATGCGACCTCGTTATTGGTCAAGTATCTCACTATTGGGGATATTGGCCGTAAAAATGCAAAAAGGAGGATGACATGAAAGAGAATACGAAAATGCAACGGCGTACGTTTCTTCGTATTGTTGCCCTAGGGGGTGCGGCGACTGCTGCAACCTTGACCTCCATTTCCCCAAGCAAGGTATTTTCCCAAAGTAAAGAGGAATGGCGGGTGATTAACAACTGGGGGCAAGAACCTGATGACCACATGAAGTTGTTTGCGAAGATGGTTTCAGAGGGGACGGATGGGCGCATAACAATAAATTATTTCGGTCCTGGGAAAATCGTCCCATTTCCGAAAACGATAGACGCCGTTGCTGATGGTACAGTAGAGATGGGGACAGGGCAGCCGACTTTTTGGGCAAAGAAAGTGCCGGCCATGCAATTCCTACATAATACCCCTTTCGGGCTGACGGGCCAGGAGCAGAACGCATGGTTTGCGTTCGGTGGAGGACAGGAGCTTGCCGATAAAGTCTACGCCGAAGTCGGCTGTAAGTTTTTCCCATTCGGCAATACCGATTGCCAGATGGGCGGCTGGTTCAATAAAGAGATCAACTCGATCGGCGACTTACAGGGCCTTAAGATTAGGATCGGCGGATTCGGGGGGGAGACCTTTAAAGCAGCTGGTGCAGAAGTGGTTTCGGTGCCAATGAGCAAGCTCACGCAGGCGTTGAAAGACGGTGAGATTGAGGCCGTAGAATTCGCCGGACCAAATATAGATATGAACCGCGGTTTCCATAAGCTGACTAAATATTACTACTATCCTGCTTGGCACGAACCGTCGGGAGCCTTTGATCTGTTCATCAACAAGGCCAAGTGGGACGCTCTGCCTTCCGATGTCAAGGCAGTCATCACGGCAGCGGCGGGGGCGGTTAACAGCCACAAACTCTGCTATCGTATGGCTAACAACTGCGCTGCCCTGGCAAAGCTCACAGATGAGCACGGCGTGAAACTCAAACGATTTTCTGACGAGTTACTCAAAGATCTGGCGCTTCTGTCCGACAAGGTGCTCAAGGAGCATGCATCAAAGGA
>JAHEER010000150.1 GCA_024640625.1 Desulfobulbaceae bacterium
ATAAATTCTGCGCCTTGGCGCAGGAGCGTATCTCCGTCTGGGGCAAGCTGACGCCAGACCCAGGTGTTCATGTTATCGGTAGCATCGACAAAACTCTCGAGTGCAGCATTTCCTTCGTATTCGATTTCTGCAAGTGCCCTGAATATATCGTCCCAGTCGACCAGGCCGGTTCCGGGAATACCGCGGTCGTTCTCACATAGATGATAATGGGCAAGGTCTTTCCCGGCCCTTATGGTCGCATCGTAGAAACTTTTTTCCTCGATATTCATATGATAGGTGTCGAGGTGAATCTTAATATTATCTTCACCTATCATCTCTTTTAGCTGCAGAGCCTGATCGCAGGTATTTATCAGGTAGGTTTCATACCTGTTAACCGGCTCGATGCCAATATTAACACCTAGTTTCTTGGCAAAACGCGCCGCTTCGCGAAGACCGTCTGCCGAGTATTTCCAGGCCTGTTCTGTCGGCCGCTGCAGGGCCGGCTTGACAAATTGTGAATAGACAACACCGGAGAAATTCTCTGCACCGATGTCACTTGTCGCTTTTACACAATCTTTCAGATACTCAACACCCTTGGCCCGAATAGCAGCATCATCGCTGGTAATATCGGTATCGCCTAGGAGCACCGTTGAGGTCACCGCGCCGAGGCCGACCTGGTGGAGGCGTTCTTTTACCGCCGCAGCGTCAAATGTTTGCAGAACCATCAAGGGGATTTCGATAAAATCCATTCCCAGATTTTTGGTCCTGTCAATGAGATCAAGGGTATCGTTGCTCCACTGGGAACACCAGGCATACGCGTGAATGCCAATCTTCATATCATCTATCTCCTTACAGTTAATGCTGGGGTCTGGAAATAAGACTACCCTACCCTACCAACAGCAATAGCCGCCGTCGATCACCAAATCTGCACCAGTCATCATGTCTGACGCTGCAGATGCCATAAAAACAGCCGCCCCCTGCAGATCAGTGACCTTCCCCAGCTTTCCCGTCGGAATCATATCGAGCCATTTGTCCATCGTCGCCTTGCCCTCGGCTGTGGACACCAGTTCATCAATCAAGTTTGTGTAGATATATCCAGGACTAATGCTGTTAACCCTGATACCTCTTTCTGCCCACTCGGCCGCCAGGCTCCGGGTGAGATGAATGACCCCTGCCTTTGAAGTGTTGTATGCCGCCTGGTTTTGCGGTGTGTTGACAATATGCCCTGACATTGATGCCGTGTTGATAATCTTGCCGTACCCGCCTGGTGCCATAGCCTTTGCTTCTTCCTGGCAACAGACAAACACCGCATCAAGGTTTAGCGCCATGATTTTCCGCCAGTCGTTGTCGGTTAAATCGATCGAGTCTTTCCACATCCCGATGCCGGCATTATTTACCCCTATGGTGAGGGTTCCCCAAGCCTCCAGGACATCGCTCACTGTTCTTTGCACTTGAGACCGCTGGGTTACATCGGCCTCCAGAGCAAGGCTTTCAATTCCTTTTGCTTTGAGCTCTGCAGCTGTGGAAGCAGCCAACTCACCATTGAGGTCTACGATTGCAACCTTGGCCCCTGCTTCGCCCAGAGCATGAGCGAAGGCTCTGCCGATCCCCTGACCGCCCCCGGTAATCAATGCCGTACACCCATGCAGGGAAAATCGCTCAAGAATGTTTTTTTCAAGCAGCACTGGATCGTCCATGTCTGTCTCCTCCTCGCAATTCTTGTGGTGAGGTGCACATGCGGTTATTAGCAGTTACCAGCAGGTAAAAAAACTTCTTTCGGCAGATAGGCATGGAGAGCGGGAAGCCGAATTCAGCACCTAATAGTAGGTGACCAACCGCCGCTATTTAATCTCTTCATCGAAAACGACTGCTACCTTACCGCATTTACCCTGGTCCATTAGAGCATATGCTTTATCGCACGCATCTAAAGTGAAACGATGGGTAACTAAATCTTCAGGGTGAATTTTCCAGCGAACAATGCGTTCAACCAATTCCTCCATGCGCCAGATATTGGTGACCCACGAGCCGTAAATGGTTATTTGATCGTGAATGATGTCAGGGCTGGGATTAAACTCGACGGTTCCGCCCTCACCAATCATTACCATTTTCCCCCACTGGCGCGTAGCACGAATGCATAATTGACGACCCAGAGTATGACCTGAGCAATCCACTGTGCGCTCATACCCCTTGGCTCCATAGGAGAGGGCAATTACCTTCTCCTGTGTGTCGGGCCCTGAAACCAAAGCCTCATCTGCCAGACCCAATTCTTTTGCTATTTGGCAGCGCTCCGCTACTGTGTCAACACCTACTAATTTGGTTGCTCCCAGAGCTTTTGCCAACATTAGAGCGGCCAGGCCGACTGGCCCCAGACCCACAACCAAGACCTGGTCGTTGCCGCAGATGCCTATTTTCTCAAGCCCCTCGTAAACCGTACCAAACCCACAGGCAACCTGAGCCCCATCGGTATATGTCAGCTCGTCTGGAAGAAGCACACAATCCTTTTCATCAGCTAAAATATAAGGCGCCATGCCGCCGTCACGCTGCCACCCATAAGCTGCACGCGAGGAACTGGAACAGGAAATCATATATCCTCGACGACAGTCATTACATACTCCGCAGCCCGAGATATGATAAATAATGACACGATCACCTTTCTTAAAGCGTTTGGTGTTGGACCCGCATGAAACAATCTGACCACAAGGTTCGTGGCCGGCTACTTTATTCTGGTATGCTTCGGGCCCCTTTCCTAGATGCTCACGGTATATTGCACGAATATCACTACCACAAATAGTAGATGATTTTGTCCGAACCAGTACCTGCCCTGGACCAGGAGTGGGGACTTCAACTTCTTTCATTTCAACAGTACTGTTGCCGGGGAGAAAAGCCGCCTGCATTTTAGATTCTATATTGGGCATCCCAATCACTCCTATCTACTGTTCGCCTTGATGCGGTATCACTCATGGATGTTTTTTATGTTCATAAATAGATCAGTATTCTGCAAAGATCACTGGGTAAAGTTCAAGTGTATCTTAGTTTGACTTTGCTCGGTAAACTCATTTTCACCATTTCCTGATTTGCTCCTCATTGTCAATCAGCCTGCGCGGCGAACCCGATGCCAGCCCGGTAATGAAATGGTCGGCTGCAAGAGTTACCGCTTCCCGGGCGCCAGGAAGAAAGGGGATCTGGTGCAGGAAACGTCAGCGTTGCACTTCCCTGCAGAGCTGCGTGGAATTATCCCA
The DNA here is from genome assembly GCA_024640625.1 of Desulfobulbaceae bacterium. Classification (GTDB taxonomy): domain Bacteria; phylum Desulfobacterota; class Desulfobulbia; order Desulfobulbales; family Desulfocapsaceae; genus JABDQA01. The sequence goes on from JAHEER010000150.1 coordinate 3,219, forward strand.
AGCGGAGAAATAACGAATTGTTATTTGGCCACCCGTATCTGCAGTTTGATATCTGTGGGGCGTTGTTCAGCAGCTCTTTCAAAGGCTGCAACGCTGTCTTTAAAAGCAAATGTAGCAGAGATTAATGGCTTCAGATCTACTTTGCCGGAAGCGATTAGATTTATTGCCCGGTCATAGATATTGGCGTATCGGAACACAGTTTCAATCCTTGCTTCACGAGCTTGCAGGCCGACAATATCGACAGGTACCGGATCAACAGGCATGCCGACCAGCACAATGGTGCCTCCCGGACAGACGATTTGCGGCAGATCCAGGATTGCCGGTGCGGCGCCGCTGCATTCGAAGACAACGTCAGCACCCCAATTATCTGTCGCTTGGGCAACAGCACTTGAAAGATTGGTGTCTGCAATATTGACAACCTCGATGCCATCGTAGGCGGCTATGATATCGAGCTTGGGTTGGGCCATATCTGCGACGATAACTTTGGCACAACCGCCTGCCAAAGCGGCCAGTGCGACCATAATTCCTATGGTGCCAGATCCCGATACCGCAGCAATATCACCAGGTTGAATTCGGGCGCGGACTGCGGATTGCATACCAATGGCGAAAGGCTCGATGATTGCTCCTTCGGCGAAGCTGACATGCTCAGGTAGTTTGTAACTGTAGGCTGCCGGATGCACCACTTCAGGTGTCAGGCAGCCCTGAATAGGCGGCGTGGCCCAGAAACGGACTGCGGGATCAACATTGTATATGCCAAGTTTGGAGGCTCGTGAGTTAGGATCAGGTATACCCGGTTCCATGCAGACCCGGTCTCCCACCTGCAAGTGGGTGACGGCCGAGCCTACTTCAAGTATGCATCCTGAAGCTTCATGGCCAAGTATCATCGGTTCTTCCACTACAAATGGGCCGATTTTACCGTGCGTATAATAGTGCACATCTGAGCCGCAGACGCCAACTGTATGTATCCCTATACGTACATCATGGGGACCTACTTCCAGCGACATGGGAAGGTCCCGCAGGCTGAGTTTTCCTTTCTCTTCAAGAACTAGTGCTTTCATGGTACTTTTTAGTAAGTGGTTTAGGATCCGGGAAGTATCAGAATATTTAATAATAACGAAAATTTAGACCGACATTGAACCCTATTGCAAGACTGCCCTGATTGTGACTGAATCAGTTACACTATAAAACGTTACAATAAAACACTAAAGTGAATATGCATATCCTCAACCAAATCAGAGCGTGTTCCAGCCTTCCTGACGCATCTGTACCAGCAGCAAACCCCGGACTCTAGCATATCATCTGGAATAAAGGCCAAGGGGCGGGTCAATGCCGATTTTCAACTTTCATCCCCATTGCCCATTCTGCCTTCCATCTTAAGTTGTAGTTGGTGAGTCTGCTGCTTTTTTCAATATTGAAAAACATTGACCCAGAAAGTTATCCTCAATAGACTCCACAATATACTCAGTGACAGCCCATGAGAGATTACATTGAACCAGTCCTAACTCAAAACAAGCAGGGAACTGAACGGAAAGTCGGGTTCGAGCTTGAGTTTGGCGGGCTTGACGTGACCGAGACTTGTCACATAATCGCCTCCGTTTACTCAGGAAAAATTTCGCTTGAGTCACCCCTTGAAGCTCACGTGGAAACACAGGAGTGGGGCGATTTTGGTGTAGAACTTGACTGGCAGTTTGGAAAAAAGCTGGCCCACAAAGGGGGCCGAAAAGCTGAATCGTCTGAAGCAGAAGATTTGCGAGACGCTTTTTTTCAGACTCTGACATCACTTGCGGGCCAGATCGTACCAATTGAAATTGTGTGCCCGCCCCTACCGTTATCAAAACTTGACCGGCTTGAACCTCTCATAGAGAAACTCCGCCGGGCCGGGGCCAAAGGCACCGGAGCAAGCCCTGTTTATGCTTTCGGTGTCCATATCAACCCCGAGGTTCCGGACACCTCACCGAGCTCGATAGGCGGCTATCTGAAATCATATTGTCTCGCCCAAGATTGGCTCATCAAAATACATGAAATCGATCTTACTCGCCGTCTTACACCCTACGTTGACCTTTACCCTGATGAATATGTGCGGGCTGTCCTGGATTATGATGACTCAATCGATCTGGATACCATAATTGGCGACTATCTGAGCCACAATCTGACCCGCAATCGAGCACTGGACATGTTGCCCCTGTTTCGTCACCTGGACGAGAACCGCATCGATGATGCTATGGAAGACAGTTTGACCAGTGCACGGCCAACCTTCCATTACCGCCTGCCCAATTGTGAAATCAACAAAGACGGATGGCACCTCAAGGATAGTTGGAATGCCTGGTGTGTTATTGAATACGTGGCGGCTCATGAAAACATTCAAAACAACTTCATCGCAGCATGGCAAAAACATGACGCAAACGGGGTATTTCCTGGAAAGCAGCCATGGCACGACGACCTCAATCAACTGCTTCTAGACCTCGAATCGGCGTAACAGGCAACCATAAGTCTTTCTCGCCTTCATGGATCTTCCTGTCTCTTGCCATTCGGCTGGCGGGAGGTATTCCCGCGAGAATCCATATAAAGCGACGTATAGACCTCAAGGGTCTGCAGGCAATCGTAGTAAGCGGCGGTGACGATATTCACCCAACCCTCTATGATTCGGAGCCCGCCTACCAGGTTACCTACGATCCGCAGCGAGATGAGCTGGAGCTTGAGCATATTCGGTATGCACGGGAACATCACCTACCGCTGCTGGGCATCTGTCGGGGTCACCAACTCATAAACGTGGAGTGGGGTGGTAACCTTTACAAGGATATAAATCCTTTACGCAGTCAGACTTCAACGAGATCTTCCCTGCTGCCTCGAAAGAAGGTGCGGATAACATCTACCGCCTGCCTGATGAGTATCATCCGAAAAGGTGAAATCAAAGTGAACAGCTTACACAATCAGGCAGTTGATAGGGTGGGGATCGGATTGCGCTGCGTGGCGTTTGACAACGATAATTTTATCCAGGCTATTGAATCCAGCAGTGCACAGCCGGTTCTTGGCGTTCAATGGCATCCTGAGTACCTCTTCTTCTTGCCCACCCAGTTCCGGATATTTCGCTGGCTTATAGAACAGGCACAAAACCATTCAAACAGGCAGAGCAGCTGATGAGCGGGTATCTGCTGTTGTTTTCTTCAGCCTTCCTGGCTGCTACGATTATTCCATTTTATTCCGAAGTGATGCTCTACGTCCTCATCCGCCAGGGAGAATCGGCCTGGCTGTTAATCGGCGTTGCTTCACTGGGCAACACGCTTGGTGCTGCTGTCAACTGGGTCCTGGGTCGATTTCTTCTGCACTATCAGGATCGCCGGTGGTTCTATTTCAAACCGGAACAAGTGGATAAGGCTCAGCGCTGGTTTCAAAGCTATGGCGTATGGTCCCTTCTCTTTGCGTGGCTGCCGATTGGAGGGGACGCACTCACTTTTATTGCCGGGGTCATGCGCGTGCGCTTCTGGATATTCATCAGTCTGGTAGGCATTGGCAAGACCTGTCGCTATATAGCAATCTTATACCTGACCCGCTGGTCAATG
>JAHEER010000047.1 GCA_024640625.1 Desulfobulbaceae bacterium
GTCATTCAATCTTCTGCCTGCCAGAATCATGGCCGGGTGGTACCCGACCTCCTGCGCTTTGTGAGTAAGATAATAGGGATCAACCCCGATGCAGTGACCGCCAACCAGCCCGGGTGTGAAGGGCAGAAAATTCCATTTGGTGGCGGCTGCCTCCAGCACTTCCCTGGTGTTCACCCCGAGTCTGTTGAAAATAAGCGCCAATTCGTTGATCAGGGCAATATTGACGTCTCGTTGGGTGTTTTCTATCACCTTGGCCGCCTCTGCGACTTTTATCGAACTGGCGGCAAAGGTCCCGGCGGAAATGATGGTTTGGTAGAGCGCATCAACTTTTGCTGCGGTTTCCGGGGTAGAGCCGGAGGTAACTTTGACGATGTCGGCGAGCCGATGCTGACGGTCACCCGGATTTATTCTTTCCGGGCTGTACCCGCAGAAGAAATCGTGGTTGAAGCGCAGTCCTGAAACCTCCTCCAGAATGGGGACGCACACTTCCTCAGTGGTGCCGGGATATACGGTGGATTCATAAATGACGATATCGCCTTGCTTGAGACATGAGGCAACCGTTTTCGAGGCCATTTGCAAGGGCCTGAGGTCCGGGCGTTTGGCTGAATCGATCGGGGTCGGGACAGTAACGATGAAATAGCTGCATTCAGCCAGTCGCTTGGGCTCGGCGGTACATTCAAGAAAGGCTGCCTGGCCCAGCTCATCCGCTTCTACCTCGCGGGTTACATCGACTCCGCCGCGTAATTCTTTGATTCTTTTGATGTTGAGATCATAGCCGATAGTGGGATATTTTTTCCCAAACTCGACGGCCAGCGGAAGCCCGACATAGCCAAGCCCGATAACGCCGATTCTGACAGCTTCAGGTTCTGTCATATTCGATTGTTTACCCCTCGTTCTCGGTACCGTAATAGGTAAGTCCCTGATTGTCTGTTTCAAAGACCGAAACCGAATGAAGCTGGTAGCGCTGATGATTGAGCGGCTCCTGTAAGCGCTTGAAAATGAACCTGGCGATGTGCTCAGAAGACGGGTTAACCTCGGCAAAGGCTTCCATCTCGTTCAGGTTACGGTGGTCCAACTCGTCGATAACTTCATAGACATGCTTTTTAAGTACCTTGAAATCTATGCCCATGCCAACCTGATCAAGTTCATGGGCCCGCACGGTGACGGTCACTTTCCAGTTGTGACCGTGCGGCACTTCGCAGCTCCCCGGATAGTCTCGAAGATGATGACCGCTGGAAAAATGGGTATTTACAAAAATATCGTACATGGTAGTTCCCTGAAATGTTTCGTGGTAAGGTGTTGGGCGTCGGGTCAGATTCTCTCAGATTTTCTTTTTCTGTGAGCACTCGAGGCTTAGCCCACATTAATAATCATCTCTATATCTTACAAGTGTCTCCTTGGCAACATCTAAAGCTTATACAGACCTGGAACCGGCTGATTGTTGAACTGTGCACTTCCTTCAAAGAACTCCGTCTAGCAGATGGGAACACTTATTAGATGATGAGCCGTACGGTAACAGCTCACCGGTCAGCTAATGGTCAATATGACCAGATATGATTCAATTGGACATACTATACTTGATTAGGTGTCCCACATTAACCGCTCACCTCCGCCTCGGGCAGCCTGGAAGCTAATAACACCTGAAGTTGACCTGAGCGAAGATGCCGAAACGGTATGACTTCTGAACAACTGAAAAAAATAGCAGAGAACAACAAGATCAGCCAGGACAGTCTTTTTAACGGTGCGCTGATCTGCAGGCAGCACCGCAGTGGCTATCGTTTTTCAATCGATTCTGTACTTTTGGCCCACTCTCTCAAAATCCGTAAACATGAACACATTCTCGATCTGGGCGCTGGCTGCGGCATAATCGGTCTGCTTATCTGCTATCGACATGCACACCAAAAAGTGTCCGTCACCGGGCTGGAATTGCAGCCCGAACTTGCTGCTCTGGCCCGCTGGAATAGTGGCATGAACGGCTACTCCAGCTGTTTTTCGGTGATCGAGGGAAACATAGAGCAGCACCGTTTGCTCATCAAGCCGGAAGCCTATGGCCTGGTCACCGCAAATCCCCCTTTCTACAGTGAAGGAAGCGGTCGACTGAGCCGTAATGAAGAAGCAATGGCGGCTCGGCATCAAGGCAAAGATGGTTTGTCCGCTTTTGTGCAAGCTGCTTCTTATGGGGTCAAGAATAGAGGCAAGGTTGTATTCATCTACCCGGCGCAACAGGTTGCAGAACTGCTTTTCTATTTTAAGAATAAGCGGATAGCCCCCAAAAAAATGCAAATGATTTACTCTTATCCGGCGAGCAAAAGGGCCTCTTTGGTAATCGTCGAAGGAGTTAAGAACGGCGGCACCTCGATGGCGGTACTCGATCCGCTCTACATTTATCGATACCGCAACGGTCCTTATTCAGAAGCGGTAGAGAAGATGTTCCGGCCCGAGGAATCCTTTTCCTGAGTTGATGCTGGTAAAAGTAGACAGTGCTGCACTGCATGGGATAGATGGGGTGGTGGTTGCTGTGGAAGTAGATGTCAGCCGGGGACTGCCATCGTTCACCACCGTAGGCCTGCCGGACAGTTCCGTTCGGGAGAGCAAGGACAGGGTGAAAGCGGCGATAAAAAACTGCGGGTATGATTTTCCATCAAGGAAAATAACCGTCAATCTCGCCCCCGCCGACATCAAGAAGGAGGGTCCCTGCTTTGATCTGCCGATCGCCCTGGGTCTGCTGGCCACCAGCGGTTTTCTACCGGTTGATACGCTGAAAGGATATCTGGTTGTTGGGGAATTGTCACTGGATGGGTCGGTGCTGCCCGTATCTGGCGTTTTGTCCATTGCCATTGCCGCAACAAAGAGCGATAAGGGCCTTATCGTCCCTCGGGAGAACGGCAGAGAAGCTCTGCTGGCCGCTCCCAAAGAGATAATTGCGGTGACGAATCTGTACGAAATCGTAGAAATATTAAACGGGGTAAGAGAGAAAGAGTTATTTTTTCCGGAACCGAGACAGGCCCAGCCCGAATCATACGAGGTTGGATTCGAAGATATAAGAGGACAGAGCGGTGTCAAACGGGCCCTGGCCATAGCGGCAGCGGGCATGCATAATCTGCTTATGCAAGGCACCCCTGGAACGGGAAAGACGATGCTGGCCAAGTCAATCCCGTCGATCATGGCTGACTGGACCCTCGAGGAGCGGCTGGAAACCACCAGAATCTACTCTCTATTCGGAAAAGACAAAAAGACAGATTTAATCGCCCAACGACCCTTCAGGTCGCCCCATCACACGGTCTCCGACGCAGGCTTGATCGGCGGGGGTACCTACCCACGCCCCGGAGAAGTCTCACTGGCTCACCATGGTGTACTCTTTCTGGACGAATTGCCGGAGTTTAGAAAACATGTGCTTGAAGTGCTTCGGCAGCCGCTTGAGGATGGGAAGGTCACCATATCCAGGGCCCAGAGCAGGTTGACCTACCCATCACGATTCATGTTGGTCGCGGCGATGAACCCCTGTCCATGCGGCTACCTGGGGGACTCTCAAAATCGCTGTCGATGCTCTGAACAGCAGATCAGAACCTATACATCGAAAATATCAGGTCCTTTACTTGATCGCATTGACATGCATCTAGCGGTTGCCCGTATTGATTTTGACAAAGTTTGCCAAAAGACAGATACTGAAACATCCGCCCAGGTAAGGAAACTCGTTAATATCGCCCAGTCAGCCCAAGTAAGACGTTTCCGATCTCATGGGACACTTTTCGCAAATGCTCATATGGGTGTGAGAGAGATTGAAAATTATTGCCAGATCAATTTAGATTCAAAACGTCTACTGAAAAGAAGTGCTGAGCGGCTCGGGTTGTCGGTACGGGGGTGCCATAAAATTCTCAAAGTGGCCCGCACCATTGCCGATCTGGCCGGAACGCCGCAGATTGAAACCGGCCATGTTGCCGAAGCAGTGCAGTATCGCAGGGGTGTAGTAGTCAACCAGAGACCGTCTTAAACGAACAGGAATTTTATGAAACAGGCAATCGTCGTCGTCCCGCTCTTCCTGCTGCTGCTCACAATTCTCTACCTCTTTATTCCCGTCTCCCCAGAGAAAATAAGCCATGAATCACTAATTAGCCCCGATGCTCAGATAGTCCTGACCCAGTATGACTTGAAGGACAGGGTAGCGGAATTTTCCGCTTCTTCACTTGGGCTGGCCATAGCAGATCTGCGTTACGACATTGTCGGCAAGGAATTGGGGATGACCGACGAGGAAATAGACCGCTTTCAGCAACTCAGGGAGGAGATTAAAAACACCTACCAGAACCCCCTCGTCCAGATGCTTATCGGCAGGGAGATAAGTGTTGCGCTGTTCCCTTTTGTCCAAGAGGAATCTGGAGAGTTTGTCAGGCAACTCTCCGACCATCTCTTGCTTGTGTCGCGACCACGTCAGAATACGCGTATGATGGATGTTGCAGCCTGGGCCATATCCTCTGATGAGCGCATCACCACCGTGCACTATGGAGTCCATGCCATCACCAGGTTCGAATTAGAAGATAATAGACGCTTATCTGTCGCCAGGGTCAAGGATCTCATTGTGATGAGCCTCAATGAACGGATTCTGAGGAATAGCCTGGACCTCTATGATGGCGATCAGCAAGGGTTGAGGGGAAACGAGGAATACCGGAGTAAGATTGATCAGTTCGAGGGGGCCTCCTTTATCGGCTATGTGAATTTTGCCGGTCTGCCCGATCTAATTAACAGCGCCATACTTCGCACAGCCAGTGCAGACGCCCAAGTAAGACTGCTGGACAACGATCAGATGGAGGCCTATTCGTCAGCAATCTTTGGGGCCTGGCGCGCGGAAGACACCATTATGGACAAGGCCGTCATCAGTATCAAGCCCGAACTGCTCGACGATCATTCCAGATCAGTATTTTCAACCCAGGGTGCGCTGCCTCAATCCCACACGAGGATCGCCCCGGACAGCATCGTCTATCACTGGTCCAACCAGTTCAACCCGGAAACGCTGATGACAATGATCGGCGTGGATTCATCCGGCTCTGGAACGAGCAGCGAGCTGCCACTTTTAGGGGATCTGGAACAGATCACAGGGCTCACTCCGCCGCAGTTGTTCAATCTTTTTGACAATGAATTGACTATTGCAGTGCGAGGAATAAACGAAAACCAGCTGGTACCTCTGCCTCGCTTTCTGCTCTCGGTCAAAAGCGGCGAAATGGAAACACTTAAAGAGGCGGTGAACAAGCTGATCGATCATTATTCCATACCCGTGCGTCGTAAGACAATCGAAAAGGCTGAGATAATCTCCTGGGGTGGGATAATAGGCATCAGTTCTGTACTGCCGACATTATCTTTTACCGATGAGTCGGTCATCATCTCGAGCAGCAGGGAACAGATCAGAAAATACATTGATCCGCAGCGTGGGCAGAGTCTTGTAGACAACCCCTCTTTTAATAAGATGAGCGCAACGCTTCTGAAGCCTTCCAACTCTATAACCTTCTTCGATTTTGCCCGCACCGCTGAGATGCTGCAGGAGATGGTGAGCTGGGGCGGGACGATGCTGGCCCTCAAGGACCGGGAACTGGCAAGAAAATCTAAAGTATTGATAGATGATCTCGTCAATCCTCTACTCGAGGGGTTGGCCATGTACTCGATCATCGGTTCTAGAAAGTACCATGACGGCAACACCATCGTTTTTGAATCTTTTACCCGTCTTGACAATGGAACCCAATAACCTGGAAAAGCTCGTTGAAGAGCTCAGATCCATCACTCCGTTCAAGGACTCAACAGATGTCGGTGACGTGGTGCTTATTGCCTCTGAGCAGCCCCGCTTGATCCTCTATGCCAAAGTCACCGCGATAGATCGTGACCCATCCAAAAAGGAAGAATGGTGGAACATCGGCTTGACATTTCTCACCGTTCCCTTGCAGAATGTGCTCTGGACCTTACGCACAGCCCAGATGACCGGCCAGGAAATATTCACTATGGGCGGTGAGAAACGATTTTTTCAGGCTGTTTTCATAGGTGAACCATCAGCCTCAGTTGACGAGCTGTCCGGGCACCGGAAAATGTCGCGTCAGAAAGGATCTTTGAAAAGAATCAAATAATCGGTGGCACGAGATGCGAGCTAAATGGTCTGAACTAGACATGATAGCCCTTTTTTCCGGCAGGACCGGAGCCGTCGATACGGAAGGGCTGATCAAAGGAATAGGTGACGATTGTGCAATTTTCACGGGACTTGGTCAGCGCCACTGGCTGGTCACCACTGATATATTGATTGAACGGGTACATTTCGATCGATCCTGGCATCCTCCCTCTCTTCTGGGCCGTAAATCGATTGCTGTCAACCTCAGCGATATTGCCGCCATGGGGGGAACGCCTCACTATGCGCTGGTTTCCATTGCTCTTCCTGAACAAATCGAGCGCGACTGGGTTGCACAGTGGTCCGCCGGTGCCGCCGATATGCTCGAAGAGTTCGGGTGCACGCTCATTGGCGGAGATACCGTCAAAGGCAAGGACCTCACCTTCAACATAGTCATTCTGGGCAGCGCCGCGGAAGGGGAGACAATATTGCGCAGTACCGCCGGAGCAGAGGAAAATATTTATGTCAGCGGTGGCCTTGGTTTCGCTGCCGCCGGACTGGAGATCTGCAGGAACCCGGAGCAGTTCAAATCTTTTACAAAAAATGAGTTGGAACCACTGATCAATAAACATCTTGATCCTATGCCGCGCGTTCATCTAGGGGAGATTTTGGCAGCCAGCGGCATGGTAAGCGCCATGCAGGATATCTCTGACGGTATTGCCACCGATCTGGCTCATATTTGTACCCAGAGCAGCGTAGGGGCAGTAGTAGAGGAAGGTCTGCTTCCTGGGGCCAGTGCTCTTCAAGGTGTATGTCGAACCCTGAACTGCGAAGTCGTCGAACTGCAGGTTTCCGGCGGCGAGGATTACGAGCTGCTCTTCACCATCAAGCAAGGAAAAGACGAAGACCTGCTGGCACTGCTGCGGGCGCAGGGCGGGGGGCAGGTGTACCGGGTGGGCAGGACCGTCGGAGGTGATGGGGTACGATTACTCTCGGGCGGGAGGTCCGTCGACATTGCCTATCAAGGCTTTCAGCATACAGGAGAGAGAGGTTGAAAAGGCCTCAGACCTCCACCTTTAAACTCAAAGTGATCGTGTTTTTTGACGGCACAAAACGCCGATACGAAATGTTGGCAGCCATATCGAGCATTCGTTTCGAGGCTCTAACCTGTTCTGAATCCCTATACTTGTCAGAGAGATATACTATTTCACTGATACCCGATTGAATGATCACCTTGGTGCATTCGTTGCACGGAAAAAGTCCCACATAGATTCTGCAGCCTCTTAAATCCGTGGAAATGGCGTTGAGGACCGCGTTGAGTTCGGCATGGCAGACGTAAGGGTATTTGGTCGACAGGAAATCCCCCTGGCGGTCCCAGGGAAGCTCATCATCGGAGCAGCCGATGGGAAAGCCGTTGTAGCCCACGCCGACAATCTTGTTCTGGTCATTGGCGATGCAGGCGCCTACCTGGGTGTTGGGATCTTTGCTCCTTTCTGCCGAGAGCAAGGCGACGGCCATGAAATACTCATCCCAGCTCAGGTAATCGGATCGTTTGCGTAGTTTAGCCATGGAACGGTCAGCGGTAGAGGTAAGGAATCCAGTATTTGATTTCGTCCTGCAGCGTGCCCTGATTCTTGTAGGAATTGATAAACTCGTTCACCTTTGTCAGCAGCTCCGCATCACCTTTTCTCACTGCCCAGCCGATATATTCCTCGGTTGCCATGGTGAGGATCGGCACCAGCTTGTCGTTCTGATGCCGGGCCGCATAATAACAGATGATGGGTGCATCGTAGATGAACGCATCTATGTCGTTTCCTATCAAGGCATCGACCGCCTGCTGTGAGGATTTGAAAATGACTTCGTTGGCCCCGTTAATGGCGGTGGTGACGAAATAATCACTTGTGGTACCGGCCACAGTACCAATTCTGTAATTGGTGTTCAACAGGCTGTCCACCCCGGTTGAAAACCGTTGCCTGTCTTCCATACGAACCAGAAGAATCTGTCCAGAGCGCAGATAAGGCAGGGAAAAATCGGCCACCGCGCTGCGTGCTTTGGTGATGGTCATGCCCGACATGATAATGTCGGTTTTTCCCTGCGTCAGGTAGTCAATCTGTTTGTCCCAGGGAACTTCTATAAAGTGAATCTTTTTTCCTAGATAACTGCCTAGCTTGAGCGCCAGAGCAGGTTCGAGACCGGTGATCGCTCCCCCCTGCCGAAACGCAAAAGGAGGTGCGTTGGCAGAAATACCAACCCGCAAAGTGTCTGCCGACGGCTGAGTGGATGGAACAACACTGGGCTGGCAGCCTCCAGAGGCAAAGAGCAGAACAAACAAGAGAGGAAGAAGCAGCAGCACACTGGTGCGGTTCATCATTTATGCTCCTGATCTTTGAATTTTTTCCTTCTCTGCCGCCAGGTGTTTCTTCCGGTGACAATGTCGGTGAACGATTTAATTGTCTCAAAATAGGTGACCCCGCCGCGCAGGATCAGCGAGTTATGATCAGCCCCCGGGACCACGAACAGCTGTTTTGTCTTGGCCCCGCTTTCAGCCTGAAGTTTCACCGCTTCATTAAGAGGGATAAGCTGGTCTTCGGCGCCGTGCAAAATCAGAGTGGGGATTTCAATTTCCTTGATTTTGCCAAGGTTGTTGAAACAATCTTCCTCGCGCAGATCTGAGTCGCTGACATTGTAGCCCAAGCGCGCTGCCAGAGGAAGAGTGTTGGCAAATCCGCTGTCGATGATAATGCCTTTTATCTGTTCCGGAAAGCGATACCCAAGGTCAATGCTGGCGGCGGAGCCCAGCGAACGGCCCATGATGAACAGTTCGTCAGAGAGCTCACCTGCGCGGCAAAACTCCTTAACCCGTTCGAGTACCACGGCTGAGTCATGATATAAAGCGGCCACGCTCGGCTCCCCAGAACTCCACCCGTAGCCGCGATAAGAGGCAACAAAGAGATTGAGACCAGCTTCCAGGAAATGGGGGGCGATCTGGTCATAATCGCTTACAGTTTCCCCGTTGCCATGAAAATAAACAATTACAGGTGACGTGGGATGAGGATGAAAAAATCGGCAGCCCAGGCTTACGCCTTCCTCAACCTGCACTTCAAATTCTTCACATGAGGGAGGAGTATCGTTCGGGGCTTCTGCCTGGGGATGGAAGATGGCGGCAAGTATTTCCGGTTTATCCAACTTTGATGGAATGAGTTTGGGCATGATTAGCGAAATTGATTCAACTGGTTGGCAGCAGGGCTGCGTAAATTAACAAAGCTCCCTGGCCATGACACCGAGGGAGCTTCAAAAATCTGGGGTGAGTGAGGGGATTTGAACCCCCGACCTTCTGGGCCACAACCAGACGCTCTAACCTACTGAGCTACACCCACCATAAGACGAGAATTAATTAGGTGCAGAACCACATCATATACTCGTGCATCACTACTTTTTCAAGCATAAAAAATGATCAAAGGTCTTTCTTGCAGTGCATACAGACCTTTGCCTGCGACTTGATCAGCTCCATGCAGTACGGGCACTCTTTTTTGAAATTGGCTTTGAGCAACTGTTGAATAGCAATGTTACATCCTGACTCGAGTGAAGTGTCTCTGAATTTATGGTTTCTGATAGGGTCAATACAGGAGAGATCGTTGAGGGCCACCAGCATTGACATGGCTCTCTTGCGTCCATCTATCGCAGCTGCTTCATCGAGGATAAGATGCATGACAGGTTCAAGGTTTCTGGTTTCCACCGCGCTATCCAGTGCTGCGAGTGCTTTCTTCTCGTCCTGGTAACGCACGTTTTGGGCCTCGACCTTTTCCAGGTCAATGATACTTCCTTTAAACGCATCTTCGCTGCCAACCATCATCAGGTTCGCTTCCTTGCTGCCGGGAAGCTGCATGTATCGATACGAAGAGGAGTGGCCATATTGTTCCTCGATCTGCGCCCAGCCGTTGACGAACAGTGAGCAGTCGTCGTTCAGACATATGTAGAGCACTTCGGAACCCCAGCCCAGCCCGTCGCCTATATGGATGGGCGGAGCCTCACAACAGGAAAGCTCTTGGTCGCAATGGGGGCACACAGGGATTTCTTCAAAATAGCGGTGGTAATCGGTTAGCATGATTTTCCTTAGATTAAATTTTGAGACGAAAGGGTTATTTTCATTGTCGGTTAATGGGGACGGCAGAAAATAGAGTACACGTACCTGGATGTATTTTCACCGGCATCATTCACCTTTGAATCCGATATCGCTGAGTACTGCATCAACCGCCTGAGCCTGATGCATCTTGGTCCTGATGAATTCGACGGGTATCCGGTTCCGGTTCTTCGCGATGAGCTCTTCAAGCTGTTCGATCGATCGTTGCGCGGCCAGACGGGAAACTTTGGTGAGATTGGCGATGAAACTGTCGACTATTTTGGTGCTGTCGCCTGAGGTCGCCATTATTTCCGCATAGGTCCTGGGATTCTGATTATGCACCCGGGCCATGGCAAGTATTCCGTACAAGGAGGTGAGGGTGGAGTGGGAATCGATGTCGTTGACGGCTATCTCGTTTTCAGACAAGGTCATTGCCAGGGCAACTGAAATAATGGTCGGCAGCTTCTGACTGACGCCCATCATAAGATCATGTTTTTCCGCGGAATCCTGATATATCTCGGCCCCGTACTTATAGAGAAATGATTCAAACTCGTTGCACAGGCTACCGCTCCGTCTAGTCTTCACCACCGCCACATTTTTATCTTTCATGGTGGGTACCTGCGGCCCCCAGAGGTTGTGGACGAGCATGACTTCCACTCCCTCTGAGGTGGTTTCAAGAGCCTTCTCAAGCGGTTTTTCCGACTCACCCGCCAATATAATCAAGGCCTGCCCATCCTTGAGCAGCCCGCCATATTGTTTGATGGTCTCTGAGGTTGCCGAAATGGGAACGCAGATCACTACGACATCAACCTCATTTATCATCTGCTCTGGTCTGAGCTCAGAGGTTCGACCAGTTACCAGCGTCTGGTAGCCTTCGCTTTGCAGCTGTTCGGAAAACCAGCGGCTCATTGCGCCGGAGCCTATAAATCCAAAGGTTTTGATCTTCTTGATCCGCATGTCAACCCGGGGAAAGGAACCAAGAATCCTCAGGCAGCGCGGTTCCTGAATAACCTTGTTCTCTATGTCGCTCAGGGCTTCGGCCAGTTTCGGATCATTCCTGTGTCCTTCAATTTCCAGGTAAATCTGCAGTTTCTGGGTTTCAATATCATTTTTCGAACGGAGATCGACAATATTGATCCCTCTTCTGGTAAACTCATTGAGGGTGTCAACCAGCAGACCCACGCGGTCGGCCAGCGGTCTGGTGATGATCGAGGTGGCATCGTACCCGGTCTGCGGACGGGGGGTCGGGCCGATCAGGGCAAATCTCGTTCGGTTGTGGGCTGCAAGCTCACGGTCGATGAGCGCCAAATTGTGCCGGGCGATGACTTCTTCCGTGTCGATCAGAACACTGGCGCCATTGTTGCCGCTGTTAATTTCCTGTACCACAGCGCTCACATCATAAATGGAAACCCTGGTTGCCTGGGGCATATTGCGCGATATGTAGTCTTCACATTGGTTTACTACACTGCTGCGGCCATAGATGAACCTGATCTGGTGAAGACGTATCTGGCTGTTGATTCCGCCCAGAGAGAGATGAATGGGCAGGACTATGTTATCAACCCAGAAATTCTGGCCGAGCTCGGCCATAACCCGGAAATACTCTTTTATTTCACCTTCACGGGTATTATAAACAGGAATCAGGGCGTAGTCGGATTCACCTCGCTCGACGCAGGTCAAGACATCGTCAATGTGATTGAAAAGAAGCACTTCAACATTGGTTTCATAGCTAAGCGCCGCCTGACAGGAGTCCGATCCATGCGGACCCAGAGTCGATATCCTGGTCATAGACTGTTCCCGTTAAGGTAAAAGCCACAGGTTGAGGTTTTCATTTCATCTTTTCAAGAGATTTCATCACGCATAACAGGAGATAATAAGTCTTCGCCGTAAATTAGGCAACATCAAGGTTGATGCAGGTGATACAGGCTAAGAAGAGCGTGAGGAACACAGACATAAACGAGTATATAGCGGCCCTCAAATCGTCTCGCAAATTCGGCATTCAGATTGTCTCGCACAAGACCATCGAACCAATTCCGGCCGTCTATGAAACCGTGCGGACCACTCTGCATCCACGTATCATTCGGGCCCTGAAGAAGCACAACTTCTCCGGTTTCTACTCCCATCAGGCCAAGGCTGTGGAGTTGATTCAACAGGGGAATGACGTGGTTGTGGCAACACCAACCGCCTCTGGCAAGAGTTTAATCTACCACATCCCGACCCTGCAGCGCTATTTTGAAGAGCCTGAGTCGCGTGCACTCTATCTTTTTCCTCTCAAGGCCTTGGCACAGGATCAGCACAAGTCGCTGTCTCGGTTCTACTCTGCCAGCACCGATGATGGGGAAAAAGACAGCGGCTTCTGCGCAGTCTATGATGGAGACACCAAGCCCCACCAGCGCAGCAGGCTAAGAAAGAATCCGCCAGCAGTGCTGATAACCAACCCGGACATGGTTCACCTGTCCATACTTTCCTATCATGACAGCTGGAGCGAATTCTTCCGCGCTCTCAAATACGTGGTCATAGACGAAATTCATACCTATCGCGGGCTCTTTGGTGCCCACATGGCATGGGTGCTGCGAAGACTGAGCAGAATAGCCGACCATTATGGGGCTAATCCCTCATTCGTGATGCTCTCGGCAACCGTGGGAAATCCTGGACAGCTGGGCGCCAAACTTATTGGCAGAGACGTGCAGGTAGTAACGGAAAGCGGCGCGCCGACAGGGAAAAAACATATACTGTTTCTCAACCCCTGGGACAGTGCGGCACACACCACCGCCCAGCTTCTCGAAGCAGCCCTGAAGAGGGGATTGAGAACCATAGTCTACACCAAATCGCGCAAGATGACCGAACTCATCACCATGTGGACTCGGTCCCGTGTCGGAACACTAGCCGACCGGCTGAGCTCTTATCGCGCAGGCTTCCTGCCGGAAGACCGGCGTATCATCGAAAAACGATTGGCATCCGGAGAACTGCTAGGGGTCATCTCGACGTCTGCTCTCGAGTTGGGGATTGATATCGGTGATCTGGATCTGTGCATTCTTGTCGGGTATCCCGGCTCTATAATGGCCACCTGGCAGCGCAGCGGCAGAGTGGGGCGACGATCATCTGAGTCGGCCGTGATAATGGTGGGCGGCGAAGATGCGCTGGACCAGTATTTCATGAGAAATCCAGAGGATTTTTTTTCCAGGGAGCCCGAGCATGCTCCGCTGAATCCTTTCAATTCCAGAATTTCCGGGCAGCACATTCATTGCGCCGCGGCGGAGATATCCATCTCCAGGGGAGAAAAACTGGTGAGATCAGCGGCGCACATTAAAACTCAGATCGATCTTCTCACCCACCAGTCAATCCTCCACCAGGATGCCAGTGGCGAGCGCTGGTATGCCAGCCGGAAAAAGCCCCAGAATCAAATCAGTCTCAGGGGAGGCGGGATACAGCTTGCGATCATAGATCGGGCAAGCGGAGAAATCATTGGTGAAATCGATGCTGGCAGGGCAATGAAAGAAGCCCATCCTGGCGCGGTATATCTGCATCACTCGAGAATACTGCTGGTGGACCATCTCGACATCGACGGCAGAGAGGTGGTGGTGGGCGAGTTTCGCTCAAATTTTCACACCAGAGCCCACGTGCACAAGGAAACTGAGATCCTGGAACGATATGACAGCAAGCTGGTTTTTGGCTGCCGCGTATCGTGGGGACGGCTCAAAGTCGTGGAACAGGTAACCGGATATTCAAAAATCAACAATTTTACTCTAAGGGTTGCTTCCACCTATCCTCTAGAGCTTCCCGAGCAGATTATCGAAACAGAGGGATTATGGCTTGATCTCACCGAGGATCAACGGGTCAATCTCGAAGACAAAAAGATGCACTTCATGGGCGCGATTCATGCGCTTGAGCACGCCATGATCGCCATGTTTCCGCTCTTGATCCTCTGTGACCGCAACGATATCGGCGGCATTTCCTGTCCCCATCACCCCCAGACCGATAGTGCCTCGGTATTTATATACGACGGCTACGGTGGCGGCGCCGGACTCAGTGAAGAAGCCTACCAGTTGATTGAAAATCTTCTTGCAGAAACGCTGAGAACAATTCGTTCCTGCCCCTGTGAAACCGGTTGTCCTTCATGCGTCCATTCCCCGAAGTGCGGCTCCGGTAACCGTCCCATCGACAAGCAGGCCAGCCTCACGCTGCTCGAGTCGGTGATCAACAGCCCAAAGTTTCAACACAATGAATCGCCGCCTCCTATAAATACCTCTTTCCCCGTCAAAACCGATCAGCCTAGTCAAAATAGTGAATCGTCGGTCATGGGCCTTGACGCCTTGCCTGATCACTATTGTGTATTTGATTTAGAAACCCAGCGTTCTGCCATTGAATCGGGCGGCTGGAGCATGGCCCACAGAATGGGAGTGTCGGTCGGGGTGATCTATGATTCGCAGCTCGATGGTTTTGTGACCTACTTCGAGGATGAAATCGACCGTTTGCTAGAACATCTTTTCAGCTGCCAGCTGGTGGTGGGCTATAACTGCAAAAGGTTCGACTATGTGGTACTGACACCCTATACAAGGGAGAACCTTCAGGCGCTGCCAACCCTTGATCTCCTCGAAGAGATTCACAACCGACTCGGTTATCGGCTCAGTCTGAACCGAGTGATCGAAGAGACGCTGGGGAGTAAGAAATCAGCTGACGGAATCCAGGCGCTGGCCTGGTATAAAGAGGGAAAACTGCGGGAGATTGCTGACTACTGCCAAGAGGATGTAAGACTTACCCGCAATCTTTTTCTCTATGCAGTTGAAACCGCGCACCTCCTGTTCCGCAACAAGGCGGGAAAGAGCGTTCGTCTTCCACTGCCGTTGGATCAGAGGATTAGTGAGATCACCGGAGGGGCGGGCTGATAAAAGATCAGGGCCAGAGCAGCGGCTGGTAAATCCAGCCGATGAGACCGGTGGAGTGTTTGAGCTTGAGCCATTTGCCCTGGGTTTCAAGTCTGGTAAGCACTACGCCCCGATCGACGGTGGCGATGATCGCACTGCTGGTTGAGGGCTCAGCTCTCATGTTGACGCTTTTGTTGCCGTTGACAATAACGGTATTGCCTTCGGTGACGAGCGACTGGTGAATCCAGCCCGAGTCGTTCTCGAAATCGACGATCTTCAACCACTCACCCTGGGTCGATACAACCTTCAAGGGGTAACCTTGAAAAAGCTCCATCGAGACTTCATAATTAGTTCCGGCTCCGGTTCTAACGTTTACGTTGTCTCCTTTGACGCTGACGTATTCAGCGCAAAAAGCCCCGGAAACGATAAACAAACTGAGAAAGGAGAGCAGGACGGAAGCAATAATGAATTTTCTGGTCGCCGTAAACATACAATGATAACCTATAGTTGAAGATTAAAAGAAAGTTTCGGATGATCACCATTTATACAATTTTCGCAGGGTGAAGTCAATCACCTTGTTATTGTTCAAAGAAGTGCAAGGTACCGGTGTCGCTGTCCATGGTAACAGGGGCTCCAAGTGGCACCGTCAGGTTTCTGCGGCAATGGCCAATCGGGAAATTGCCCCATATCGGAACCGGTTTTGCAGCCGTCAACTCGGCGACCCTGGCCCAGACGAATTCATTTCTTCTCATTCTGTCCACCGCTTTGACGGTGTCGTCACTGAACTGTCCGAGGATGACTCCATTTATTTCGTTTACCTCACCGCTTAACCACAACTGGGTCAAAAGTCTGTCAAGCCGGTAGAGTGGTTCGTTGACATCTTCGAGCAGCAGAATGGCGCCTTCCAGACGGGGAAACCAGGGAGTTCCCAGCAGGGTTACGAGACTGGACAGGTTGCCGCCCATAAGAGAGCCTCTTACTGGAGCGGATGGTCTGACTACTTCGATATTCTCCTTGAGGTTTCGATGCCAGTCGCCTGTGAGGCAGTGAAAAAGCCGCTCCTGACTTGGCTGATCGCAATCGGTCAGGGCTGCCAGTCCGGGACCGTGCAGGCACATGGTGCCGGTTTTGTCGATTATGTGGTTATGAAGTATGGTAATATCTGAGAAACCGATGAATATTTTGGGCTGGGCGCGGAACAGATCGAGGTCGAGATGGGTCAGCAGGCGAAGAGAACCAAAGCCGCCTCGGAGACAGAAGATGGCCTTGATCTCTTGTCTTTCCCAGAGACGATGCAGCTCCTTGATTCTGGCGGCATCGGTATCGGCAAGATAGCCGTATCCTGGCCATTTCTTGTCAGCTTCGTGAATTTCAAACCCCATATCCCTGATGAGTTCGCAGCCCCTGTGGTACCGTTCATGCTCAGCAAGGTATCCGGCTGGCGCCGCCACACCAATAAGATCGCCTGATTCAAGAGGAGAGGGGAGTCTGGTCATGCCCGAGACGTGAGGAGCTGATGGATAATACCCAAACCGGTGAGGGTAAGATTGGCTTCAATGCGTTGAATGGATGGTGAATAGTCGAGTAATAGCCCCGCCATACCGCCGGTCGCTATGACCGCCGGGTCGGGGTAGCCGGTCTGGTTCATTTCCTCAGAAACCCGTTGGATCAATCCTTCAATCATTGCTCCGTAACCAAAGAGGACGCCACTTTTCATGGCGCTCACGGTGCTGGTACCGATCACTTTTTCAGGCGGAATTCGGAGATCTATCTGCGGCAGTTTCGCTGCCTTCTGGCTGAGTGCCCCAAGGGAGACATTGAGCCCGGGCAGAATGAGACCACCGAGATATTCACAGCGCTCGGAAATACAGTCAAAAGTGATGGCCGTGCCGAAATCGATGACTATGGCGTTGGAGCGGCACAGGTGGAAAGCAGCGATTCCATTAACCAGCCGATCGGCCCCGACTTCGTCCGGATTGGTTAATTTTACGGTGATGATATCGGCAACCTCTGCGCTGCAGACGTTAATCAGTTCAAACCCCTCGGTGTCCTTGAAGAGACTGGAACAGCAATGAAAGTAAGCCGATTCCAGCTGGGGTACCACGCTGGACATGACCACGGAAGAAACCAGGCTGCAATCGACTCGCGCCATGGCAAACAGGTTGTGATACATGATGGCAAGCTCATCAGCGGTCATGGCGCCATCGGTTTTAATCCGCCATTGGCGGGAAATACTTCCGTCCACTATTAGACCGGCAACGGTGTGAGTATTACCGATATCAATGACAAACAGCATTCGTTCTCCCTCGCTCGCTACTGTGATGTTATGGTCGGAACGAGATTGTACCATATTTCATCTTGTCCGTGAGGGGTAAAAATGTAAAGCTTACGAAAAACCGTGACGAGAGGATTAGATAAGGACGTTCAACTTTAGCGAGATGAGGAGAAACCATGCATGACCTCAAACCTGTTGTGGTGACGACAAGCGTTGACCAGGAAAAGGCTGCCCGCGAAATAGCTGAGCGGGTACTGGAGGAGAGACTGGCGGCCTGTGTGCATATTCATCCGCAGATGACCAGTCTCTACTGGTGGAAAGGGCAGATAACCAGTGACAGCGAGTATCTACTGAGTATGAAAAGCGACCGGAGGCTGTTTGACCGATTGGTTGCGGCAATTCGCTTGGTTCACCCTTATGAGGTGCCGGAAATCATTGCCACTGATGCGCTGGAGGTGGATCGTGAGTATGCCGACTGGATGAGAGAAGAATTGAATTATGAGCGCTAATCAGAAAAAGGGGTATCGCCGCCGCAAGCTGGGCGATTATATCTGCCACTGCTGTCGCACCCAGAAGCCATTCTGTTGGAATTGTCCATGCGGATTTCAAATTTGTCCTGAGTGTTTTGAGGAAAACAAGTGGGGAATAAGCAATGGGCCAACCTGGATTTGTCCAGACTGTGAAAGGGTTATGAGGATTTGATGCGAGAAACTGATGAAGTTTTGCTCAGCAGGTCTATTGCGCAAAGACCACAAATAAAATAATATGCCGCCAATCCATTCAGACTAACATTATCGATATTCGCCGCCATGCTCAGATCAGCAGAGATTTATGATGAAAGCAAGATAAAAACCCTGAGTTCGCTGGAACATATCAGGAAACGGCCCGGTATGTATATCGGCCGTCTCGGTGACGGTTCACATCAGGATGACGGCATCTATATTCTACTCAAGGAAGTGATCGACAATGCCGTGGATGAGTTCATCATGGGCGCGGGAAAACGAATCTATATCGAGGTGGAGGAAAACGGTCTCACCAGGGTTCGTGATTTCGGGCGGGGCATTCCGCTGGGTAAAATCATTGAATGCGTCTCTGTTATCAACACGGGAGCAAAATACAACACCGACGTATTCCAGTTTTCAGTTGGCTTGAACGGGGTGGGCACCAAAGCGGTTAATGCGCTGTCCGACTACTTCAAAGTGACCGCTTTCAGAGAAGGCAAATTCGCTTCTGCCGAATTCAGACAAGGGGTTCTGAGCGGCAAGAAACAGGGTAAAACCGAGGAGAAGGACGGAACGCTTATCGAGTTTCTCCCCGATCATGAGTTGTTCGGTGATTATCGCTTTGATGAATCGTTTCTGGAGAAAAGACTTTGGCGCTACGTCTATCTCAACGCCGGGCTTAAAATTTACTATAACAAAAACCTGTTCTATTCCACCAACGGACTGTTCGACCTGCTGAGCACCGAACTTGACGGTGACAATCTCTACGAACCGATCTACTACAAAGATCAAACCCTCGAGTTTGCTTTTTCCCATACCGATTCCTACGGCGATTCTTATTATTCATTTGTAAACGGCACCTACACCAGTGAAGGGGGAACCCACCTCTCAGCTTTTCGCGAAGGCATTCTTAAGGGAATCAATGAATTCTCTTCTAAAAAATTCATCAATAAAGATGTGAGAGACGGGATCGTCGGCACCATGGCGGTTAAAATAAAAGAGCCGGTTTTCGAATCCCAGACCAAAAACAAACTTGGCAATACCGAAGTTCGATCATGGATCGTCAATCAGGTGAAGGATGCGGTCTCCTCCGAACTCTACAAGAACAGCGAACGGGCCGAGGTGCTTATTGGCAAGATCCTCAGAAATGAAAAAGTCAGAAAGGAGCTGCAGTCGGTCCGCAAGGAAGCACGTGCCAAAGCAAAAAAAGTAGCAATCAAGATCCCCCAGCTTAAAGACTGCAAATACCACCCGTCCCGCGGCAAACCATCCAAACCTGGTCAGGAGAATATGATTTTCATTACCGAAGGTCAATCTGCGGCCGGCTCCATCGTCTCTTCCAGGGATCCCATGACCCAGGCGGTTTTTTCGTTGAAAGGCAAACCGATGAATGTGCTTGGCCAGAAACTCAACCTGCTCTACAAAAACGACGAGATGTACTCGCTGATGCAGGCCCTGAATATCGAAGAGTCGATCTCCGACCTGCGCTACGACAAGGTCATCATCGCCACCGATGCCGACGTGGACGGTCTGCACATCAGAAATCTACTGCTCACTTTCTTCCTGCACTATTTTGAACCTCTGGTAAAACTCGGTCACATCTATATTCTCGAAACACCGATTTTCAGGGTACGCAACAAGAAGGAGACCATCTACTGCTACTCGGACAAGCAGAAGGAAGCGGCGACCAAGAAGCTCCAGGGCAGGGGCAAACAGAAATTGCGGGTTGAAACCACCAGGTTCAAAGGACTCGGCGAAATCAGTCCCAGGGAGTTCAAGCAGTTCATTTACGGCGATATCCGGTTGCGTAATGTGACCATCGACAGCGTTAGCCAGGTTTCGAAGGTGCTGTCCTTTTACATGGGCAAGAACACGCCGGAACGCAAACAATATATCATGGAACATCTAATCTAGTTGATCAGGTAAGGAAACAAGACGTTAAATGAGTGAGCAGACCGGCAGACTACACAAACTTTTCGATACCAATTTCCTCGAATATACTTCCTATGTCATAAAAGAGAGGGCGATCCCCGCCATCGAAGACGGGTTGAAGCCGGTGCAGCGCCGCCTCCTGCAGACTTTGCACAATATGGATGACGGCCGCTACCATAAGGTCGCCAATGTCGTTGGTGAGACTATGAAGCTGCACCCCCACGGTGATGCCTCTATTTTTGCCGCCCTGGTTAATCTGGCCAACAAGGGGTTTCTCATCGACCGACAGGGAAATTTCGGCAACATTTTCACCGGCGATCAGGCTTCAGCAGCCCGCTATATCGAATGCCGGCTTTCGCCGCTTGCCCTCGAGGTGCTGTTCAACAGGGACCTAACCGAATACGTTGAATCATACGACGGCAGAACAACAGAACCGGTCTCCCTGCCGGCCAAGATTCCGCTGCTGCTGCTCCAAGGTGCCGAGGGAATAGCCGTCGGCATGGCCACCCGTATTCTTCCCCATAACTTCTGCGAACTTCTCCAGGCCCAGATTGCCATTCTGCGGGAAGAAGAATTCGAAATTTTTCCCGATTTTCCCCAGAAAGGGATGATCGATGTCACCGACTACGAACAGGGCAACGGCAAGGTCCGATGTCGGGCAAGGATCGGTGAGAAAAATGAGAAAACCATCACCATAACCGAGATTCCCTACGGCACAACCACCACCTCGCTAATAGACTCCATCGAGAAGGCGGCCAAGAGCGGCAAAATAAAGATTCTGTCGATCAGCGATTACACGGCAGAAGAGGTGGAGATCGAGATAAAACTGCCGCGCAACATCTACGCCAAAGACACGATCAAGGCGCTCTACGCCTTCACCGACTGCGAAATGTCGCTCAATACCAATCTCACACTTATTCGCGGAAATCTGCCTGAAACAGGCACCGTCGACGAGGTGATTCGCTTCAATACCGAAAAACTTGTGGCTGATCTTACCAGGGAACTGGAAATTGATCTCGCCCGACTATCCCAGAAACTCCATGCTCGGCTGCTGGAGCAGATCTTCATTGAAGAGCGTCTGTACAAAGAGATTGAGGAGGTGACCACTTATGAACGAGTCGTCTCCACCGTTGACGAGTCGCTGCAGCCGTATCTAAAGAAATTGGAGCAGCCTCTCACCCGTGAAGATATCGAGCGCTTGCTGGAGATCAGAATCAAGCGGATTTCGCGCTACGATATCGAACGCCAGGCTAGAGAAATACGGGCGATCCGAAAGGACATCAAGGATATCCAGACTAGTTTACAAGATGTTGTCGGCTACACCATCACCTACCTTGAGAAACTCCTTGATTCTTACGGAGAAGACCACCCGCGGCTTACTCAAATCACTGAATTTTCCGAGGTCAAGGCGAGCAAGGTGGCGCTGTCCAATTTAATCGTGGGCTACAATCGGGAAAGCGGATTTATCGGACACACGATCAAAGCCGAGGACGAGCAGAACGACATCGCCTTCCCCTGTTCAGAATACGACCGGCTGTTGCTGATTTTCAGTTCCGGTGCATATAAAGTGGTGCCGGTACCTGAAAAACTGTTTGTTGGCGAAGAGCTTGAATATGGTGCGGTCTTCAAGAAAAAGCAGATATTCAATATAGTTTATCGCGACGGCGCAGAAAACCTCGCTTATGTGAAGCGGTTCAAATCGCCCAAGTTCATTCTTGAAAAAGAATACCATCTTTTTCCACCTCACAAGCGCTCACGAATTCTATTGCTGCTGCTTGGCGAGAATAAGCATGCCCGCGTCAGTCTTGTGCCATCGCGTCGGGCCAGGTCCAATATCGTGGAAATCGATTTTGATCAGTACCTGATCAAAGGGGCCTCTGCGAAAGGGAAGCGGGTCTCGCCCAGGGTGGCGCGGCGGGTGGTGGAATCAACAGAGCGGGTGCTCAAGGAGCGAGCGGCGGCGAGTCTGCCTGGCCTCGAGTCGCCGACCGAGACCCTGGCAGGAAACGGCGAACAGTTCGACACAGAATCGGTTTCCGCTGCCGTTGAAGACGACAATAATGATCAAGGCTGACCGGGTGTCAGCGCGCCCTTGAGCGAATGCTGCCCGGCATGGATAATCTCAACCGGGGCGAAAGTTCCCGGCACCATATCGAGAGGCGCCCGTTCCACGTGAACGATGTGATTGGTCACGGTTCTGCCCATCATTTTTCCGCCGCTATTGGTTTCAACCAGAATCGATAAAGTCGATCCGAGATATTCACGATTTCTCTCGAGGCTGATTTCGTCCTGCCGCTTCTGAAACTGCTGCAGCCGTCTTCCTTTTTCTTCCTCCGACAGCTTGCCATCAAGATCCGCCGCTCTCGTTTCAGGCCGGTCAGAATATTTGAACGAGAACGAACCGTGGTACCTCACGGTTTCCAGAAGGTTCATGGTTTGCTGAAAATCCGCTTCAGTTTCACCGGGAAAACCAACGATTATATCAGTGGTGATGGCTATGTCGGGACGGATCGACTTGAGCCGCTCAACCTTTTCCAGATAGTTGGCTATGGTGTATTTTCTATTCATCCGTTTTAAAATACGATCCGACCCGGACTGCACTGGCAGGTGAATCTGGGGACAGAGGTTGGGCAGCAGATCAAAACATTCGATCAACCGTTCCGACAGGTCTTTGGGATGCGAAGTCGTGAAGCGCAGACGCTCCAGGCCTTCTATTTTTGCGACGTCAGCCAGGAGATCGGAAAAAGAGTAGGGTGCTGGGTTGTCGATAACCTGGTTGGTAGAACCGTACGAGTTTACATTTTGCCCAAGCAGGGTGATTTCCACCACTCCTCCGTTCACGAGGGTCTGGATTTCATTGACGATGTCGGCCGCTCTCCGTGAAACTTCGCGCCCCCTGGTATAGGGAACTACGCAATAGGTGCAGAAATTATTGCAGCCCTGCATGATGGTAACAAATTTGCTGAATTGCTCATCCTGTGCCCCCGTGTCGTGCAGGGCAGGGGAGCCACCAACATGGGGAATGTATCTGGGTATTTCATAGGAGTCGGAGAGGTTGATCGCTGTCTTGCTATTGGTTGATTTACTTAGTAATTCAGATATGTTATAAATATGCTGAGTACCAATAACCAGATCGACGTGCTCCATGCGGTCGATGATCTTCTGCCCCTCCTGCTGGGCCACACAGCCGGCCACGCAGATTTTCAGTTCGGGGTTCTTCTGCTTCAGTTTTCTCAATGAGCCGAGCATGCTGAAAACTTTCTGCTCGGCCTTGCCTCTAACCGAGCAGGTGTTGAGAATTATAAGGGCGGCGTCATCTGGCGCAGATGTTTCGATATAGCCTGTTTCTGAAAGCTTCTGAGCCATTATTTCACTGTCCCGGATGTTCATTTGACAGCCAAATGTTTTGATATAAAACGAATTTTTATTCATGAAGTACAGCTTTTGGATGGCTTGCTCAGAA
Organism: Desulfobulbaceae bacterium; assembly: GCA_024640625.1. GTDB lineage: Bacteria > Desulfobacterota > Desulfobulbia > Desulfobulbales > Desulfocapsaceae > JABDQA01. The sequence goes on from JAHEER010000047.1 coordinate 23,454, forward strand.
GCAGGGCCGTTTAATTTCTGGCGCAATATGGGCCAAAAGTTGGAGCAGTTCGGGGAGGGACTCAGGACTGCATTTCACCCGAATCACTCCCTGTCGGCTGGAGACTGAGGAAAGCACCGCCAGGTTGTCGTACCCTTCAAGAATGAATTTAAGATAGTGAAACCGTTCCGGGGCGATACGGTAGTAAGTGTCGAGCAGACGGTTACTTTCAGGGATCATTCTTACTATACGCTGAGTTCGGCATCAACCGTCTGTAGTTTATCCTTGTTCTCATTCAGCAACGGATAGACAATCTCGCTGAGGAACTCTTCGGTCTGCTGTTCGGCTCGACCGGTGAATTGCAAAATGTTCTCAGTCATCCCCAGCAACTCTTCGTGAGAGAATGGCACTCTTTCATCTTCACCAAGCCTTTGCAGCAGGTCATTTTCGCCAGCTTGGTCCTTGACCACTTTTCCTGCCGCGAGGGAATGCTCTTTGATCACTTCATGCATTTCCTGCCGCGACTTGCCTTTTTCCACAGCCTCCATGAGGATTTTCTCGGTGGCCATGAAAGGTAATTCAGCACTCAGCATTTTTGTTATTTGATGCCTATATACAACCATTTTAGATGTAATATTGACAAACAACTTTAATATTGCATCGGTGAGCAGAAAGGTTTGCGGAATGTCCATTCTGCGGATGGCTGAATCATCCAGGGTGCGCTCGAACCATTGGTTAGCGTAGGTTGCATAAAAGTCGGGTACCAGTCCCATCAGTTTTCTGGCCAGTCCGGTCATACGCTCAGAGCGCATGGGGTTTCTCTTATAAGCCATGGCCGATGAGCCGGTCTGCTTCGCGGCAAACGGTTCTTCCTGAACTTTCAGGTTCGAAAGTAAGCGCAGGTCAACCGCAAATTTATGGGCGGAGGCCCCAATACCGGCGAGTACTTCGGCAAGCTTAATGTCGAGTTTTCTGCTATAGGTCTGGCCGGTAACTGGGATGGATTTCTCAAAGCCAAGCTTTTCTGCGACCAACTGATCGAGCTGCCGAACTTTTTGATGATCACCCTTGAAAAGTTCAAGAAACGTAGCCTGGGTGCCAACCGTACCTTTGGCACCTCGGGCTGCCATGTTAACAACGAAATGATCGAGATTCTGCAAATCGACCATTAAGTCATTGATATATATAGTGTTTCTTTTTCCCACAGTGGTCGGCTGAGCGGGCTGGTAATGGGTAAATCCAAGGGTTGGTAGCGCTTTGTAGTTTGCACAAAAGTCTGCGAGCTGAGCAATGGTATGAATTAAGCCG